>CAZBIP010000039.1:6069-18475 GCA_964491885.1 uncultured Vicinamibacterales bacterium
GCGGAGGGTTCAGGGTCGAGGAACGGTTCTGCTGCCCGGACGCGGGCCTGCCCCGCCTGGCGCGCTCGGTCACGCTCGTCAACACCGGGCGTGAGACCTGCTCCGGGTCGATTCGTACTGGCGCGCCGGGTACCACGGTCGAGTCCCCGTTCTCGATCGCACCCGGTGAGCAGGCGCGCGCGTGGTTCGTGTACGACCTCGACCGCGCGAGCGGCTCGGTGGCCGTGCGCGTGGCGGAGTCCAGCCCCGTCGAGTACGCCGCCGCGGAACCCGCGCCTGACCTGGCGGCCGTGCGCTTCGGCGACCCGATTCTCGACCGGCTGTTCCAGGCCACCGCGGCGCAGCTCCCGGCCGCCGTCTCCGCGCGCGGATGCATGGACGGCGGCATCTGGCAGTACAACCGCGAATGGGTCCGCGACCAGTCCTTTGCGGCCCTGGCGCTCGCGATGCTCGGCAGGCGGGATCTCGCGCGGACGATGCTGCACCGCCTGGCGACCGAGTTCGTGACGCCGGAGGGCGCGACGCTGGATTCGAGCCAGGCCCGCGGCCGCGACGACGTGGAGTTGGATCAGAACGGCGAACTGCTCTACGCGCTGGGCGAGTACGTCGCCTGGACGGGCGACGTCGGCCTCGTGTCGGCGCTCTGGGAACGGATCGTCGCGGCGGCCGAGTACCCGCTGCGCCTGGAGTTCCGCCACGCCGCGAGCGGCATGCTGGGCGGGACGCGCGAGTACTGGGAACGGCACGCCGCGCACGGCATCAGGCCCGGCCTGGAGATGGTGCATCAGCTCTTCGTGTCGCTGGGGCTCGCGAGCGCCGCCACGCTGGCCCGCCGCCTCGGGCGGGCGGAGGCCGCCCGCCGCTGGCAGGACGCCTCCGAATCGCTCCACGACGCGATGCTCTCCCATCCCGCGTTCGCGCTCTCCGACGCGAGGGGCTTCGTGAAGCGCCGGCTGCTCGCGGGACCGGTGCAGGAAACGATCGTGCCGGGCGATCGCGCGGGCCTGCCCGCCGGCGTACCGCTCGCCATGGACCCGCCTCACCTGCTGAACCCCGACACCTGCTGCGTCCTCCCCATCGTCTTCGGGCTCGTCGCGCCGACGTCGGCCGTGGCCAGGGCGACCATGGAATCCGTCGAGACCCTGTGGAACCAGGCGTGGCACCGTGGCGGCTACGGCCGCTACCACGTGTCGTCCGAACCCGACTCCCCCGGCGCGTGGCCGTTCGCCTCCCTGTTCGTCGCCCGGGCCGCCATCGAGGCGCGCGATGGCGCGCGCGCCTGGCGGGTCCTGCGGTGGATGGCCGCGACCGACGGCGGGGCCGCCGGCACCTGGTTCGAGAACGACGGCCCGCGCGCCTCCCCGCCGTTCCCGCAGGTGGGCATCACGCCCTGGACATGGGCCGAGATGGTGCTGCTGGTCGTCCAGCACGTGCTGGGGGTGCGGCCCGGGGTGGATGCGGTGAGAGTGAGGCCGAAACTGCTGCCCGGCGTGGCGGGCGTCGAGGCGCGGCTGCCCATCGGCGACGGCTGGCTGGACCTGCGGCTGCGCGCCGATCCGGCCGCGCCCGAAGACAAAGAGATCCGTGTCCCGTACGATGCCGGCGGCATGTCCATCGACGAGCCCGTGAGGCCGCTCGCATGACACCCTCGCGGCGCGTGGTGCTCGTCTGCAATGCCCACATCGACCCGGTGTGGCTGTGGCCCTGGGAAGAAGGCCTGGCGGCGACACTCGCGACGTTCCGCGCCGCGGCGGATCTCTGCGAGAAGTACGACGGCTTCGTCTTCTGCCACAACGAGGCGCTGCTCTACCGGTGGGTCGAAGAGCACGAGCCGATCCTCTTCGAACGGATTGGGCGGCTGGTGCGCGCGGGACGGTGGCACGTGTGCGGCGGCTGGTTCCTGCAGCCTGATTGCAACCTGCCGTCGGGCGAGTCGTTCGTCCGCCAGATCACCACGGGACTTCGGTACTTCGCCGATCGGTTCGGCGTGCGGCCCCGCGTGGCGTTCAACGTGGACGCGTTCGGCCACAGCCGGGGGCTCGTCCAGATCCTGGCGAAGTCCGGCTGCACCGGCTACCTCTTCAGCCGGCCCGACGCCAGGCATCTGACGCTGCCCTCGGACGATTTCGTCTGGGTCGGCTACGACGGGTCGTCCGTGCTCGCCCACCGGTCAGCCGAGCACTACAACTCGGAACTCGGCCGCGCACGCGTGAAGGTGGAGCGGTGGATCGAGGCGCACCCGGACGACGAGGACGGGCTCGTCCTGTGGGGCGTCGGCAACCACGGCGGCGGGGCGTCACGCGAAGACCTGCGCGCCCTGGCTGCCCTTGCGGACGGAACGCAAGACCGGAAGATCGTGCACGGCCGGCCCGAGGAGTACTTCGAGCGCCTCGAGACGAAGCGCGCAGCGCTGCCGCGCGTCGAGCGCGATCTGAACCCCTGGGCGCCGGGGTGCTATACGTCGATGTCCACCGTGAAGCGCGCGCACCGCCGGCTCGAGGCGCGCGTGTTCACGGCCGAGAAGATGTGCGCCTCGGCCGCGATCCAGGGATTGCTGGAGTACCCGTCCGCCGGTTTGGAGGAGGCGCTCGAGGCGCTGCTCTTCGCGCAGTTCCACGACGTCCTGGCCGGGACGTCCATCGAAGAGGCCGAGGCGCAGGCCCTCCAGCGGCTGGGGCACGGCCTCGAGATCGCGGACCGGCTCAGGGTGCGCGCGTTCTTCGCGCTGCTGGCGGGAGAGCCGAAGGCCGAAGAAGGCGAGTACCCGCTGTTCGCGCACAATCCGCACCCGTTCCCCGTGACGGGCACGATCGTCTGCGAGATGCAGCCGCCCGAGCCGAACACCGATCCCGCGACGTTTCTCGAGCCGGTGCTCACCAACTGGGACGGCGTGGCGGTGCCGGCGCAGGTCGAGAAGGAGAGCTGCAACATCCAGATGGATCAACGGAAGCGGATCGCCTTCCGCGCCACGCTCGACCCTTCTGCCACGAGCCGCTTCTCCTGCCGGCTGCGGCACGTGCCCCGGCCTCCCGCTCCCCCGCTCCGCCCCGTCTCGGGCGTGTTCCGCCACCGGGGCGCGGACTGCGAGGCCGACATCGACGGCTCGGCGGGACTGCTGGTCGGCTATCGAGCGATCGGGACGCCGTTCGTCGATGGCGGCGCGTTCCGCCCGCTGGTGGTGCGCGACTCGGCCGACCCGTGGGGCATGAAGGTGCGGGGATTCCGCGACGTCGCCGGCGAGTTCTCCTTGATGGACCCGCGCGAGGCCGCGCGGCTCGCGGGAGTGGCAGCCTCTGCCCTGCCGCCCGTCCGTGTCGTCGAAGACGGGCCGGTGCGCACGGTTGTCGAAGCGGTGCTCGCGTTCCGCCGCTCCGCGCTCAGACTCCGGTATGCCCTGCCGAAAGCAGGCGCCGAAATCGAGGTCGAGGCGCGCGTCACCTGGGCCGAGACGGACGCCATGCTGAAGCTCGCCATCCCGGCCGCGCTCGGTCCGATGCGCGTGCGGAGCCAGGTCGCGTTCGGCGCCGAGGAGCACGACCGGGAAGCCGAGGAACTCGTCGGCCAGCGCTGGCTGGCCTGCGTGTCGGCGGATGGCCGCCGCGCCCTCACGATCGTCACCGATGGCACGTACGGCTTCGACTACGCCGGCAACGAAGTCCGGCTCTCGTGCCTGCGATCGCCGGCCTACGCGGGACACCCGATCGACGATCGCACGCCCGTCGTGCGGCAGGATCGTGTCGAGAGCCGGGTCGATCGCGGCGAGCACGTGTTCAGGTTCTGGCTGACCGGAGGCCACGCGGCCGAGCGGCTGGAGGCCATCGATCGCGAAGCGACGGCCCGGACCGAAGCACCGATGGCGCTGGTCGCCTTCCCGCCGGGGACCGTCGGCCGCGCGGCGATGCCCGGCGCGGTGCTGTCGGACGACGTCGTGCAGATGCCGGCGATGCGGATGTCCGGCGACGGGCGCCGCCTCGTCGTGCGGTTGTTCGAGCCGACTGGGTCCGCCCGCGAGACGACGCTGACGGTCCCGGCGCTCGGCGTGGCCGCCCGCGTCCGCCTTGGGCCGTTCGAGATCAAGACGCTGGTCGTCGACCTCGCGACGAAACGGGCGTGCGAGACCGATTTGCTGGAAGAGGAACCGGAGGCGCGGTAGCAGGCGTGGCCGACGAACGGCACGGCGATGCGGGCCCGGTCAGGGTGCTGATGGTCGCCATCGGCGGCTACGGCTACTACTACCTGCGCGCGCTGCTCGACGAGGTGCCCGCCTCGACGGCCACGCTGGCGGGGGTTGTCGATCCCGAGGCGCGGGCGTCGGCCGCGTGGCCGGCCGTGGATGCCCTCGGCGTGCCGGTCGTGAACACCGTGGAGGCGTTCTTCGACGCCGGGCACCGCGCGGACCTCACCGTCGTCGTCTCACCCATCCACTTCCACGTCCCGCAGACCGCGGCGGCCCTCGCGCGCGGCAGTCACGTGTTGTGCGACAAGCCCCTCGGCGCGGCATCGGCGGGCGCGGAGGCGCTGGCCGCCCTGCGCGATCGCGCGCGCCGGTTCGTGATGATCGGCTACCAGTGGTCGTTCTCGGCGGCCATCCAGGCCGCGAAGCGCGACCTGCTGGACGGCCGGTACGGCCGTCCGCGGCGGCTCGCGACGATGTGCGCGTGGCCGCGCGACCTCGCCTATTACACGCGCAACGCCTGGGCCGGGCGGCTGCGCGACGGCATCACGGGCGCGCCCGTACTCGACAGCCCGGCCAACAACGCGATGGCGCACTTTCTCCACAACGCGTTCTTCCTTCTCGGACCGGCGATGCATCTCAGCGCGATGCCGGCCCGCGTGACGGCCGAGATGACGCGCGTCTTTCCCATCGAGAGCGCCGACACCGCCGCCTGCCGCGTCGTCACGCGCGAGGGGTGCGAGGTCCTGTTCCTCGCGTCGCACGCCACCGAGGCCCCGATCCAGCCGCGCTTCCGCCTCGAGTGCGACCGTGGCACCATCGTGTTCGGCGAGGAACGCCGCGCCATCGTCGGGACGGTGCAGGGCGGCGACGCCGTCGAGTACGGCGGCCCGGACGCGACGCACCAGTTTCACAAGCTGTTCGTCGCGATCGATCGGGTCAGGCGGGCCGGGCCAGTCGTCTGCGGAATCGAAGCGGCGTCCGCGCAGACGTCGTGCGTCGAGGCCATGCACGCCTCGGCGGCGGACATCGCGCAGGTCCCCGCTGCGTTTTGCCGCGCCGACGACACCGGTCGCCCGTTCGCGTCCGGGCTGGGAGACGATTTGACGCGTTGCTACGAGACCTGGCGCCTCCCGAGCGAAGCCGGCTGCGGCTGGGCGGCGGCGGGCCGGGCGGTCGAGCCGTCCGTGCCTGCGCGCCTGGCGGCCGGGGCGCCCGCGAACACGCCTGAGCCGGAAGCATGATGGCGATGACATCCAGGGAACTCGTGCGGCGGGCCATTCACTTCCAGAGGCCGGAGCGGACGCCGCGCCACGTCTGGGCGCTGCCGTGGGCGACCGAGCGCTACCCGGAGTATTTTGCCCGCCTCCGCCACGAGTTCCCCGACGACATCGTGACCGTTCCGCCGCTCCATCTCGCGCCGCTGCCGATCGTGGGCGGCCGCTACGAGAAGGGCGACTACATCGACGAGTGGGGCTGCCACTTCCGGAACATCCACGGCGGCGTGATCGGCATCACGCACAAGGCGCTCATCGAGGACTGGTCGCAGCTCGAGGGTTTCCGGACGCCCGAATCCGCGCTGGCGGTCGATGCCGAGGCGGTGCGGGCGTTCTGCCGCAGCACGGACCAGTTCACGCTGGCTGGCACCCTCATCCGGCCGCTCGAGCGGCTGCAGTTCATCCGGAACATGGAGCAGGCGCTGATGGACCTGGCGGAGGAGCCGCCGGAACTGCTGGAGCTGCTCCGGCGCATCCACGCCCACTACGTGCGCGAGGTCGAGGCCTGGGCCAGGACCGACGTGGACGCCATCGTCATCATGGACGACTGGGGCGCCCAGCAGCGGATGCTGGTGTCGCCGAAGGTCTTCCGAAAGCACTTCAAGCCGATGTACGAGGAGTACGTCGCCGTGGCGCGGCGCTACGGCAAGTACGTGTTCATGCACTCGGACGGGAACATCCTCGACATCATGGAAGACCTGGTGGCCATCGGGATCGACGCGCTGAACAGCCAGGTGGCGGTGATGGGCGTCGAAGAGCTGGGAAAGAGGTTCGCCGGCCGGATGACGTTCTGGGGCGAGATCGACCGGCAGGTTCTCCTGTCGCGCGGAACCAGGGAAGAAGTGGCGCAGGCGGTGCGCGACGTGAGGACGCACCTGTACGCCGACGGCGGCGTGATCGCGGAGTGCGAGTTCGGCCCGGGCTCCAGGCCCGAGAACGTGCTGCACGTGTTCGAAACGTGGCGCCGGATCGACGAGGGCGCCTGACATCGCGGGAGCATTGCCATGACGTCCCTGTCACGTGTTCTGGCCGCGGGCCTCGTCGCGGCGTCCAGTGCGGTCGTGCTGTCGTCGGCGGCCGTCGGTCCGGAGGCCGCGGCGCCCCAGTCGGCCGCGCGGGCCGCGCGATCCGGGCGGACTGCCGCGCCCGCGCCGGCGGCTGCGACGCACGCGCGCTACCTCGAGTACGCGCGCGGCTCCGCCGACTACGCGTGGAGCCATCGCGAGGAGACCCTGGCCCGGTGGCGCGCGACGTTCGACCCGAACAGCCCCTTCGGGTACCGCGCGCCCGGGGGCCTGCTGGAGACGGCGCTGATCTACTCCTACCTGTTCGAGAAGGAGAAGCGGCCGGAGTACGCCGACCGCGCCCGCGAGATTCTCGTCACCTACGGCGACTACCGGTCCGCCTTCCCAGACTGGGCGATCAAGAAGCGGCCCGACTACGACCACGGCGTCCCTGCCCTGTCCGACTTCTTCACCGTCATGCGGTACCTGCGCGCCTACGACGCGCTCAACCGACTGGGCAAGCTGACGCCCGCGGACGCGAAGACGATCGAGGAGGTCGCCGCGCACTCGATCGAGTACCTGCTCCAGACGTCCGAGTGGGGCGCGATGAACCGGACCATGCTGCGGGCCGAGTCGCTGGCGTGGGCCGTGCGCGCGTTCCCGACGCACCCGCGGGCCGCCGCGTGGGAGCAGCAGCGCCGCGCCCTCGGCGACGACAACTGGGGCAACTGGGAGATCGAGGACGCCACGATCTACCACGGCGTCTGGCTGTATTCGCTCCTGGGGTACGCGGACGCCCTCGGCAAGATGGACGACCTGTTCCGCACGCCGGAGGTGTACTACTACGCGCACTACTTCCTCAACCTGATGTCGCCCGCCTCGGTGGTGCCCGACTTCGGCGACGCCGCCTGGACGCAGAACTGGCAGCACTACCTCGTGTTCTTCGAGGCCGCCGCCGCCCGCCTGAACGACCCGCAGATGACCTGGGCCGCGCAGCAGATCGCGTCGAAGTTCATCGACTTCTCCGCCCCGACGAGCGTCGGCCTCGGCTGCTTCCTCCTCGACAGCTACCGCTGGGGCCGCCCGGGCCTCGCGCCGGCGGCGCCCCCGCACCTCAGCGGCGAGGTGATGGAGGACGTGCAGGGCAAGAAGATCGTGTTCCGCAACGGCTGGTCGCCGGCCTCGACGTACCTGCTGCTGAACTACCGGGACGAGGGCGACGGCGGCATGAACTTCCGCGACTACCTGCGCGACTCCATCCCGGTCGAGGAAGAGAAGATGACGCACGGCCACGCCGACGAGAACAGCATCGTGATGCTGATGTCGAACGGGTCGGTGCTCCTGCGCGACGGCGGCTACCGCGACTACATGCCGAGCGGCCCCTTCGGCGCCTACCGGCAGGACTACTTCCACAACCGCCTCGTCATCCGGCCCGAGAAGTTCTTCATGGGCCAGGAGAAGGGCGACACGCGCTACAGCAGCAAGGACCCGGTGCCGGCCCAGCCGCTCCTCGAGTTCCTCCGGAACGCCGGCTCCTACCGGCCCGTCCGCACGCGCAAGGTGGACTTCCTGTCGCTGCCGGAAGTGGACTACAGCCGCACCCGCCTGATCGACGACGGGTGGGGCTACGACTACGACCGGGTGATCGCGTACGTGAAGGACCCCGGCCTGTTCGTCGTCTTCGACATCTTCAAGTCGCGCACGGACGAGTTCTTCACCCTCGCGAACCTGTGGCACACGCGCAAGATCCACGCGCAGGGCGAGCACTGGTACGACACGGGCTACGACGCCGTCGGCCAGCTGGCGCTGCCGGACACCGACCGCCTGCTCGTGGTCTTCCCGTCCACGCACTTCCGGATCGAGGGCGTCACGCCCCAGAAGCGCCACTACCAGGACGAGTTGACCATCCACCAGGCGACCGGGCAGCACTTCGAGCTGGGCCACACCGCCGGCTTCGTGACCGTCCTGATCCCCCACGGCAAGGACGCCGATCCGAAGGCGCTCGCGGCGCGCGTGACGTTTGTCGAGTCGATGCCGGAGGGCGCGGGGCTGGCCGTCGAGATCGAGGCCGGGTCCCGCCGCATCACCATCGCGGCCAAGCAAAACCTGCGAATGGACATCGCGCACGACTACCGCCGGCCGCGGTACCTCTTCGAGAAGGGCCGCATCGCCTACGGCCCCCTCGTCACCGACGGCGACTTCGTGTTCGCCAGCCAGGACGCGGGCGCGCTCTCCTACGCCATCGTCAACATGACGCGCGCGCAGCACGGCGCGCAGGTGCTGTTCCAGAACGGGCAGTCGTTCCACGGGTTGCCGTTCGACGGCGTCGCCGACCCGGCCGGCTTCGACAAGGTCCGCTACTGGCGCGACACGGTGCAGGTGCAGCCCAGTGGGCGTTGAGACCCGCATCCGGACCGGCCGGCCCGAGTTTGACGGGCTGTTCCCGCTCGTGCGGTCGTTTCTCGAGCGCGACGTCCTCGACCTCGCCATCGACGGCCGCCGCGTCCGCGGCTACCGGACCGGCGACGCGCGGTCCGTCTGGATCCGCGACCTGAGCGACATGCTGCGCGCCGTCCGGCACATCGAGCCGGACGTCGGGAGCGCCGTCGAGCACTTCGCCGACACGCAGGCGGCGAACGGCCGGATCTTCGACTTCGTCACCACGTTTCCCGAGGAGCCGACTGGACAGCGGGAGAACTGGACGAAATACGTGCGCGTGCCCGTCGAGGCCGACGTCGAGTACCGGTTCGTGAAGGCCGCGTACCTCGCGTGGCAGGCGTCGGGAGACGACGAGTGGATGCGGCGGATGCTGCCGTCCCTCGAGCGCGCGCTCCGCTACGTCACGTCGCACCCGTGGTACTGGGACGGCGAGGCCGGCCTCGTGAAGCGGCCCTACACCATCGACACGTGGGACTTCGCCTACACCGCCGGGCGGCACCCCTGGCTGCAGTTCCAGGTGACCGACGACACGTACTGGGGCTACATGCACGGCGACGTGTCCGGCTACGTCGAGGCGTTCGGCCTCATGGCGCTGCTGCACCGGCGCCTCGGAGACGAGCGGATCGCCGGGCGGTGGGAGGCGCAAGCCGGCGCCCTGCGAGCGGCGATGAGCCGCGTGTGCTGGAACGGCCGGTTCTACACGCACTTCGTGAAGATCACGCCCGTCGAGATCGCGGGCGTGGACGAGCGCGATCAGCTCAGCCTGAGCAACCCGATGGCGATCAACCGGGGCGCGGCCGACCACGCGCAGGCCGCCGCCATCCTGCGGGAGTACCAGCGGCGCGGCGCGGAGCGTCGCGCCTTCGCGGAGTGGTTCTCGATCGATCCCCCGTTCCCGGACGGGGTGTTCGGGGACCCGCGCCTCGTGAAAGGCGCCTACGTCAACGGCGGCATCATGCCGCTCGTCGGCGGCGAGCTCGCCCGCGCGGCCTTCGAACACGGATTCGAGGAGTACGGCGTGGACATCCTGCGACGCTACTGGGCGCTGGCATCCGAGCAGGGTCAGTCGTTCCTCTGGTACTTCCCCGACGGCCGGCCGAGCACCGTCGAGACCAGCACGAGCCCCGAGGCGACGCCGGCGGACGGCTGGGGCTCCAGCGCCATGGCCTGGGCCCTCCTCGAAGGGCTGGCGGGCGTCGTCGATCGCGGCCGCGCGTTCGACGCCATCCGGCTGTCGCCGCGGTGGGAAGCCGCCGGAGTCTACGACGCGGACGTGGCCGTGGGCTACGCGGCCTCGGGCGCGGGCGTCGAGTACGAGTACCGGCGGCGCCGCGGGCAGGTCACGATCGAGGCGCGGCTCGCCGGGGCCGGCGCAGGCGCCGCGGGGGCCGACGTCGAGTGGCATGTGCTGCTGCCGCAGGGCGGCCGCGCGGTCACCGCGCGCTGCGACGGCCAGTCCGTCCCAGTCGAGACGGTGATGGTGGAAGACAGCGCCTACGCCGACTTCGCGTGCCGCGTGGCCGGCTCGGTCCGCATCGAGATCAAGTTCGGAGGAGCGGCATGACCGTCGGCCAGGCCTTGCGGCACGTGCGGGAGATCAGGGTCGCCTCGAGCAGCGCGCCCGCGGCGTCCACGGCCGCTGCCCTGATCGGCCGCCGGGTTGGCGCTGACGTGAGAGCCGTCGCGGCGCTCGGAACCGCCCGCGAACCTGGCGTCCTCGCGATCGATGCGACGGCAGCCGCGTCAGGTGACGAGCCGGCGTCAGGCGTCCTGCCGGCGCCGGGTGCGCTGCCGGGCTCGAGAATCGAGATCCAGCTGTCACCCGACGGGTCCGGCCGTCTCGCCAGCGCCGGCGGCCGGATGCTGTACGCGGCGGCGGCGTGGCTCCTCGACGCCGCCGGCGATCGCGAACTCGGCGATCTCGAGCGAGGCGCCTCGATCGCGCCCGCCTTCGCGTGGAACCGTTCCTGCTACGACATCTTCCTCACGCAGGAAGCGCGGATCCAGCACGCGCTCGATCCGGAGTCGTACGTCCGCCAACTCGCCGCGTGGGGATACACCCACATCGAGGTCAACGCCCTCGCCTACCCGATGGGACTCGAAACCGGGCCAAAGGGCGAGGCGTACCCGATGTTCTACACGTACTGCCCGGCGCTGGACCAGTTCGTGAGCTCGTCGCTCAACCGGGGGCTCTACCCCGCCTACTACCTCTCGGCCAACCTCGCCGTTCTCAAGCGAAACGCCGCGCTGGCCCGCACGTACGGCCTCGTGCCCGGGCTGCTCTCGTTCGAGCCGCGTTCGGTCCCCGAGGAGTTCTTCGCCCGCTACCCGATGCTGCGCGGACCGCGCGTCGATCACCCGTTCCGCTCCTTCAAGCCGCGCTACACGATGACGCTCGCGCACCCCCGCGTCCGCGAGCACTACGCCGAGATGCTGGCGGCGCTCATGCACGAGGTGCCCGACCTCGGGTTCCTCGACGTCTGGTCGAACGACAGCGGCTCGGGCTTCGAGCACACGAAGTCGCTCTACGTCGGCCGTAACGGGGGCCCGTACCTCATCCGCGAGTGGAAGGACGACGAGGAGATCGCGAGGCAGGCCGGCGCGTGCGCGCTGCGCTTCTTCGGCGTGCTGAAGGACGCCGCCCGCGCCGTCAATCCCGCGTTCCGCGTCATCACGCGCCTCGAGTCGTTCTACGGCGAGCACGACACCGTCTGGGCGGGGCTCGGCGACGGACTGGACGTCGAGACGACGTCGCTCGTCGCGCGCGGGTGGGAGATGCCGTACCGGCACCCGCGCTATCCCGACTCGAGCGCCGTCAACAGCGGATCGGTCTACCAGCTCGGCTTCGCGGATCGGGAACGCGAACTGGCGGCCGAGTTGCGGGAACGCGGTGCCGAGGCGCACTTCTACTTCTCCGCCGGCCCGCACCAGATGTTCGCGCCGCTCCTCGGCGTCCCCTACCCGCGCCTGACCTGGCGCCGGCTGGCGCTCCTCCGCGACAACGGCGTCGCGGCGATCGCGAACGTCGGCGGGACGTGCCCGCCCGAACTCGTCCCGTTCAACGCGAACCACGAGATCCTGCGGCGCTTCCAGTTCGACCGCGGGGCGGACGTCGGTGCCGCCATCGCCGCGGTGGCGGGCGAGTGGGCGGGGCCGGACCTGGCGCCCGTCCTGCTGGAGGCGTGGGAACTGGCCGAGGAGGCCATCCTCGCGTTCCCGAACACGGCGCCCCTCTACTCGACCATCGGGTTCACGTGGTACCGCCTCTGGGCGAGGCCGCTCGTGCCGGACATCGAGGCCATCCCGGCCGGGGATCGCGCCTACTACGAGCGGTTCATGTGCACGACGCCGCACAACCCGAACAACGTGGACCTGAGCCGCGACGTCCTGTTCACCTTGCTCACGCCCGGCAAGAGCCGGCTGGCCCTCGAGCGGATCGACGCCCATGTCTGGCAGCCGCTCGACCGCGCCATCGCCCTGCTCGCGTCGCACCGCGACGCCGCCCGCGACGC
>CAZBIP010000039.1:18575-20064 GCA_964491885.1 uncultured Vicinamibacterales bacterium
TCGAGTTCATGGCCACGACCGATCTGGGCGAGTCGCCGCTCCTGCACGGCCGCAACCTCAAGGCACTCCTGGCGCGCCGCGTGGCGCTCATGGAACGGCACGCCGCTGACGATCCGCACATCGATCCCGGCTACATGGAGCGCATGGCCGGCCGCGAGTGCGGCGCCTGAGCGCGGGGCCGGACCTCATGACCTCGCGCGAGCGCCTGCTGGTCGCCCTCGCACGCGGAGTGCCGGACCGCCTGCCCGTCACGACGCACCACCTGATGCCGTCGTTCCTCCGCGAGGCGGGCGGCCTGTCTGAACGCGAGTTCTTCGATCGCTACGGCTTGGACGCCATCCGGTGGACGACGCCGCTGCGGCCCCGGGACGGCGCCCGGCCCGACCCGGATGCCGATCCAAGTGGCGAATCCTGGTCGTTCCTCACCGGCGAGTGGCGCGTCGAGCGGTCCGCGCTCCCCCATCCCGACTTCCGCACGATGCGCTACGCGTTCACGACGCCGCGCGGCGTCCTCTCGATGGTCGTCCAGGACGACGGGCGCACGACGTGGGTGGCCGAACGGCTGATCAAGCAGCCGGCCGACATCGACGTGGTGGCGCGCTATGCGCCCGTCCCGCTGTGCGACGGCGAAGCCGTCCGCGCCGCCGCCGCCGAATTCGCCGGCCGCGGAATCGTCCGCGGCGCCGTGCCGGGGTTCGCGATCTACGGCCAGCCGGGCTGTTGGCAGGACGCCGCCGTCCTTGTCGGCATCCAGGAGTTGATCTTCGCCGCGCACGACGACCCCGGGTGGGTCGCGGCGCTCCTCGGCGTCCTGCGGGACCGCAAGCTGGCGTTTCTCCAGTCGTCGGCCGGGGCGCCTTTCGATCTGATCGAACTGGGTGGTGGGGATGCGTCCTCGACCGTGATCTCGCCGGCCATCTTCGATCGCTTCGTCGCGCCGTTCGACTCGCCGCTCGTCGCCGCCGCCCACGACGCCGGCCAGCGCATCGTCTACCACACGTGCGGCGGGATGATGCCCCTCCTCGAACGCATCGCGGCGATGGGAGTGGACGCGATGGAAACGTTCACGCCGAGAGACATGGGAGGCGACACGAGGCTGGCCGAGGCGAAGGCCCGGATCGGCGGCCGCGTCTGCATGATCGGCGGCTTCGATCAGTTCCACTACTTCACGGGATGCACGCCGAACGACACGCGCCGGGCCGTGCGGGAGGCCTTCGAGGCGGCCGGCGGCGGCGGCGGGTTCATCCTCGCCCCGTCCGATCACTTCTTCGAAGCCGAGCCCGCGCTCCTGGACGCCTTCGCCTCCGAAGCCCGCGCCTGCGCGTATTGACTGCTGGAGCGCTCTGGTCCGCCCGGCTCGAGTTCGCAGGCGGCGAGCGGGTGACGCCAGTCGGGGGCCCCCCGGCCGGCCGCAGCGCGACTCCCGTGACAAGCGCTTTGTGCGCGAGCACGGACGGGGGTGACTGGCGGCAGGACCCGTGAGCCGCCC
>CAZBIP010000040.1:0-7435 GCA_964491885.1 uncultured Vicinamibacterales bacterium
CGAGCGCCTGCGGAACCAGCAGGAGTACGAACAGAACAGCGAGCCCAAACCGCGCGACTTTCATGGCAGTCCTCCAGCGAATCGAGGGGCTTCCGCGCCGCTGGCATCATAGCGTAAAGGCCGCCGCGCGCTCTCGCCCGCGCCGGCACCCTCGCGCAGCCTCACGAAGGTGGACGACGCGGCGGAACAGTCCACGCCGAACGCCCTTGCCAGGCACGCCTTCGCTGGGGCATGCTGGTGCTATCGCATGAGACTGCTGGCCCGGACCCTCCGCACGGCTGTGCTCGCCGCCGCGTTGCTGAACGCGTCGGCTGGGTTGTGCTTCTGCCACCACGGGCCCGACTCGCCATCTGCGAGGCCCGGCCATAACTGCTGCCGCCCTTCGGCGGACGAGGACGCGCTCGCATTCGGCGCGGCCGAGTCCTGTTGCCACATCGAATCGGTCGAGCGGGACGCGACGCCCGTCAGCGCCATCCAACTGGCGGTCCCGCCTCAGACCACCGCCGAACGCCCGGCCCTCGCAGCCGTGACGATCCTGCGCTCGGCGCTTCAGCCGACGACGGCGTCGTCCCCTCCCATCCAGGTTCTCCGCCGCTGATCCGGCACTGAAGCCCGAGGCCCGTCCGGGCCCCGGAGGTCGGTCTCTTCAAGCAGGTCGGAATGGCGGCCGCGGCGATCCGTCGGATCGCGGCGGCTCCGCGGGAGGTGACATGGCGGCGGCAATACCGGCGCATCTTGCGAGAGCGTTGAGCGTGTGCGCCCTGCTGGTGTTCGGCACGGCCGGACCGGCACACGGGCAGGTTCCGGCGTCGCCGGCCCAGGCCGACCCGGTCTTGGAGGCCCTCGTCGAAGAGGCGCTCGCTCGGAACCCCGATCTGCAATCGGCGCAGGCCGGCATCGACGCCTCCAGGACGGCCGTCGAGCGCGCCCGCGCGAGGCCCGATCCCATGGTCTCGATGGCGTTCACCAACGACGGCTGGGCTCCCAGCCTCGGCCGCATGCCCATGACGACGCTGGGAATCATGGTGAGCCAGGAGCTGCCGTGGCCGGGCAAGCGCCGGCTTCGCGCGGACGTCGCCGCCAGCCGGGCCCGTGAGTCCGAGCCGGCGCTGTCCCGCGCGCGGCTGACGCTCGAAGCGTCGGTGCGGCGTGCCTACTACGCCCTGGTCCTGGCACGCGAGCTCCAGGCCCTCACGGCGGACCAGCGGACGCTGCTGCAGCAGATCGAGAGCGTGGCGCGCGCGAGGTACGCCGTCGGCCAGGGGACCCAGACGGACGTCCTCCGGGCCCAGACCGAGGTCACGCGCCTCGAGCAGCGCGCCGTCGAGCAGGAAGCCGAGGCGGACGTCAGGCTGGCGGAGATCAACCGGCTCCTGGCCCGGCCGCACGACACGCCGGTCGCCACGATCCCGCGCTTGGCGTTCGTCCCGATGTTCGGAACCGCGCAAGACGCCGTGGCCGAAGCTCGGGCCGTCAGTCCGGAGCTGCAGGCCGCCAGGCTCGCGGTGGAGACGAACCTCGCCGCCGCGGCGCTCGCGCGGCGGGAGCTGAAGCCCGACCTGACGGTGCAGGGCGGTTTCATGAACCGCGGCGGCCTCGACCCGATGTGGGTGGCCGGCGTGGGCGTGTCGTGGCCGTTCGACAAGAAGGCGCGCGAGAGCGCCATTGCCGAGGCCGAGATCCTGGCGAAGGGCGGCGCTCACGGCGTGGAGTCCCTCGGGCTTCAACTGGACTTTCGCACGCGGGAGCGCTTCACGCGTGCAAGGGCTGCCGAGCGGCTGGTGGCCCTCTATGACGGCGGCGTCCTGCCGCAGGACCAGATGACGGTGGAGTCCGCGCTGGCGAACTACCAGGCCGGCAAGGTGCCGTTCACCTCGGTGCTCGAGTCGATGGCGGCGTTCTACGCGGATCGGTGGACGCGCGCCAGCCTGATCGCGGAGCACGCGCGGCTCGCCGCGAGCCTGCGCGAGGCCAGCCTCGATGCCGACGCGAGCATGGGACAGGCGGCCCCGCCGGCTGCCGCGGCCGCGTCGATGGGCCGGACCGGCGCCGTGGCCGGCGGCATGGGCGGGAAGTAAGGAGCGCCACATGAGACGCGCCACTCGAACCTCCGTCGCGATGCTCGCCGTCGCCGCTCTGGCCGCGGCCTCGATCTCGTGGACCGCGTGCCGCTCGTCGCACGAGCACGGCGCGCCAGCCGAGGCGGCGGCCGCGAAGTACCACTGCCCGATGCACCCGACGGTCGTCTCGGACAAGCCCGGCGAGTGCCCGATCTGCGGGATGGATCTCGTGCTCATCGAGCCGGCCGACGCTCCGGCGCCGGCCGCCGGCATCCCGGGACGCGCCGTGGTGTCGCTCACGCCCGAGCGGCGTGCGCTGCTCGGCGTCCGCAGCGAGGAGGTCCGCGAGGCACGCCTCGAGCGGGCCATCACGACGGTCGGCCGCGTGGCGGTCGACGAGCGCCGCGTGGCGCACGTGCACGCGAAGTTCGAAGGCTACGTCGAGCGGCTGTACGCCGACTTCACAGGCAAGTACGTCCGGAAGGGCGAGCCGCTGCTCGCGCTCTACAGCCCCGAGCTGATCGCCACGCAGCAGGAGTACCTGCTGGCCCTGCGCGCCGAGAAGGAACTGGGGGCCAGCCGGATCGCGTCGGTTGCCAGGGGCGGCGCGAACCTCGCGGAGGCGGCCCGGGAGCGCCTCCGCCTCTGGGACATCAGCGAGACCGACATCGCCGACCTCGAGCGTACGGGAACGATCCGGCGCGCGTTCACGCTCTACGCCGAGGCCGGCGGCTTCGTCACGACGAAGAACGTCGTCCAGGGCATGCGCGTGATGCCGGCCGACACGCTGTTCGAAATCGCGGACCTCTCGTCCGTCTGGGTCCTGGCCGACGTGTACGAGTCCGATCTCCCCGACGTCCGGCTGGGCATGCGGGCGGCCATCGCGCTGCCCTACGAGCCCGGGCGCGAATGGCGCGGCCGGGTGTCCAACATCGCGCCCACCGTCGACGGCGCCACCAGGACGGTGAAGGTCCGCGTCGACGTGTCCAACCAGGGCGGCCTGCTCAAGCCCGACATGTTCGGCGACGTGGTGCTGCGCGTGGAGGAGGGCCAGGGCCTCGTCGTGCCGGACAGCGCCGTCATCGACGCCGGAGACCGGCGGCTCGTCTTCGTCGATCATCCCGACGGGACGGTCGAGCCCAGGGCGATTGAGGTCGGCGCGAAGGCGGCCGGCGGCTACCAGGTGCTCCGCGGCCTCGCGAGGGGCGAGCGCGTGGTGACGTCGGCGAACTTCCTCCTCGACTCCGAGTCGAGCCTCAAGGCGGCCATCGCGGCAATGGCCGCCCGGAGCCCATCGGCGCACGCCGGCAAGCACTGAGGGCCCGCCATGATCCGAGGCATCATCCGGTTCAGCGCCCAGAACCGCTTCCTGGTGCTGATGGCCACGGCGGTCGCCGTGGCCTACGGCATCTACACGCTCCAGCGCATCCCCGTGGACGCGATTCCGGACCTGTCCGACACGCAGGTCATCGTGTACTCGCGCTGGGACCGGAGCCCGGACCTCATCGAGGACCAGGTCACGTACCCGATCGTGTCGGCGCTCCTCGGCACGCCGCAGGTGAAGACCATCCGAGGTTTCTCCGACTTCGGCTTCAGCTACGTCTACGTCATCTTCGAGGACGGCACCGACATCTACTGGGCCCGCAGCCGCGTGCTCGAGTACCTGTCGAAGATCCAGCCCGTCCTGCCCGAGGGCGTGAGGACGGAGCTCGGGCCCGACGCGACGGGCGTCGGCTGGGTCTTTCAGTACGCGCTGGTCGACGACTCGGGGACGCAGTCCCTGGCGGACCTCCGGACGCTGCAGGACTGGAACCTGCGCTACCGGCTGCAGTCGGTGCCCGGCGTGGCGGAGGTCGCCTCGATCGGCGGCTTCGTCCGGCAGTATCAGGTCACGGTCGATCCGAACCGGCTGAGGGCCCATGACCTCGGCATCATGGAGGTGGCCGAAGCCGTGCGCCGGAGCAACAGCGAGGTCGGCGGACGCCTGCTCGAGCTCGCCGGCCGGGAGTTCATGGTCCGGGGCCGCGGCTACGTGAAGGGCACCGCGGACCTCGACGCGATCGTCCTGAAGACGGACGCCCGCGGCACGCCGGTGCTGCTCCGCGACGTCGCGTCCGTCGCCGTCGGCCCCGAGATCCGCCGGGGCGTGGCCGATCTGGACGGCCGGGGCGAGGCGGTCGGCGGCATCGTCGTCATGCGCCACGGCGAGAACGCCCGCGCGGTAATCGAGAGGGTCAAGGCCCGGATGAAGGAGCTCGAGCCCTCGCTGCCGGAGGGCGTCCGCTTCGTCACCACGTACGATCGGGCGGATCTCATCACGCGGGCCATCGGCGTGCTCCGCCACGAGCTCCTGGTCGAAATCGCCGTCGTGTGCCTCGTGATCCTGGTCTTCCTGTGGCACATCCCGTCGGCGATCGTGCCGATCATCACGATTCCCGTGGCCGTGCTGCTCGCCTTCGTCCCCATGCGGCTGATGGGGATCTCGTCCAACATCATGTCGCTGGCGGGCATCGCGATCTCGATCGGCGTGCTCGTCGACGGCGCCATCGTCGAGGTCGAGAACGCGTACAAACGGCTCGAGCTCTGGGAACACGGCGGCCGGAAGGGCGACTTCCATGCCGTCAGGCTGGAGGCCCTGCTGGAGGTCGGCCCGTCCGTGTTCTTCTCGCTGCTCGTCATCGCCGTCGCCTTCCTCCCCATCTTCACGCTCGTCGACCAGGAGGGCCGACTGTTCACGCCGCTCGCGTGGACCAAGAACCTGACGATGTTCATCGCGGCGCTGCTGGCGATCACGCTGGACCCCGCCCTGAGGATGCTCTTCACGCGCATGGACTTCCCCGCGTGGCGCCCGCGTCCCCTGTCGTGGCTGGTCGGCCAGGTCACCGTGGGCCGCTATTACCGGGAGGAACGGCACCCCGTCAGCCGCGTGCTCTTCGCGATCTACGAGCCCGCCGCCCGAACGGTCCTCCGGTTCCCGAGAGCGACCATCGCCGCGGCGCTGCTCACGGTCGTCTCGACCATTCCCGTCTACCAGCGGCTCGGCCACGAATTCATGCCGCCGCTCAACGAGGGGTCGATTCTCTACATGCCCACGACGCTGCCGGGCATCTCGGTCGCCGAGGCGTCGCGGCTGCTCCAGACACAGGACCGCATCCTCAGGTCCTTCCCTGAGGTCGTGACCGTCTTCGGCAAGGCCGGACGCGCGGAGACGTCGACCGACCCGGCGCCGCTCTCCATGATGGAGACGACGGTCATCCTCAAGCCGCCGCCGGAGTGGCGGCCGAAGTCCCGCTGGTACTCGGATCTCGCCCCCGAGTGGCTGCAAGCGGCGCTGCTGCGGCGCATCTGGCCCGACCGGCTGTCCTCGGACGACCTGACGGCGGAGATGGACGCCGCGCTCCAGATCCCCGGCGCCACCAACGCCTGGACCATGCCCATCAAGGCGCGCATCGACATGCTCTCGACCGGCATCCGCACGCCCGTGGGCATCAAGATCTTCGGGCCGGACCTGCAGCAGATCGAAGCCATCGGCACCCGCCTGGAGGAGATCGTCCGCGGCGTACCCGGCACGCGGAGCGTCTTCGCCGAGCGGGCCGCCGGCGGCTACTTCGTCGACATCGACCTGGATCGAGGCGCCCTCGCGCGCGTCGGGCTCTCCATCGGCGCCGTCCAGGACGTGATCATGTCCGCCATCGGCGGCGAGAACGTGACGACGACGGTGGAAGGGCGCGCGCGCTTTCCCGTGAACGTCCGCTACCCGCGCGGGCTCAGGGAGGATCTCGACCGGCTCGGGCAGGTGCTGGTCATGACGCCGTCGGGGGCGCAGGTCCCGCTCCGGCAGCTGGCGGCGATCCGGACGGTCGCCGGGCCCTCGATGATCAGGAACGAGAACGGGATGGTGGCGGGCTACGTGTTCGTCGACATGACGGACAGCGACGTCGGCGGCTACGTGGAGCGCGCCCGCGCCGCGGTCGCCGCGGGGATGCCGGCGCTCCCGAGCGGGTACTCGATCGAGTGGAGCGGCCAGTACGAGAACATGCAGCGCGTCCGGGAGCGGCTGCGGGTGGTCGTGCCCATCACGCTCGTCCTGATCTTCTTCTTGCTCTACCTGAACACCAGGTCGTCCTTCAAGGCGGCCGTCGTGATGCTGGCCGTGCCGTTCTCGGTCGTGGGCGCGGTCTGGCTGATGTACGTCCTCGGCTACAACGTGTCGATCGCCGCCTGGGTCGGCATGATCGCCTTGATGGGCCTCGACGCCGAAACGGGCGTCTTCATGCTGCTCTTCCTCGACCTCTCCTACGACGAGGCAAAGCGGGAGGGACGCCTTCAGTCCGTGGCGCAGCTGAAGGACGCCATCATGCACGGCGCCGTGAAGCGCGTCCGTCCGAAGATGATGACGGTCACAGCCGCCATGATGGGGCTGATGCCCATCATGTGGTCGATGGGCACCGGCGCGGACGTCATGAAGCGCGTGGCCGCGCCCATGGTGGGCGGCCTGGCAACGTCGTTCCTGATGGAGCTGCTCGTCTACCCGGCCATCTACCTGCTGTGGAGAAAGCGGCAGCTCCGCCTCGAGGAAGAGGGGAACTGACGGCGTTCAGACGGGCACTACCTGGAGGCGGGGTCCGCGACGGTGAACTGGCCCTTCCCCATGTTCATGCCGCACACGATCTGGATCGGCCCCGACCTGGTGGGCGTGAACTCGATGGTCGTCGCGCCGGCCTTCACGGTCTGCTTCACGTTGAAGGCGTCGATGACAACGGTGCGCATGCAGCCCTTCACCGTGTCGAGGTCCACCTCCATCTTCACCGGCACGCCCTTTGTGACGGTGGACGGCGTCACCACGTAGCCCTTGTCGTCAAAGGACAGCGTAACGAGCTGGACCTTCTTCGCCTGGTCCTGGCCCGCCTGCGCGAAGGCCGCTCCCGAACCCGCCAGCACCACGGCCGACATCAGCGCCGCGGCCATTGCGACTGCGCTTCTCGTCATCTCTCGTCTCCCTGGCAGCAAAAGACTCCGCGGGCCGGCGCCGTTGCCGGCCGAACACTTCGATCCTGCAGAGTGGTTCCCTTCTTGGGATTATAGCCGAGGCGCGCGCGGGATCGTTGCGCCGGGCGGCGTCACCGCCCGAACCAGTAGCTCATCTTCACCATGAACACGTTGTCGCCCGGGGCGCCGCCGAGACGCGAGAGCCCGCGGCGCAGGTCGAAGGGTCCGTCGGTCTCGCTGCGCTCGCGCTGCTGCGTCCAGACCGCGTAGAGGGTCGACCCGGGCTTGAATTCCCAGCGGAAGACCGCGTTGACGCGGAGCGACTTGTAGTTGAAGTCCGGGTTCGCGAACGAGAACGGCGCGCCGCCGTCCCCGGGCGCGACGCG
>CAZBIP010000040.1:7535-19560 GCA_964491885.1 uncultured Vicinamibacterales bacterium
CCTCCGCCCGACCACGACCCGTCCGCGCTGGACTCGTAGGAACCCTCCAGGGACCAGACGACCGCCTTGCGCTCGTCGCCTTCGATCTCGCCGGCCATCTGGAAGAAGGCCGGTGACGCCATCAGCGGCCCGCCCCTCGTCAGCCGGTCCGAGTACGAGCCCGGCCCGCCGATCGTCATCAGGTTGACCGACCAGTAGTTGCGGAGCGTCGCGAAGAACGAGGCGTAGTACCCGCGGCTCATCCGGTCTCCCGCGAAGTTCCACGTGCTCCACGCGGCCGTGAACAGGTTGCGGTACCGGCTGAACGCGTCGGGCGTCGGCTTCTGCCACGACACGGCGGCGTGCATGCCCATCCGATCGACCGTGGTCGAGAAGCCCGCGTCGTTCGCCTCGAACCCCGGGCTGACGGCCCAGAACGATGCGTTGGGTCTGAAGGCACCGCTGTTCCGGTTGAAGTCGGATTGGAAGCTCCAGCCCGACAGGGACGTCGCGGCTGGATCGAGCTCGACATGGGTCGCGTCGGGCCGCTGGTAGTAGCGCGCCGACGATCGCTGCAGCCGGGAGATGGCGGCCGTCGATCCGGCGACGCGGCTGCCGGAGAAGCTGCCCGTGACGACGTAGTCCCGCTTGTCGGAGAAGAACCAGTGCCCGTCGGCGCCGGCGACGTACGCGCTGTCGGCCAGCCGGCCTTCGAGGCCGCCGTCGCGCAGGTCCCGGTTCACGGCCGTCGCCAGCACGCCGTATCCCCCGCGCTGGCCGACGCTCCGGTACGCCCGCGCCGCGAGGTAGTTCGACAGAGGCTCCACCTCCACGCGGCCCCGGGCCGATCCCGACGCGGTGTCCGCGTACTCCCGCGACGTCACCGCGTCGATGAGGTTCACCGTCCACCCGCTGCCCGTCTTGCCCGTCACCTTCGCCGCGCCGAGAATGGTCGTCGCCGACGGCGTGTCCACGAAGTCGCCGCTCGCGGAGCCCTGCGGAGACCGGCCAATCCGGCGGGAATAGAACAGAGTCGGGTTCGACCGGTTGAAGCCCATGAAACCGCTGGCGCCGTTCCGGCCGAACCGGCTGAAGGCCTGGGACCCCTCGATGAAGAACGGGCGCTTCTCTTCGAAGTACGTCTCGAAGACCGACAGGTTGACGACCGCCGGATCCACCTCGACCTGGCCGAAGTCGGGGTTGACCGTGGCGTCCATGGTCATGTTGCTGCTGAGGCCCCACTTCAGATCGAGGCCTCCCGCCGCCGACTGGGTCCGCCCGTCGTCGAAGGGATTGCCCGCGGCCGCCGTGCCGCTGAACTCCCCGCGCGCCGTCATGTACGGGAGCAGCTCGAGGTGCCTCCGGCTCCCGATGCCGTCCAACCCGCCCAGTTCGCCGGCCAGCGACACGACGGCGCTCTCCTTCTTCGGAATGAACGCCCACCACGTCTCCTCGTTCTTCCGCTGGACGACGCGGACGGCGTGGAAGCCCCACACCTGGCGTTCGGCTGCGGCAAAGCGCAATTGCGAGAACGGGATCCGCATCTCGGCGATCCAGCCCTGGCCGTCGATCGTGACCGCCGCGTCCCAGACGCCGTTCCACGTCTCGTCGTCGCTCGAGTCGTTGTAGAGGACGCCGTCGCCGATCGAGCCCGCGGCCGTCACCCAGAAGAGGGAGCCCGTCAGGCGGTCGTGCATCCCGTCGAAGACCACGATGAACCGGTCGGCGATGCCGTCGGTGTCGCCGTCGCGGCGCGTCAGGCGCTTCGCGATCTTCGAGGGTTCCGAGTCGAACAGGCGGGCGCCGACGTACACGGCGTCATCGTCGTAGAGGATGCGGACCTCGGTGGGCTCCGTGGCGGCCTTGCCCTCGTCGGGGTCGCGCTGGAGGAAGTCCCTCGCCGGGAGCGCCCGGCCCCAGTCGGCCTCGTCCAGGCGGCCATCCACCGAGACCTTTGCCGACACGCGGACGGCGGAGATGCGGGGACGCGCGGGCAGGGCGCTGGAGTCGGTCACGGCCGGCTGGCGGCCGGCGGGGGACCCGGAAGGCGGCGCGGGTGCCTGGGCGCGCACGGCCGTTGAGACCGCAACGAGGGCCGAGGCCGCAAGCAGGAGCGTCGGCAGGGTCTTTCCGCGCACACGGCCTCCTCGGAGCAGGCAGCCTGGAGCCACAAGAGTCTTTGACGGCGGGGCCCCCTCGCCGGTTCTGGCGGCCGCGCGTTTCGCCCGCGCGCGCCGCTCCGGCCCTGAGCCGTCGGTCGCATGGACATGACGGCGCACGAGGGGTGGCACCAGAACCCGGCAAAGTGCCGGGTTCCTGGACCTGACCCTACGTGTTAGACTGCCCTTCGGCAGAGGTGTGCTCGGGCGTCCCCCGCCCGGGTCGCGCGGGGTCAGGCCCCAATCCCCGTCCCAGAGAGTCCCACGGTGTGAAGTTTCTTGGAGGGTTCAGCATGAGTCGGATCAATCAGCCCACCCGCCGCCGCTTCATCGGCACCCTGGCGGGCGGCGCCGCCGCGGCGGCTGCCGTCACCATGTCGGCTTCGTCGCGCGACCGCGAGGAGATCATCCCGGACCGCGAGAAGGCCTATGCGGCCAACGATCAGATCCAGTTCGCGCTCATCGGGGCCGGCATCCAGGGCACGAGCGACACGAACAGCGCCATCCAGGTTCCGGGCGTGAAGCTGGTCGCGGTGTGCGACCTGTACGACGGACGCCTCGAAAGCGCGAAGAAGCGCTGGGGCCAGGATCTCTTCACGACGCGGGACTACCGCGAGATCCTCGCGCGCCCGGACATCGACGGGGTCATCGCCGCGGTGCCGGACCACTGGCACAAACAGATCGCGATCGACGCGCTCGGGAAGAACAAGTCGATCTACCTCGAGAAGCCGATGGTCCAGCAGCTCGGCGAGGGCGAGGCGGTCATCGCCGCGCAGAAGACCTCGAAGGGCATCCTCCAGGTCGGCAGCCAGGGCATGTCCTCGCTCGCCAACGAGAAGGCGAAGGAGCTGCTCGCCGACGGCGCGATCGGGAAGCTGACGTACGCCGAGGGATTCTGGGCCCGCAACAGCCCGTCCGGAGCGTGGCAGTACCCGATCCCGGAGGACGCGTCCGAGCAGACGCTCGACTGGGACAAGTTCCTCGGGGCCCTGCCCAAGCGCCCGTACGATCCGCTGCACTTCTTCCGCTGGAGGAACTACAAGGCCTACGGCACGGGCGTCTGCGGCGACCTCTTCGTCCACCTGTTCTCGACGCTGCACTTCATCACCGGCTCCCTGGGGCCGACCCACATCATGTCCCAGGGCGGGCTGCGGTTCTGGAAGGACGGCCGCGACGTGCCCGACGTCATGCTGGGCCTGTTCGACTACCCCGAGACCAAGGAGCACGCGCCCTTCAGTCTCTCGCTGCGCGTCCACTTCGTGGACGGCACCTCGGGCAGCACGTTCCTCCGCCTCGTCGGCACGGCCGGTGCGATGGACGTCGGCTTCGACAGCGAAGTGACCCTGAAGCACCAGAAGACGTGGGACCCGCTCAAGGCCACCCAGGGCAACTTCCGCGCGAATCCCGAGCCCACGGACCGCAAGGAGATGGTGCCGGCGGCGAACATCGTCTACCGCGCCGAGCAGGGGTACAAGGGCGCCCATTACGATCACTTCAACAACTGGTTCACCGCGATCCGCACGGGCGGGAAGGTCGTCGAAGACCCGACCTTCGGCTACCGCGCCGCCGCGCCGGCGCTCGCCTGCAACCTGAGCTACTACGAGAAGCGCGCGATCCAGTGGGACCCGGTCGCGATGAAGCTGGTGAAGTAGCGTCGTCTCCTATGCGCCCCACCCTGGCCAGCTCGCCTCCGGGCGGGCTGGCCCTTTCTTCGGTCCTCTGGTTCTGGCTGCCCCTCGCGGCCACCTGGCTGATGATGTCGGTCGAGGGGCCCTACGTCGCCGCCATCATCGCCCGCATGCCGGACGCCGCGTTCAACCTCGCGGCCTACGGCGTGGCGTTCTCGCTCGCCTGGCTCGTCGAATCGCCCATCATGATGCTGCTGACGGCATCGAACTCGCTGGTGCACGATCGGCAGTCGTTTCTCGCGCTCCACCGGTTCATGGTCCGCATGAACGTCCTGGTGACGGCGTGCATGCTGATCGGCGTGGTGCCGCCCGTCTTCCGGTTCGTGACGGGCACCGTCATGGGGCTTCCGCCGGGCGTGGCGGGCCTCGTGCACCTCGCCACCGCCATGCTCATCCCCTGGCCAGCGGCCATCGGGTACCGGCGGTTCTACCAGGGCCTCCTGGTCAGGCGCGGGCTCACGCGGCGCGTCGCGTACGGCACGGTCGTCCGCCTCGCCGTCATGTCGGCGACGGCGGCAACGCTGGCGCTGACCTCGGCGCTCCACGGCGCCGCGATCGGCGCGACGGCGCTCGCCGCCGGCGTGCTGGCCGAAGCCGCCGCCAGCCGGATCATGGCCCGGCGCGTGGTGGCGTCGCTGCTGGCCGAGCGGACCGACCCGGCCGCGCCCCGGCTGACGCAGCGGGCCATCGTCCGCTTCTACTATCCGCTCGCCCTGACCTCCGTCATCTCGCTCGTCACCGGGCCGATGCTCACGTTCTTCATGGGACGGGGCCGCGCGCCCATCGAGTCGCTCGCGGTCATGCCCGTCGTGCAGTCGCTCGTGTTCCTGTTCCGGAGCGGCGGCATCGCCTTCCAGGAAGTCGGCGTGGCGCTGATGGGGACGCGAGGGGAGCACGACGCGGAGCTGGCTCGCGGGGCGAAGGTGCTGGCGGCGGGCGCCACGGCGATCCTTGCGGCGATCCTGTTCACACCCGCCGCCGGTGCCTGGTTCGGCGGCCTCTCCGGGCTGACGCCCGGCCTGTCGCAGTTCGCGCTGACGCCGGCGCGCATGCTCCTGCTGCTGCCGGCGATGGAGTACTGGCTGTCGTTCCAGCGCTCCCGGTTCATCCTCACCGGCAAGACCCGCGTCGTCACGGTCGCCACGGTGATCGAAGTGGGCGGGATCGCGCTGCTGATGTTCGCCGGCGTCGGCCTGCTCGGGATGGTCGGCGTCGTCGCGGCCACGACGGCGCAGGTGCTGGGCCGGTTCGGAGCGAACGCGTTCCTGCTGGCCGTCTCCAGGCCGCCGGCCCCGCCGGCGTCCGCAGGCGCCTCGCGCGCGTAGCTACCTCGTGATCCGCACGGCCTCGGCCGGCGCGCCAGCCGGGCCGAGCAGGAGCCGCAATTCCCCGGCGCGTTCCGCGAAGCGGAGGCGCCGCTCCAGACCGCCGCCGTCCAAGGTGAACGACGCGAACTCGCGCTCCGACACCGGCAGGTACCGCAGCACCGGCGGCTGCGAAGTGCCGCGGAGACCGAGGATGCGCTGGGGGCCCCACAGGTAGACGTTGTAGACGCTGCCCTTCTCGAAGTCGAGGCGCACGAACGTCCGCACGGTGTCGGCGTCGCGCGGGATGGACCCCACGACCGCGGAGCCCTTGAACGCGCCGAGACGGTTCTCCCGGTCGCGCATCATGCCGGCTTCCCGCTCGCGCATCGCCTCGAGCGGCATCCCGCCGGCCATCACGTCGTGCAGCGCGGCGACGTCGCCGGCGAAGGCCCGCGCGGCGATGCCCGCCGTTCTCGCCGAGATCTCTGCCAGGCGCGCCGCCGCCGCGGGCGACGACGCCGCCAGGGCCGCGAACGCGTCCTGGCCCGACGGCCGGACCAGGAGGGCGTGGCCATCGGCCTCGACCGCCAGCGTGCCGCCGGTCGGCAGGCGCCACGCTCCCGCGAGAGGCGCCACGCGCTCGAGCGCCACGTCCGCGACGCTCGGCGGCAGCGCCGCCTGGCCGCCGAACATCACGCGCTCCAGCACCTCGACGACCGGCGTGGCGGTCACATCCGAATCCGTCGAGGTCAGGAACAGCATGGCGTCCTCGTCCGGAAACCGGAGGAACTCCGCCACGTAGACCCCGTTGCCTCCGTTGTGCTGCACGACGGTCGTGCCCCGGGCGCTCTTTCCCACCGCCCACCCGTACGCGTAGTGCGACAGCGCGCGCGGGCCCTCCGCGACGTAGGGCGTCACGTACTTCGACCGCGCCTCCCGCGACAGGACCGCGTCGGTGCCGAGCGCGCGGTGCCACGCCACCATGTCGCCGAGCGTCGTGTGCAGCCCGCCGTTGCCGCGAAGCGTCCAGTACGGGGCGTCGGGCTCCTGGATGCGCTGGACGATCGTGCCCCAATCCTCGCCCCCGACGTACCCATGAGCGATGCGATCGGGCGCCCACGCCGGGGCCTTGTAGCCGCTCTCCTTCATGCCGGCGGGTTTGAACACCCGTTCGGTCAGGAAGGCCTCGTACGCCTGGCCGGACACCTTCTCCACGATGGCCGCGAGGAGGCTGTAGCCGGCGTTCGAGTACTCGTAGCCAGAGCCGGGCGTGAAGAGGAGCGCCGAGGCGAGGGCGCGCCGCACGTACTCCTCGCGCCCGACCGGGTCGTAGTCGCTTGGGGCGAAATCGGACTCCAGGCCCGACGAGTGCGTCAGCAGGTGGTGCAGCGTCATCGCCGCCTTGTCGGGAGGCACGCCCGGAAGGTGGACGCTCACGGCATCCGTGACCGACAGCTTTCCCTGCGTCTCCAGGATCAGGATGGCCGCGGCGGTGAACTGCTTGGTGATCGAGCCGAGGTTGTAGACGCTGCTGGTCGTCAGCGGAACGCGGCGGGCGCGGTCCGCCAGCCCGTAGGACTTGAGGAGGATGACGTCCTTCCCGCGGACCGCCGCGGCGCCGCCCGCGAAGCCAAACCGTTCCAGCCTGGAGAGGTACTCGTCGAGGGCGCGGCCGGTTTCGCCGCTCACCACCGGCGTGTCCCGGCCGGCCGCAGGCCCGACGACGACGAGCGCGAGGCACGCGGCCAGCGCGAGTCCGATGGCGTGGCGGGCGGTGGGACGGTTGGGGAGCGCCATGCCCAATCATAGCCCGCCGAGTGATCGGCCGCTCCCGGGTATGATCCCGGGTGGCATGCCTCGAGCGCCCGACTCCGCGCCCCGTACCGACGCCATCGTGGTGACGGGCGCGCACGAACACAACCTGCGGGGCATCGACGTGCGCGTCCCGCACGGCACGCTCACGGTGGTGACCGGCGTATCGGGCTCGGGCAAGTCGTCGCTGGCCTTCGACACCATCGGCCAGGAGGGACGCCGGCGGTACCTGGAGACCTTCTCGTCCTACGCCCGCCAGTTCCTCGGCGCGCTGTCACGCCCGGCGGTTGGGGCCGTCGACGGACTGCCGGCGGCGATCCTCCTCGACCAGTCGGCCCTCTCGGGCAATCCCCGCTCCACGGTCGGCACGATGACGGAGGTCTACGATCTGCTGAGGCTCTGCTGGGCGCGGATGGGATCGCGTCCGGCCGGTGCCGATGGCCCGCCGATCGAGCGCCGGCTCTTCTCGTTCAACTCGCCCCACGGCGCGTGCCCGGCCTGCAACGGGCTCGGCGTTGAGGACCGCCTCGACCCGGATCTCCTCGTGGCAGACGCGTCGCGGACGATTCGCGGCGGGGCCCTCCGGATCACCACGCCGACCGGCTACCTCATTTACTCGCAGGTCACCATCGACGTGCTGGACCGGGTGTGCCGCGCGCACGGCTTCACCGTCGACCTGCCATGGCAATCGCTCACGTCCGAGCAGCGCCGCATCGTCCTGAACGGATCGGATCGCATCAGGATCCCCTACGGCAAGCACCCGCTCGAGTCGCGCCTGCGGTGGACCGGCATCACGGCGAAGCCGCGCGAGGAGGGCGTGTACAAGGGCATCCTGCCGGTGATGGAGCAGATCCTCCGTCAGAAGCGCAACGGCAACATCCTGCGGTTCGTACGGTCGATGCCGTGCCGGGCGTGCCGCGGCACCCGCCTCCGCCCGGAGGCGCTGGAGGTGACGTTCCTCGGGGCGAGCATTGCCGAGATCGCGGCGCTGTCGATCGACGACCTGCGCCGCTTCTTCGCCGCCGCAGCGGCAGCGGGGGCTTGGCCCCGCGTCCCGGAGCCCTTCGAGGTGATTCGGGGCCAGATCGACGCGCGGTGCGACGCGTTGCAGCAGCTCGGCCTCGGGTATCTCGCGTCCGACCGCGAGTCGACCAGCCTGTCGGCCGGCGAGGCGCGGCGCGTGCGGCTCGCGGCGCTGGCCGGCATCGACCTGCGCGGCATGCTGTTCGTGCTCGACGAGCCCTCCATCGGCCTCCACCACCAGGACACCGGCAGGCTGCTCGGCGCGCTGGAAGGCGTCCGCGACCGCGGCAACACGGTCATCGTCGTCGAGCACGACGACCAGGTCATCCTGCACGCCGACTGGATCATCGACGTCGGGCCCGGCGCGGGGTCGGCTGGCGGCGAGGTGCTCTTCAGCGGGACGGCGGCGGCGTTCCTCGCCCCGCCGGGCCCCTCCACTCCGCGGCTGGCGCAGAGCCGCACGCGGGCCTTCCTGACGGGCGCCGAGCGGATTCCCGTGCCGGCCGCGCGCCGCGCGGGAGCCGGGTCGCTGGTCGTCGATCACGTCACGCGCCACAACCTGCGCGACGTGCGGGCCGAGTTCGCGCTGGGCGCCATGAACGTCGTGACCGGCGTCTCGGGTGCCGGCAAATCCACGCTGTTCTCCGAGACGCGGCGGCTCCTCGAGCGCCCGGACCCGGCGGGCGCCGCGACCGTGCACGCGACGGCGCGCCTCGACACGATCATTGCCATCGACCAGTCGCCGATCGGGCGCACGCCTCGGTCCAACCCGGCCACTTACACCGGTGTCTTCGATCACGTGCGCGCGCTGTTCGCGGCCCAGCCCGAAGCGGCCGCGCGAGGCTTCGGCAAGGGGCGCTTCTCGTTCAACGTGCACGGCGGGCGCTGCGAAGCGTGCGAAGGCGCCGGTGTGCAGCAGGTCGGCATGCAGTTCCTGGGCTCCGTCGCCGTGACTTGCCCGGCATGCGGCGGCCGCCGGTTCAGCGAGCCGACGCTCGGCGTGCGGTACCGCGGCGCCTCGATTCACGACGTGCTGGAGATGCCGATCGCCGACGCGGTCCCGTTCTTCGCCGGACACCCGCCCATCGAGCGGATGCTGCGTGCGCTTGACGCCCTCGGCCTCGGCTACCTGCGGCTCGGCCACCCCGCGACGATGCTCTCGGGCGGAGAGGCGCAGCGCGTGAAGCTCGCGTCGGAGCTGGCGCGGCCCGCTGCCGGGCGCACCCTCTACCTGCTCGACGAGCCCACGACGGGCCTGCACCAGGCCGACGTCGCGCGCCTCCTCGATGCGCTCGACGCGCTGGTCGCGCGCGGCAGCACGGTGATCGTGATCGAGCACCACCTGGACGTGATCAAGGCGGCGGACCGCGTCATCGACCTCGGCCCGGGCAGCGGACCCGACGGCGGGCGCGTGGTGGCCGCCGGCTCGCCCGAGGCGGTGGCGGCGACCCCCGAATCGATCACGGGCGCCGCGCTGCGCGAGGCGCTGCGCGGTGTGCCGCCCGCAGGCGCCGCGGGGCGCACGCCGTCACCCGCCGCGCACGGCGCCGAAGGCGAGGCGGCCGGCGCCGGGCAGGCGCCCGCGCCTATCCGGCTCACCGGCGTTTCCACCCACAACCTGCAGCGCGTCGACGTCGAGATCCCGCGCGGCCGCCTGACGGCCGTCACGGGCGTGTCGGGCAGCGGCAAGTCGTCCCTGGCGTTCGACACGCTGTTCGCCGAATCGCGGCGGCGCTTCGCCGGGAGCTTCTCGGCCTTCGGCCGCCGATTCCTTCCGCAGGACGGCGATGCCCGCTTCGAGGCGGCCGCAGGCCTCACCCCGTCGGTGGCGATCAGGCAGCAGGCTCCCTCGCGAAACCCCAGGTCGACGGTCGCCACCCTCACCGAGATTCACGACGTGTGCCGCATTCTCTACTCCCGGTTCGGAGCGCGGCACTGCCCGCGGTGCGGGACGGCGCTGGACGGACCCCGCTGCGCGCGCTGCGGGTTCGAGGGCCCGCCCGTCCTGACGGCATCGATGTTCTCGCCCAACTCCGAGGCCGGCGCCTGCCCGGCCTGCCGCGGCCTCGGTCTCCGCATCGTCTGCGATCCGGAGAAACTCGTCACGGACGGGTCGAGACCCATCGCAGGCGGGGCAATGGCCGCGCACAAGCCCGGCCGGTTCTACGGCGATCCCGACGGCCGGCACATGGCCGCGTTGGCCGCCGCGGCGGCGGCGCTCGCGGTGGACATCTCGGGCCCCTGGCGCGCGCTCAGCGACGAGGCCCGGACGCTGGCGCTTCGCGGCGCAGGCGACCGTGTCTTCGACATCGAGTGGCGCTTCCGGCGGGGATCGCGATCGGGCACGCACCGCTTCGCCGGGCCCTGGCCTGGCCTGCTCGACCTCGTGCGCCTCGAGTACGACCGCAAGCACGCCGATCGGCGCGGCGAGGCGCTCGAGCCGCTGATGATGTCGGTGCCCTGCCCGGCGTGCGGCGGCGGCCGGCTGAACCCCGAGTCGCTTTCCGTCACGTTCGGCGGACTCGCCATCACCCGCCTGCTCTCGCACACCGTCGACGACGCCCTGGCGCTCGCCGGGGCCTGGCACGACCGCGCCGGCAGCCGGGACGGCGGGGCGGCAGCCGCCAGCGCGGAACTGACACGCGATCTCCTCGGTCGCCTGTCGAGCCTGCGCGACGCCGGCCTCGGCTACCTGACGCTCGACCGCGCGGCGTCCACGCTCTCGGGAGGAGAGGCGCAGCGCGTGCGGCTGGCGGCCGGCCTGCGTTCGGGGCTCACCGGCGTCACCTACGTGCTCGACGAGCCGACCGCCGGGCTGCATGCGAGGGACACGGCGCGGCTGCTGGGTCTCCTGGTCGCGCTGCGTGACGCGGGCAATACGGTCGTCGTCGTCGAGCACGACGTCGAAGTCATCCGCGCGGCCGACCACGTGATCGAGGTCGGCCCCGGCGCAGGGCCCCGCGGGGGGCGCGTCGTGGCCGCGGGCACGCCGCCGGCCGTCGCCGCGGACCCTGCGTCGGTCATCGCGCCCTACCTGGCGGTGGGCCGGCAGACCCGCGGGCCGCATTCGCGTCGCGCCCTCGCGCCGGGAATCGCCGTTCGCGGCGCGAGCATCCACAACCTCGAGTCCCTCGACGTCGACGTGCCCGCCGGCGGCCTCGTGGCGGTGACCGGCGTGTCCGGCAGCGGCAAGTCCTCGCTGGTGTTCGACGTGATCGTGCCGTCCGTGAAACAGGCGCTGCGCCGGGCCCCGGGTGACCTCGCTCCGGCCGGCGCCGCCGCGGTGCACTGCCGGACGTGCACCGTGCACGGCGCCTTCGAGGGCGTGGCTGCGGTAGGCGCGGCACCGCTGCCCGTGTCGCCGTGGAGCACGCCGGCCGGCTTCGTGGGCTGCCTCGACGGCATCCGCGCGGCCTTCGCCGCCACTCCCGAGGCGAAAGCGCTGGGATTCCGGCTGGCGCACTTTGCGGCCACGAGGCCGGGCGGACGCTGCGAGGCGTGCGAAGGACGAGGCCAGTCGCGCGTGAGCATGGACTTCCTGCCGAACGTCTGGGTGACGTGCGACGAGTGCGGCGGCACGGGCTTCGGGCGCGCCACGCTGACCTGCCGCGCCGGCGGGCGCAGCATCGCCGAGGTGCTCGCGATGGGCGCGGATGAGGCGGCGGGCTGGGCGGAAGGCCTCGCGGGCCCGGTGCGAGCGGGTGTGGGCGCCGCGCTCGGCGCGCTCGGCGAGGCCGGACTCGGCTACCTCCGCATCGGTCAGCCGATGAAGACGCTGTCCGGCGGCGAGCGCCAGCGGCTCGCGCTCGCGGCGGCCCTGGCCCGCCGCTCGGGCGGACGCACGCTCTACGTGTGCGACGAGCCGACGACCGGGCTGCACCCGGAGGACGTCGCGCGGCTGCTGCGCGTCTTCGATCGCCTGATCGGGGCCGGCCACACCGTCATCGCCGTCGAGCACAACCTGGACGTCATCGAACGTGCGGACTGGGTGATCGATCTCGGCCCGGAGGGCGGACCAGGCGGCGGGCGAATCGTCGCAGCCGGCCCGCCCGAACGG
>CAZBIP010000041.1:0-4083 GCA_964491885.1 uncultured Vicinamibacterales bacterium
GCTCGAGTGCCTCCGCCGTGCCGACGAGCCGTGTCACGTGAGCGCGGATGTCTGCCGGCCAGTCCCGGACGAGTTCCGCCAGCCGCGCGGGCTCCTTCCGATGCAGGGCACGCGAGGCCTCTTCGAACCCGGGCAGGTTTCCGCACATCGCCCACATGAACCGGCCCGCCGCCTCCCATGCGGTCTTCGCCCGCTCCTCGCCCTGGCGCGACTTCCGTGCGTCCTCCACGAGGGCGCGCAGCGCCGCCGACGCGCCGCCCCTCTGCCGCTCGAGCCATTCCCAGTGCCGCGGCAGGAGCGACACCTCTCGGCTGACCACGCCCAGCCTGGGCCGGCCAGGGCCTGTGCGGGTGGGCGGAGCCTGTGGCTCGTCGGGCGGGTCGCTCGAGATGCGGGTGAAGGCAGGATGCCGCTCCAGGCGCGCCAGAATCTCCTCAGTCGTGCCTCTGAGGTCGAAATCGATCTGCGCTCCCGTCCGGTCCTCGAACACGAGCAGAGGGCCGGTAGAGCCCGAGTCGCTCGCGGCTTTGACCGCCGGCAACACGGCCTCAATTGGACCGGTCGCGACCATCGAGACTCCGGAAAACGCCGTGAATGTACGTGTTTCGCCCACAGTTGCCCCCGAGGTTTTGCGCTGGAACAATATTACCCGGACGAAAATTAGGTGTCAATAAAATCCGGGTAAAATATTCCGTCTGGGGTCCTGCTGCCGGAGGCTTTCAGGTCACTCACACATCGTCGGTGGAAACCCGCCCGCGGCCGGCCTTGACCTGGCCGCGAAGCACCTTTCCGGTGATTCTCTTCTGGCGGGCGGCGGAGCTCGGCGCCGTCTTCCTTCTCGTCTTGGGCCTGCGGAACGCCTGCCGGACGAGCACCGCCAGGCGAGCCCGGGCGGCTTCGCGATTCTGGGCCTGCGTGCGGAACGCCCGGCTGTCCACCAGGATCACGCCGTCCGCCGACATGCGTTTGCCGGCCAGCTCCGCGAGCCTGACCTTGACGTCTTCCGGCAGCGACGACGCGGTGACGTCGAAGCGCAATTCGACGGCCGTCGCCACCTTGTTGACGTTCTGCCCGCCCGGACCGGACGACCGGATGAAGCGCTCTCGGAGCTCGCGTTCGGTGATGGCGAAGCCTGGCGTAACCTGGAGCATCGCGCCCCAACTGTAGCACGCGCGGCTCCGCGCTCCGACCCGGCCGGCATTCTGCAGAGGCCGCGGGATCGGACTCGGGGCGTCCTTGTCCGCGCCTGCCGCTGGTGTGCATCGGATCGGTTCGGACGGCTGACGGCGAGCCGGCTCGCGGTATCCTGTATCGATGCGCACGTCCGTCATCATTCCGTCCCGCAACGAAGGCGACACCGTCGTCTCGCTGGCGAGCGCCGTCCGCGCGTGTTGCGACGAGGTGATCGTCGTCGACGGTCACAGCACCGACGGCTCCGCGGAGCGGTTGCGCGCGGCCGGCATCACGGTGGTCGAGGACCGGGGGCTCGGCAAGGGCGATGCGATCCGGCGCGGTTTCGAGGCGGTCGGCGGCGATGTCGTCGTCACGATGGACGCGGACGGATCGCACGACCCGGCGGACATCCGGGCGCTCGCGGCGCCGATCGAGCGCGGCGACGCCGACCTCGTGATCGGCTGCCGCATGCGCGGAGGCAGCGACGAGTTTGCCGGCACGTGGACCATGTTCGTCCGGCTGTGGGGGAACAACTTCCTCACGCAGGTCATCAACACCCGGTTCGGCACGTCGCTCACCGACACCCAGAACGGGTTCCGCGCGGTCCGGGCCGCTGCCGTTCCGCGCCTCGCGCTGAAGGAGGACCGGCACTCGATCGAGCTGGAGATGGTGCTGCGGGCGCTGAAGTGCGGCCTGCGCGTCTGCCAGGTTCCAGCCCACGAATACGCGCGCAAGGCGGGGGAGTCGAGCCTGTCGGTGGTCCGGCAGACGCCGACGTTCCTCTGGTGCCTGCTCCGTAACCTCTGGTAGCCGGAGGCCGCCACGCTGCCTCGTGGGGGTGCTCACGTCCGGGGCCGGCCCGCTCCGCGAGACGCTCAGTCCCCCAGCCGCCGGTAGACGGCCATCTCCGGGTTGACCTTGTCGAGGTTCGTCAGCGGAGACTCGTCGTCGGCGCGCATCGGCGCCGCGTACTGGAGCAGCGCCCACCACGGGATCGGCGCCCGGTAACGGAGCACCTCCTCGTACCCGAGCGTGCCGTCGGCGAGCGCTCGGAGCAGGGCCCTGCCTTCCGGCGCCCTCGTCTGCTCGTAGCGCTTCGCGAACCTCGCGTTCAGGACGACCAGGTCCGGGGACGCGCGCCGCACGGCCTCGACGGACGCCTCGACGGTGACCGACCTGGCCGGAGGCGGGACGGCTGGCAGGTACGGCCCGCCGACGAGCGCCACGACCGAGCCCTGGCGCGTGTGAGCCGCCAGCCAGGCGCGCACGGCGTGCCGCGAATCCAGCGTCGCCATCACGTTGATCGACGCGGCGTAGAGAAGCGAGTAGACGCAGGCGGCCGCGACGGCGAAACGGGCGAGGGGCCGGCGCCTGGACGCGCCCATCACGTCGGCGCACGCCGCGGCGGCGAAGAGCGTGAGCACGAAGATCCCGCCGAACAGGTAGCGGTCGTTCACGTACCGCGTGACGCACGTGAACAGCAGGTGGAAGGACAGCGGCACGGCGAGCAGCCACAGCTGCCACCGGCGCTCGGGCCGAGCTGCCGCGGACGCGATTCCCGCGACGGCCAGGGCGAAGAGCGGCCAGCCGAGCGCCCAGCGGAAGAGCGCGAGCGTCAGGCCGGCCAACTCGGCGTACCCGGCGGCCGTGGGAGGCACGATCGCGAGGTCGCCGAGCGTGACGAGGAGCCTGAAGTGCGCGACCGCGCCTGAGAGGTTGAAGACGGCGTTGTGCATCAGGGCGAACGCGGCCAGGGAGGACGCGGCCGCGGCCAGGACAGGCTTGCCCGCCATCGCTCGCCCAAGCCTGGCCCACCAGCGCCGCGCCGGCTCGCGGCGCGCGGCGACGGCCACCGCGGCGACCGCCACCAGCGCCAGGCTGGCGTACGCCTGGTCCTTGGTGGCTACGGCGCCGGCGGAGGCGATGCCAAGCCACACGTAGTCCCTGACGCGCCCGCCGCGCACGATTCGCAGGAAGGCCACCATCGCCCACGCGAACCAGCACAGCGACGGGACGTCGAGGTTGGCGGTCTTGCCGTAGAAGACGAACAGCGGCGTCAGCAGCAGCGCGAGAGGAGCCAGGGCCGCCCGCCGCGCACCCAGGATTTCGACGCCACACAGGAAGGCGGCGACGAGCGTGCCGAGCCCCATGAGCACCGACACGGCCCGCATCACCAGGAGTTGCGCAGCCCACGACGCCGGCCCGCCCGCGACGAGGACGCCCAGCCGCTCGGCCGCCTCGAACCCCGCCATGGGGACGGCTAGCACGGCGTAGTGCCACCAGGGGTACTTGTCGAACCAGCCGCTGCACAGGCCTTTGTGAAGGACGTCTCTGACCCAGTCGGGCCTCAGCTCGTCAGCCGCCCACGAGTGGCCGACGAGGCCCCAGTCGATGCCCCAGGCGAGCAGGCCGACCCCGAGGACCAGCACCAGCGCGAGCCCCCGGCGGTCTTCAGGCCGCGTGGCGGCGAGCCTCACCTGGCGCGTCATCCAGGCCGCAGCGGTCCTGGCCGGGGCGTAGAGCAGAAGGCACGCCCACGCGACAGCCACGGCCACACCGGCCCCGATGGGCGCCGGGCGAGGCAGCGTCCAAGCCGCGCCGACGCTCGCGGCCGCCAGCACCACCATGGCGGCGACGTCCGCCCGGCGCATGCTACTTCGCCACCGTCTCCATCGTGCGGAGCACGGGGTAGAACTCCGGCGCTGGCGTGGCGCCGAGCACCGGGTCGAGGATGTTCCACGTCATGAACCCGTCATCCGAACGGGGGTCGAACAGGACGAACGCCAGGCGCGCGAGCGGCTGGTCCATGGGCACGATGAGGGACCCGGCGGGGAGCGTCTGCCCGGCCGGCTCCCATTGACCCGTCAGCGTGCGCAGCTTGTGGGTGCCCTGGTACTCCGCCTGGGCCAG
>CAZBIP010000041.1:4183-19524 GCA_964491885.1 uncultured Vicinamibacterales bacterium
GGCGCCGCCGGGATGACGTACGCCCGAGGCGCGAGGCTGGTCTCCGCCGCCTCGATCGTGCCGACGTGGGGCATGACCTCGACGCGCTCGCTGCCGTTCACGCGCCGCCGCATCATCACGTCCGGCACGTAGGGATTCCTCTCGCTCACGACGTCGGCCAGCACGATGTCCACGGCCGGGCTCGTCTGCACGAGCCGGCCGCGGACCGCCTGCGCCGTGCCCACGATCGACTCGGCATCGGCCGCAGCCGTCGCCCGGCGGATCGCCTCGCCGTTCTTCGCCGCCCAGTCGATGATCTCCTCCAGGAACCAGTACGTGGCCTTGATGCGGTCCTCGAAGCTCGCGTACGAGTACGTCTCGGACAGGATGCCTATCCGGTTGCGGATGCCGAAGTAAGTCTGCGTGTAGCGCGGCTTGTAGAGGTCCGCGTCGCCCGACCACGCACGCGGCCCCTGCCGCGCCGGCCCGCCGTAGTAGAAGTAGCTCCAGCCGTGTTTGGCCTTGACGGCCTTCGTCACCGCGGGCAGGAGATCGCCGCGCACGAGCCGGGCGATCCCGGGCGAGGTGTTCGGGTTGCCGGAGGTCTCGTAGGTCAGGAAGAACCCGTGGTTGCTGCCGTTCGTCGTGTGCAGGTCGATGGCGATGTGCGGATCGTACCGCGTCAGGAGCCGCGCCATCGATCGCGCCTCGGCCGTCTCCATCTTGGTGTTGTCGCGATTGAGGTCGAGGTCCTGGGCGTTGGAGCGCTGGCCCATCCCGCCCACCGGCCCGAACTGGCTGTACCGGTTGCGGACGTTCACGCGTTCGTTGCCGTCCGCGTTGTAGATCGGGTTCACGAGCAGCACGACGTGCTGCAGCCACGACGGGCGTTCGCCCTTCGCGATCGACCGGAGCAGCCAGAGGGCGGCTTCCTTGCCCTCCACCTCGCCGGCGTGAATGTTCCCTTGAATGTAAATGCGCGTCTTGCCCGAGGCCCGCACCGCTTCGGGCGAGGCGTCGAGGGCGCCGATCACCGCCAGCGGCAGCGGCCGGCCTTCGAACGTGTACCCGTACGTCGTGAGCCTGATGCCGGGAGACGCCCCCGCCATGGCCTTCAAGAATCCGATGACGTCGTCGTAGCGGCTGGTCTCGACGTAGTTCGTGGCCTCGGGGCGCGTGAGCGGCCAGGTCCGCGCGTCCGGCCCCACCCTCGGAGAGAGGGCCACGCCGCGCGCGGGACCCTGCGAGGAGGCGGGTCCGGTCTTCGAAGCCGGCCCCTGGCCCGGAGCCGGGCCGGGCCTCGTTCCCGGCCCCTGCGTGGGAGGCGGGCCCTGAACGGATGCGGGGCCCTGCGCTGGCAGGTGTCCCGTGAGGAGCAGCACGAGGGCCAGGGCCGCGCATGCGCGCGGCCCGGCCGCCGGACGCCGGGTGTCGGTCATCTGGAGGTTCTCCGCTGTGCGGCGAAACGCGCACCGCGCGCGCCCGCATCCGGCCGAGTGTAGCAGGAACCTATCCCCTGAGCGTCACCGTGAACGTGCTGCCGACCCCGGGTTCGCTCTCGACCGTGGCATCGCCGCCGTAGAGCTGGGCCAGTTTCCTGACGATCGACAGTCCGAGCCCCGTGCCCGCGATCGTCCGCGTCTGCTCGTTCCTGATGCGCACGAAGTCCTGGAAGAGCCGCTGCGCGTCCTCGGGCGCGAGCCCGATGCCCGTGTCCGCGACGCGGATGCGCCAGCCGCCGCCCTCGGCGGCGTCCACCGTCACGTCCACGCTGCCGCGGTCGCGGTTGTACTTCACGGCGTTGGACACGAGGTTGTTGAGGATGATCTCGATCTCGCCGCGGTCCGCGACGAGCGGCGCGCGCTCCGGGGCGTGGAGCCTCACCTCGATCCCGCGCGCGGCGGCCTGCACCGACACGGTCTCGATGGCGGACGCCGCGGCCTCGCGAAGATCGGCCGGCGCGAGCTCCCGCCGCTTCTGGCCCGATTCGATCCGCGTCAGGTTCAGCAGGTCCACGATCAGCTTCCGCATGCCCTCCGTCCGGGCCAGGGCGCGGTCCACCACGCGGGCGATGACGGCCGGGTCGTTCCCCGCCGACCCGTCCTTCAGGATCTGCAGGAAGCCCTCGACGGCCGCGAGCGGGGCCTTCAACTCGTGCCCGAGCACCGAGATGAACTGGAACCGGACCTGCCGCTTCTCCTCGGCCAGCCGCTTCGCCTCGCGCTGCACCAGCAGGTGGCGGACGACGCGCCGGATGGCGACGCGAAGGTCCTCCGGCGTGAAGGGCTTCGGCAGGAAGTCGTGGGCGCCGCGCTTGGTCGCCTCGATCGCGGTTTCGAGCGTCGCGTAGGCGGTGATCATGACGGTCAGCGTGTCGATGCGCCGATCGCGGATCTCGTGCAGCACGTCGAGGCCGGACATGCCGCCCATCTTCATGTCGAGGAGCAGGATGTCCGGCGCCGAGGCCGCCATCACCTCGAGCGCGGCTTCGCCGGACTCCGCCGTCTGGACGTCGAACCCGAAGGTGAGACCGGACGTCTCGTCGGGCCGGACGGTGTACGGCGTCAGCACGCGCGCCACCGCCAGGCGCATGCCCGTCTCGTCGTCGACGACCAGGACCTTGAGTTTTTCCACGACTGCTCGTCCTCGTAGGTGTGCGCGCGAAGCAGGGGGCGGACCAGCGCCTAGCCCCTAGCCCCCAGCCCCATGCCCCTTGCCCCTGCCCTGCAGCAGCCGGTCCACCTCGCGCTTGAGCTGTTCGAAGCGGATCGGTTTGGCCAGGAACGCGTCGGCGCCGACCCAGGCGCGCTCCGCGCCGGTCGTCGGCTTGAAGCTGATGCCGGTCTCGGCCGTGACGGCCGTGACCAGGATGACGGGCAGGTCGGGCGACTTGCGCTTCAGGTGGTGCGACAGCACGAAGCCGTCGTCGTGCTGCTCCATCATGAGATCGAGGATGGCCAGGTCCGGCTTCACCTCGTCCGCCAGCGCTTCGGCCTCGGCGCGAGTGGACGCCGTCGTCACGCGGAACCCCGCGTTCTCGAGCTGGATCCGGTGCTGGAAGAGGAAGTCCTCGTCGTCGTCGACGAGCAGGATGTGAGCGGGCGTCGTGTCGGGTGTCATGGTGGTGCTGGTCCTCTGGACTCAGAGCGCGGCGGCGCTCTCGGAACTGGTGGCGCCGATGAGGCCGCTCTCGGCCGCGCCCTCCGGGCGGCGGCGCGGGAGCGACACGGTGAAACTGGTGCCCGTCGGCCCCTTCGCGGGGTCGGCGTTGGACACGACCTTGATGTCGCCCCGGTGCATCTTGACGATGCCGTAGGTGACCGCGAGGCCGAGCCCGGTGCCCTGGCCGACCTTCTTTGTCGTGAAGAACGGCTCGAAGACCTTCGGGAGGTGCTCCGGCCTGATGCCGGTGCCCGTGTCGGAGACGGTCAGGGCGCACCGGTCGCCGCCGTCCTCTTCCCGGAGCGTGACGCGGAGCGACCCGCCGTTCGGCATCGCGGCGTAGGCGTTCGTGACGAGGTTGACGAGCACCTGGGTGAGCTGGTCGGCGTCGAGCTCCACCAGCGGGTCCCGCATCTGGTTCTCGACCGCGACGTCCACGCCCATCGGCGGCGGCACGCCGCGCAGCCCCTTCTGGACGAGCTCGGCGAGATCGAGGAGATTGTGCTCCACCTTGTTCTGGCGCGCGAAGTTCAGCAGTCCCGAGACGATCTTCTTGCAGCGGTCCGCCTGCTCGACGACCATCGTCAGGTCCTCGCGCAGCTCCGGCCGCTCCCCGAGCTGCTCCATCAGGAAGTGCGCGTACATGATGACCACGCCGAGGGGGTTGTTCACCTCGTGGGCGATGCCGGCGGCGAGCTGGCCCATGCTGGCGAGCTTCTCCGACCGCACCAGCGCTTCCTGCGTGTTCGCCAGCTCCTCGTTCGAGTGGGCGAGTTCCCGCACCGTCGTGCGCAGCGTCTCGATGCTGTGCGGCAGGCACATCGTCGGCTCGGCGAGGCCGACGTAGATCGCGCCCGCGAGCTCGCGGCACGACGAGTAGCCGCACGCGCCGCAGTTCAGCTCCTGGCGCGGGTCCGACTTGTCGAGTTCCAGGAGGATGCGCTGCAGCTCTGACGGCGACGGCACCGGCATGCGGAGGTCAAACGGCGAGTACGGCCGCGTGAGATCCAGCTCCGCCCATTGCCGGTGCTCCGCCTCCCACGCCGCCTCGTCCCCGCCGGCGATGCGCCGCCGCACGAACTGGCTGACGCGGGCGCGGCGCCCGAAGTGGGGCAGGTCGGAGCTCATGCCAGGCCCCATCGTGCACCCGGAGCAGAAGAGCAGCTCCAGGAGCCGCGTCTCCATGATCCCCGTCTCGGCCTCCTTGATGGCCTGGGCGAACTCGGCCGGGCCGTCCCCCACCATCACCTGGCCCGTCATCAGGTCCTCTTCGATGCCGGCCACCTGCAGCATGCCGCCGCTGATGGGGAAGAGGGACCCGTCGCGCGCGTGCGGCGGATCGAAGTCGGCCGGCTCGACGCCGCCGGGGTCGATGCCGCGGGCGGCGAGCATCTGGCGGAGTTCCGTGAAGGTCAGCACCTCGTCCACTTCCTGACCGAGATCGGGAGACACCGCCTCGCGCTTCTTCGCGATGCAGGGCCCGATGAACACGATGCGGATCGCATCGCCGTGCAGCGCGCGCAGCAGTCGCGCGATCGCGATCATCGGCGACACGATCGGGGCGAGCGACTCGGTCAGGTCCGGGTGGTAGCGGCGGACGTAGCCGACGACGGCGGGGCACGTGGTCGCGATCCACAGCTTGTCCGTGTCCTGCGAGACCAGCTGCCCGTACTGCCGCGCCACGAGTTCGGCGCCGAACGCCACCTCGTGGACCGAGGCGAAGCCCATCGCCCGCAGGGCGCCCACGACCTGCGGGTAGTCGAAGCGGATGAACTCCGCGGGGAAGCTCGGCGCGACGATGGCGGCGACCGGCACCGGCCCGGCCAGCAGGGTGTCGACGGCCTCGACCGCCGACAGGATGCTCTTCGCGCCCTGCGTGCAGACCTTGTAGCACACGCCGCACCCGATGCAACGCTCGGCGATCACTTGCGCCCGGCGGTCCGCGATGCGGATCGCCTTGGCCGGGCACTCGCGGACGCACTGGTAGCAGACGCGGCACCGCTCGCCGATCGTCGAGACCAGCGGAACCGGCGCGGGCCGCACGGGCCCGACGCCGCCTGCCCCGCCAACGAGTGATTCAGCCACTTCTGAAGCCTCCCCGAGATCCTCGTTCCGCCTCCGCCAGGGCGCAGCGCGCGAGCCGGCTGTCAGGCTCGCGGGCTGGCCTCGCCGAAGCCGGCCCTTCGGCTCGCTGCGACCGCCCGCTCAGGGCAAGCCGACAAGCCGGCCGGCGAAGGCGGGTCACATGACCGGCTCACGGCTCTCGTAATGCGTGTGCAGCAGCTCGTGGCTCCGGTGCGAGAGCGGCTTGCCGAGGTACTCCGCGTAGAGCCGCTGAATCGCGGGGTTCTCGTGCGACGCGCGCACGGCCGCGTCGCGGTCGATCAGGTAGAGCGCCTGCATGCGCGCGCGGATCGCGTCGGGCGACGCGGAGCGGGGCTGCCCGCCGCCCGCGACGCACCCGCCCGCGCACGTCATGATCTCGATGAACTGGAGGTCCTTCCGGCCCGCGCGGACCTGGTCCATCAGCTTGCGCGCGTTGCCCAGGCCCGAGGCTGCCGCGACGCCGATCTCGATCCCGGCCACCGTCGTCCGGAACTCCTTGATCCCGTCCAGCCCCCGCAGCGCCTGGACCTTGAGCGCCTCCATCGCCTCGCCCGTGAGCAGGTAGTGCGCGGTCCGGAGGGCGGCCTCGGCGACGCCGCCCGACGCCCCGAAGAGCTTGCCGGCCGACGTGCGCTCGCCGAACGGCGTGTCGGCGGCGTCCGGCGGCAGGGCCGAGAGGTCGAGGCCGTACATCCGGATGAGCTCGGCGAGCTCGCGCGTCGTGAGGACGGCGTCGATGTCCTGCAGGCCGTTGCGCCCCATCTCCTCGCGTCCCGCTTCGAACTTCTTCGCGGTGCAGGGCATGACGGCCACGCTGTAGATCCGCGACGGATCGATCCCCAGCCGCTCCGCCAGGAACGTCTTGACCACGGCGCCGAGCATCTGCTGGGGGCTCTTGCACGTGGACAGGTGGGGCAGGAGGTCCGGGTAGAACTGCTCCATGAACTTGACCCACCCCGGCGAGCAGCTCGTCATCATGGGGAGCACACCCCCGGTCGAGAGCCGGTGCGCCAGCTCCGAGGCCTCCTCCATGATCGTCAGGTCCGCGCTGAAGGAGGTGTCGAAGACCCACGCGAAGCCGAGGCGGCGCAGCGCCGTGACCAGCGGACCGTCCACGTCCGTGCCGGGCTTGAGGCCGAACTCCTCGGCCAGGCTCACCGACACCGACGGGGCGTGCTGGACCACCACGACCCGGGTCGGATCCGCGAGCGCCGCGCGCACGTCGTCGATCGCGCGCGTCTCGACCAGCGCCCCGACCGGGCAGACCGCCACGCACTGGCCGCAGTTGATGCAGCTGCTCACATTGAGGCCCTCGTCGAAGGCCGTGCCGATGCGCGACTTGCTGCCGCGCCCGATGAAGTCGATGGCGCCGACCGTCTGCACCTCCTCGCACACCCGCACGCACTTGCCGCAGAGGATGCACTTGGACGGATCGCGCGCGATGGACGGGCTCGCGATGTCGAGGCGGCCCGGCGTGCGGCCGCCGAAGTAGCGGCGCCGGCGGACGCCGAGCTGCTCGGCCAGGTCCTGCAACTGGCACTCGCCGTTGCGCGCGCAGTACAGGCAGTCGTCCGGGTGGTTGGCCAGCAGGAGCTCCACCAGCGTCCGCCGGGCATCGACCGCCCGCGGCGAGTGCGTCTGCACCTTCAGGCCGGCCGCGGCCGGGAACGCGCAGCTCGGCACGAGGCCGCGCTGCCCCTCGATCTCGACCACGCACATGCGGCAGGCGCCGCTCGGCGGCAGCCCCTCGAAGTGGCACAGCGTGGGAATCTGGATGCCGGCGCGCCGCGCCGCCGCAAGTACCGTGTCGCCGGCGTGCGCGTCAACCGTCCGGCCGTTGATCTCGAGCTTCATCACGATGGCACCTTCCTGCGTTCGACTCTCTGGCGGGGGCTGGGTTCGCCCAGTTGCGGTCCGTGCGACGTCCCCTAGCCCCTAGCGCCTAGCCCCTAGCCCCTAAGCTAATGCACCAGCACCGCATCCAGGTTGCACACGTCCACGCACGTCCCGCACGCGATGCAGCGCTCCGGGATGATGTGGTGCGGGCTCTTGGGCGTCCCCACGATCGCGTCGGACGGGCACTGCTTGACGCAGATGCCGCAGCCCTTGCACTTCTCGGCGCTGATCTCGTACGTGAGCAGCTCGCGGCACGCCTGGGCCGGGCAGCGCCGGTCGAACACGTGCGCCTCGTACTCTCCGCGGAACCACCGCAGCGTGCTCAGCACGGGGTTGGGCGCCGACTGACCGAGGCCGCAGAGGCTCGTGTCCTTGATGACGCCTGCCAGCTGCTCGAGGTTCATCACCGCCCGGAACCGCTCGAGCGCCTCGAAGCGCTCCTCGGATCGCCGGCTGCGCGTCAGGCTCTCGAGGATCTCGAGCATCCGGCGCGTGCCCTCGCGGCACGGGATGCACTTGCCGCAGCTTTCCTTCTGGATGAAGTCCATGAAGAACTTCGCCACGTCCACCATGCAGTTCCCGTCGTCCATGACGACGAGGCCGCCGGAGCCCATCATCGCGCCGACCGACTTGAGCGACTCGTAGTCGATGTCGATGTCCAGCTCGGAGGTCGGAATGCACCCGCCGGACGGGCCGCCGATCTGGACGGCCTTGTACGCGCGGTCGCCGGGGATGCCCCCGCCGATCTCGAAGACGATCTTCCGCAGCGGCGTGCCCATCGCGACTTCGACGAGTCCGGTCCGCGCGACGTTGCCCGAGAGGGCGAACACCTTCGTGCCCTTGCTCGTGGCCGTGCCGATGGACGAGAACCACTCGGCGCCCTGCGAGACGATGGGCGGCACGTTGGCCAGGGTCTCGACGTTGTTGATGACCGTCGGCTTGCCGAACAGCCCGCTGACGGCGGGGAACGGCGGCCTCGGGCGCGGCATCCCGCGCCGGCCCTCGATGCTGGCGAGCAGCGCCGTCTCCTCTCCGCAGACGAACGCGCCGGCTCCCTGCTTGACGACGATGTCGAGCGAGAAGCCCGAGTCGAGGACGTTCGCCCCGAGCAGGCCGTACACCCTGGCGTCCGCGATGGCCGCGTTCATCCGGGCGATCGCCAGCGGGTACTCCGCCCGCGTGTAGATGTACGCCTTCGTCGCGCCGATGGCGTAGGCCGCGAGCGCCAAACCCTCGAGCACCCGGTGCGGATCGCTCTCCATCACCGCGCGGTCCATGAACGCCCCGGGGTCGCCCTCGTCCGCGTTGCAGACCATGTACTTCTGGTCGGCCGCCTGCTTGTTGGCGATCGACCACTTCCGGCCCGTCGGGAAGCCGCCGCCCCCGCGGCCGCGCAGCCCGCTCTGCTCCACCAGGGCGCAGACCTCGGCCGGCGTCATCGTCCGCAGCGCCCTGGCGAGGGACGAGTAGCCGCCGCGGGCGAGGTACTCGTCCAGGCTGGCCGGGTCGATGAGCCCGCAGTTCGCCAGCACCCAGCGGGTCTGCGCCGCGAAGAAGGGGTGGGCTTCCAGCGCCGCGACGCCCGGCCACCGCGTCGTGCCCGCCTGGCGGAACTGGCCCAGCGGCTCGACCGGCAGGGGCTGGCCGTCGAAGATCGCGTCGAGGAGCGGCCCCACTTTCTTCTCGGTGACGCGCGCGAAGCTCAGGCGCGGCCGTCCCGGCATCTGCACGTCCACCAGCGGTTCTTCGACGCAGAGGCCGATGCAGCCGAGTTCGACCAGATCCGCGTCGCGCGCCCCGGCCTCGAGCCAGGCGCGGATGGCGGCGAGCGTCTTGCCGGCGCCGGCCCCGAGGCCGCAGGTGCCGGTGCCGATGTAGATGACCGGGCGCACCGGCGCCTCGCGCCTCAACTCGGCCTGGCGCCGCTTGCGCCAGGCCGCGCAGGCGTCGCTCGTGTGGCACAGCGGGCCGTCGGCGAGGCACGCGACCAGGTCCGGGCACGGGCGCTCGGGGGCGTGCCAGCACTCGGGGCAGCAGCGGGGGAATTCGGCGTGGCTCACTTGACCTTCGCCTCCTTCCTGAGGTTCCGCACCAGGCGGGTGACCACATCCGTCGTGGCGCCGGCGTGGAACTCGCCGTTCACCGCGACGACGGGCGCGAGGCCGCAGGCGCCGAGGCAGGCCACGACTTCCAGGCTGAACAGGCCGTCCCGCGACGTCTGGCCGGGCTTGATGTTCAGCGCGCGCTGCAGCGTCGTCAGGGTCTGCAGCGACTTCTTCACGTGGCACGCCGTGCCGCGGCACACCTGGAAGTGATACCGGCCGAGCGGCTGGAACCGGAACTGGTTGTAAAACGTGGCCACGCCGTACACCTTGCTGGCGGGCAGGCGCAGGTGCTGGCCGATGCGGACGACCGCCTCCCGCGACAGAAAGCCGCAGTTCTGCTGGACGTCCTGGAGCAGCGGGATCAGGGCGTCCCGGTGCCCGGCGTGGTACTTGGCGACGATGGGTTCGATGTCAGGCGCGGTCATGTGGCATGCATCCCGGGGGCTACGAGTCCTTCGGCTGGTGCGCGTAGAACGCGACGCGGTCCAGCGCGGTGGTCACGTCGACGTCGTCGACGAAGGTGCCGGTCGGCACGTGCAGGCGGACCGGCGCGAAATTGAGGAAACTGCGGATGCCGGCGAGGACGAGGCGGTCTGCGGTGCGCTGGGCTTCGGGGGCCGGCACCGCGATGGCGGCGGCGCGGATGCCCTCGCGGCGGATCACGTCCTCGGCCTGATCGATGGGGTAGACCCGGCACCCGTGGATGATCCGGTTCACTTTCTCCGGGTCTCGGTCGAAGGCCGCCGTGAAGCGGACCCACGGCTGCCGGTTCGAGAAGTACGCCAGGATCGCCCGGCCGAGGTTCCCGACGCCAACGAGCGCCACGGAGGTCTCCACGTTGCGGGCGAGCACGGCGTTGATGGCGGCGACGAGGTCGTCGACTGCGTAGCCCCGGCGCGGGCTGCCCGAGAAGCCGATGGTCATCAGGTCCCGGCGGACCTGGGCCGGGGTCGAAACGGCGGCCGAGGCCAGCTGGTGAGAATAGAGTTGACGGGTTCCCGCGGCGGAGAGCTCGAGGAGGAGGCGCCGGTAGAGGCTCAGGCGACCGATCGTCTGAACGGTCAAACGGGCGGAGGCGGGTCGGATGCCGTGGTTGGTGGTCATGTCTGTGACTGAATTCACATTGTGAATTCAGTCACAGATAGACTATACCCACCAAGAAGCGCCTGTCAACCTATACACCCTACTCGACTAATCGGAATTTCAACAGAGCACGTCGCGCTTCCCGGCCCGCACCCGCGTCACCATGCTCGTCGCGGTCTGCCTGGGTCCGGCTTCCATCGACGCCAGGACGCGCTCGACCAGGCTGTCGCCGATGGCCAGCGTTTCGGGCGACGCGTAGTCGATCAGGTACTCGACGAACGTGGAGAGCGCGTTCGGGTCGCAGTGTGCCTTGATGTCTCCGGGCTTGGCCATGTCCATGAAGTCCTTGCCGGTCCGGCCCAGCCGGTAGCACCCGGTGCAGAACGACGGAATGTAGCCCAGGCTCGCGACGTCCCGGATCACCTCGTCCAGCGGCCGGTGGTCGCCGAGCGAGAACTGCGCGGCCTCGAAGTGCTCCTCGTCCGCATAGCCGCCCGGGTTCGTCCGGCTGCCGGCCGAGATCTGCGACACCCCCAGCGCGAAGGTCTCCCGCCGGATGTGGGCCGACTCCCGCGTGGACATGATGATCCCGGTGTAGGGCACCGCCAGGCGGAGGATCGCGACGATCTTCCTGAAATCGACGTCGGACACGGGGTGCGGCGGCTGGCTGGCCACGTCCGACCCGCTGGCCGGCTCCATCCGGGGCACGCTGATCGTGTGCGGGCCGACGCCGAACCGCGACTCGAGGTGGCGGATGTGCTGCATCAGCGCGAGCAGTTCGTACCGCCAGTCGAACAGCCCGAACAGCACGCCGATCCCGACGTCGTCGATCCCCGCCTGCATGGCGCGGTCCATCGCCGTCACGCGCCAGTCGAAGTCCTTCTTCCTGCCGGCGATGTGCACGTTCGAGTACGTCGGGCGGTGGTAGGTCTCCTGGAACAGCTGGTAGGTGCCGATCTTCGCGGCCTTCAACTGCCGGAACTCGTCGAGCGTGAGCGGCGCCACGTTGACGTTGATGCGTCGGACCTCGCCGTGGTCCTCGGTGACGCCGTAGACCGTGTCGATGGCCTTGAGGACGTACGAGAAGCCCTCGTGCGGGTACGACTCGCCGGCGACCAGCAGGACGCGCTTGTGGCCCTGGCGGACGAGCACCCTCGTCTCGTGCGCGATCTCCTCCTGCGTGAGCGCGCGCCGCACCAGTTCCGTGTTCCGGGCGCGGAAGGCGCAGTAGGTGCACTCGTTGCCGCACATGTTCGACACGTAGAGCGGCGCGAAGATCACCAGCCGCCTGCCGTAAATCGTGTCCTTCACGTCCCGCGCCGCCGCGAAGAGCTCGCCGAGCAGATCCGGGTCGCTGATGGTCATGAGCGCCGCCATCTCCTCGGGCCCGAGCCCGTTCATCTCGCGGGCCTTCGCGAGGGCCTCCCTCACGAGGGCGGAGTCGGCGTGGCGGTGGCGCTCGAGGGTCGTGGTGATGGCGTGGTCGTCGATGGGAACCGTGTCCGTGACGTCTGACATCTGGCTGATGCTCCTGCGGGGCGCCCTCCCCGGGGAACGCCGCGTGACCGGCCCCGGCACCTGGAGCGGGCCGTGCGGGCCGGCGGCGGGAGGGACTGCCCTGATTATAGCGCCGCGCGCCTGTCTGCCTTGCGGGCGGCCCGGCCTCAGGCGTATCGTGGGCGCCGGAGTGTGACGGCATGATCGACGATCGGGTCACCCACGCACGGGCAGCCGGGGCAGCCGGCACCTACCTGCTGCGGGCAACCATGGAACTGCCGCGCCCGCGCGAGGCGGTCTTCGCGTTCTTCGCCGACGCGCGCAACCTCGAAGCCATCACGCCGCCGCGCCTGCGGTTCGTCATCCGCACGCCCGGCCCGATCGTCATCGCGGCGGGGACCGTCATCGACTACACGATCTCGCTCTACGGCGTGCCGATGCGGTGGCGGACGCTCATTTCGCGGTGGGAGCGGCCGGACGCCTTCGTGGACGAGCAGCAGCGCGGCCCGTACGCGATGTGGGTGCACACGCACCGCTTCGCGGACACCCCCGGCGGGGGCACGCGCATCGAGGACGAGGTCCGCTACCGGCTGCCGCTCGACCCGTTCGGCCGCCTCGCGCACCCGCTCGTCCGGCGTCAACTGGACGGCATCTTCCGGTACAGGCAGCTTCGGGTGCGCGAACTCCTCCGCTGAGCCAAGGTGCTCTCGCGCGACCGATTCGACCGCCGGGGTCAGAAGCGGAGCGAGGCGCCCACCGACGCGCGCACGAAGTTGAACGCGTCGTTCGGAAGATCGAGCACGCTGTTCCCCTTCGAGAAGTTCCGGACGTAGCGGACGTCGACGTTGAGGCCGAGCAGCGGCAGCACGGGGAGGTCGACGCCGGCGCCCAGCGTGTAGGCCGCACGGGTGTCGCTTACGCTATCAGTCCCCTGCCCCGAGGCGTACGTGACGCTCCGCCGGACCAGGCCGGCGCCGGCGACCACGTAGGGGTGCACGAGCAGGACCGGAACGCCCGCCTTGACGGTCCCCATGACAGTCAGCACGCTCGAAGCGTCGAAGACCGTCCCCTTGCCGTAGAAATCCGAGGTGCGGGCGACGTCGATCTCTCCGCTGGCGATGCCGAAGTCGATGATCCCGAGCCTGGCCCCGACCGTGAGCCGGGACCTGTCGTCGATGCTCTCGTGGAGCGACACTCCCGAGTCCCCGCCGAAGTTCCCGCCGACGAACACCGTCAGGCCCTTCTGCGCCCCAGCCGCAGCCGGCAGGCACAGCAGGGCAGCAAGGCCGACGAGCACGGTCCTGAAAGACGTCATGGGTGCCTCCGCTCCATCCCGGGCCCCGGCCTCGCCGGCCGCCGTCCGTTCGCACGCCCATGCCGCGTTCGCGAGGCCCCTCGAGGAAGCATAGCAGGGGCCCGGTCCTCGCGTGAATGCGGCGCCGAACTGCACAGACGAAAACGCCCCGGCCGGCCGGGGCGTCTTCGTCTCCGTCAGGGCGGGGCCGCGATCAGCCCAGCCAGAACGTGAAGTAGAGGTACATCCCGAGCACGCAAGCCAGGATCGAGCCCGCCATGAACTTGTTCCCCCAGTCCCAGCTCGCCTTGATCTCCGCGGCCGACTCGCCCGTCACCGATCCGTAGGTGAGGCCCTCGATCTGATCCGGCCTCGGCGGCGGCGTCAGCAGTGAGGCGACGATGATGATGATCGCGCTGACGGCGGCCAGCACGCCCGTCGAGTAGTACGGATTGAAGTCGCCGATCGCGGCGAACAGCGCCGGGCTGTGGATCCGGCCCTCGCCCGCGCCGTAGAACGTCTGCATCGTCAGCTTGATCATGCCGAGGACGAAGCCGGCCCCGAGGCCCCAGAGGGCGCCGGACGTGTTGACTCGCCTCCAGAAAAGCCCCAGGAGGAACACGGCCGTGATGGGCGGCGCGAGGTAGCCCTGGACGTTCTGCAGGTACTGGTAGAGCCCGCCGCCCTGCACCTTCTCCATGACGGGCACCCATAGGATGCCCAGCACGACGACGGTGGCCGTCGCGAGGCGCCCGACCTGGAGCAGATGGCGTTCCGACTTGCCAGGGCGCAGCTTCTGGTAGATGTCCACGGTGAAGAGCGAGGCGCTCGAGTTGAAGAGCGACGCCAGCGAGCTCATCAGCGCGGCGAGGAGGCACGCCACGATCAGCCCGCGGATGCCGGTAGGCAGCAGTTCCCGGACCAGCGTCGCGAACACGAGGTCGGAGTTGATGACCGCCACGCCTTCGACGAGCTTCGTCGGGAGGACGATGAGGCCCTTCTGGTGCATGGCCCAGCCGATCATGCCGGGGATCATGAAGATGAGGACGGGCCACACCTTCAGCAGGCCGCCGAACAGGGCCCCGCGCCGCGCCGTCGCGAGGTTCTTCGCCGACAGCGCGCGCTGCACGATGTACTGGTCGGTGCACCAGTACCAGATGCCGACGATCGGCGAGGCGATGATGATGGCCAGCCACGGGAACGACGGGTCCGACAGCGGACGCCACAGCGAGAACGCGTCGCGGTTGGCCCTCGCCATCGCGACGAGCTCGCCCCAGCCGCCGAGCTTCGACAGCCCGATCGCCGTGATGATGAAGGACCCGAGGAGGATGATGACGGCCTGCGGCGTCGCCGTGTTCATGATGGCGCGCATGCCGCCGAACACGGTGTAGATGCCGGTCAGGATCACGGTGGTGAAGGCGCCGACCCAGAACGCGTTCTCGGGCGCGCCGAAGGTGTCGGGCAGCAGCGCCTGGAACACGACCGCCCCGGCGTAGACCGTCACGCTCACCTTCGTGAAGACGTAGGCGACCAGCGAGACGCAGGACAGGATCCAGCGCGCCCGGGCGTCGAACCGCTTCTCGAGGAACTGCGGGATCGTCTCGACGCCGGACTTGTAGTAGAACGGCACGAACAGCCCGGCCAGCATGATCAGGATCCAGGCGTGCAGTTCCCAGTGGGCCATCGCCATGCCGGTCGTGGCGCCCTGGCCCGCCAGCCCGACGATGTGCTCGGAGCCGATGTTCGACGTGAAGATCGACGCGCCGATCACGACCCAGCCGGCGTTCCGTCCGGCGAGGAAGTAGTCCTTCGTGTCCTTCTGGTGGCGCCCGTAATACCAGGCGACCCACCCGATGAGGCAGAAGTAGAGGAAGATGACGACCCAATCCAGCTGTGTCATCGGCGTTCCTTTCGACCGAGGGTGCGTCAGGCGCCTGCCGGCCTCCGGAGACGACTGCCGCGGCGGCAGGTGATGCCGGCGCCGCATGGCCGTCCCCCTCGGGCCGTTTGCTCGAAGCACACTAGTGCCACTCGGGCGGCAGCGTCAACGGAGAATGTCGCCGCGGCTCCTGTAAGATAGGCGGACGATGGAGTCCCGATTCCCATGATCACGTCGAACCGTGGGGGCCGCGCGCTCGGCGCCGCCCTCCTGCCCCTCGCGGCTGCCGCCGCGCTGACCGTCGTCGTCGGCGCCCAGGACCGCCTCAAGACCATGCCCG
>CAZBIP010000042.1:0-2936 GCA_964491885.1 uncultured Vicinamibacterales bacterium
CCGGGCTGTTCATCCAGACGATCGAGCGCCGGCAGGGGCTGAAGATCGCGTGCCCGGAGGAAATCGCGTTCCACCAGGGCTTCATCGACGCGGCCCAGCTCGGGCGCCTGGCCGACGGCCTCGGCAAGAGCAACTACGCGAACTACCTCCGCCGGCTGCTCGAGGAAGCGCGCTCGTAATCATCATCGATGCCATGACGCCCGTGCGAGGGGACACACGGCGTGACGCCCGGGGCGAGGGTGCCGAGAGTCAGCGAGACTGACCAGCGCCCAGCCCCTGGTCCCCAGCCCCTGGAGATTGCCTCATGCCTCCCCGCTTCGCCTACTGGACGATCATTCTCGACGGCGCGCCCACGTCGTTCCGCACGCGCGAGCGGGATGAAATCCTGCCGCTCTTCAACCAACTGAAGGCCAAGAACGCCAGCGCCGAGCTGAAGTGGTTCTCCGGCGGCAAGCTGTGGGAATCGCCCGACCAGGCAAAAGAAGCGCGCCAACTCGAGCGCGTGCGCCTGTTCCGCGACGAGCGCAGGAAGCAGGAGCGGGAGGCGCGGGGGCAGGGACGCGAACCCGGAACCGAGGGTCCGCCCGAGAACGACCCGCTGGCCGAGTTCCGCCGGCAACACGGCCGCCCCGCGGATGGCAGTGATCAGAAGCCGCCGACTCCGGAACGAAGCGTTCGGTCTCCCCGTCCCTGGAGCCCCGGGTCTGAAGATCCGGGGTCGCCGAAGGCCGATCGCCGAGGCGAGGGCTGGGACCCCGGCGGCGAGCCTCGACGCGAGCCTGGAACGGGACGCGCGCGCTCGCCCGAGAACGACCCGCTGGCCGAGTTCCGCCGGCAGCACGGCCGTCCCGCGGATGGCAGCGATCAGAAGCCGCCGGCTCCGGAACGAAGCGCCGGTCCTCCTCGCGAATGGAGCCCCGGGTCTTCCCTCGACTCACCTGCCTCTCGTGGGCTCGCTCGAGACAAGGCAGATTCGGGGTCGCCGAAGGCCGATCGCCGGGGCAAGGGCTGGCGCCCCGGCGGTGAGCACAAGGACCCGCGCGACAAGTACAAGCTCCCGCCCGGCCAGGCCCGGAAGCGCTGGAAGGAGCGCAACCTGGGATCGAAACCCTTCGGCAAGAGGCCCTTTGGCGAGCGTCCGCCGGGGGGCCAACCGGAGGGCGAGCGTCCGCCAGGGCCGCCAAGGCCATTCGGGAAGAAGCCATTCGGTCAGCGCCCCTTTAGCGGGAAGCCGTCCGGGCCTGGCGGTCAGCGCTCGTTCGGCGGCAAGCCCTCGGGTCCTGGCGGTCCGCGCTCGTTCGGCGGCAAGCCCTCGGGTCCTGGCGGTCCGCGCTCGTTCGGCGGAAAGCCCTCGGGTCCTGGCGGTCCGCGCTCGTTCGGCGGGAAGCCGTCCGGGCCTGGCGGCCCGCGCTCGTTCGGCGGAAAGCCCTCAGGACCACGCAGGCCGTTCGGCGAGAAGCCGCCGCGTTCGGGTTCGTTCGACCGCCGGCCGCCTCGCGGCCCCAGGCGCCCGAAGTAGCCGCCGCGCTCACGCTCGGTCCGCCCACGTCACCGTATTGAGTCCGGCCACCCGCTGGAAGTGCTTGCTGTTGTTCGAGACAAGGGTGACACCGAGCGTCAGCGCGTGCGCCGCGATGAGCGTGTCGTACGTGCCGATGGGCTCTCCCCGCTTCGCCAGAGCCAGCGCCACGCGCCCGAAACGGTCGGCGGCGTCGCGGTCGAACGGCACGACTGCGACAGACCGGGTGAACGTGTCTATGAGGCCGTGAAGCCTCCGGGAGCCCACGGCGTCGGCCCCATAGCGCAACTCGGCGAGCGTGATCGAACTCATGCCCACCTGGGACGGCGCGTGCTCGAGCAACCGCGCGGCAACGCCCCGCTGGCCGCGAAGGGCCAGGCTGACGGTGTCGGTGTCGAGCATGAACTCGAGCATCACGCGAGCGGATTCTCAATGTCGCGGAGAAGGCGTTGGGCGGGGCGCGGGATATCGCCCTGCCAGGAGCCCAGGCAGGCCCGGAACGCTTCCGACCATTCGTCGGCCGGCTCCAGGATGACCCGCCGGCCCTCGCGGCGCGCCAGGACCTCGCGGACGCCTGGGAACCGGCAGGCCTTCGGCAGCCTGACCGCCTGGCTGCCGCCGTTCTGAAACACCTTCGCGCGCGCGCCGTTCATGAACAAAGTATATACTCGTGTATAGACACTCTCAACCTCTTTCTTCACACCAGCGCCGCCGGGGCGCGTATCCGGCGGCGAGGCGCTTTCCGGCGGACCGTCATCCTGACATCGAGGTCGAGCACGGCGAGGAGGCTTAGCATCCGGTCCACTGACTTCCTCGTGTTCGTCTGGTCCAGCAGCCGATAGAGTTGCGCGGGCGACGTGCCCAGCCGCCGCGCCACCTCGCGCCTGCTCAGCCCGGCGTCCGCGACACGCGCCCGGGCTGCGAGCGTCAATTCGTAGAGCAGCGTGTCACGCAGGTAGCGCGGATCCTCGTTGTAGTCGAGCACTTGTTCGGCGTGCACCGTGCCCGTGCGGCCCGAGGCGGTGCGATACACGAAGCCCTCGTTCGCGATCTCCGGGTCCGCCACGGCTTCAACGACGCTGTCCCCGGCTCCCGGCGGATCCTCGAGCCTGGCGTACGGGTAACGCTGGACCCTGCCGCCAACCCGGACGCAGAAGTCGCGCCGGTGATTGTTGAACGTCACGCTTCGTACCTTCACAACGCACCTTCGTGTCGCAACGCCGCGATCAGCGCGCGGAGCCGGCTGCTGACCCGGCCTTTGCACACCAAGTGTTATCTCCCAAGATAACACTTGTCAACGGCCCGGGCGCTGATGTCGCCTAGGGGCGGCGCACGGCCCGAGCCCCGAGTCCCGCGCCGGTCTCTACAGTTCTGCTCACTCTGTCCGATACGGTTTCACGGAGGACAGATCGTGGAA
>CAZBIP010000042.1:3036-8967 GCA_964491885.1 uncultured Vicinamibacterales bacterium
TCTACAGTTCTGCTCACTCTGTCCGATACGGTTTCACGGAGGACAGATCGTGGAACGGAAAGCCATCTCGATCATGAAGGCCTGCGCGCTCGTGGGCGTCAGCCGCCGCACCATCTACAACTGGATCACCGCGGGCAAGGTGGAGTACGTGCGGACGGCCGGCGGCTCGATCCGGATCTTCGTGGATTCGCTGTGGCGCGATCCGCGCGCGGGGCAGCCGGTGCTCGACGGCGCGTTCACGATGCCCTACGAGGCGCACAAGTGAGTGCCGACCCTGCCGAGCTGCGCCAGCTCTTTCACGCGCTGAACAACCAGCTCGGCATCATCCTGTCGCACGCGGAGCTCATCGAGGCCAAGGCGCAGGACGAACGGCAGAAGGCAAGGGCCGGCCAGGTCGTCGCCGCGACGGTCGAGGCCCTCACCACCGCCCGCGAAATCCGCCAGGCCGTAGAAGGGAATGCGGCGGCACACCAGTAGTGGCGGCGAACGCCCTTGTCAGACTAGCGCCTAGCGCCTAGCCCCTAGCGCCTTCCGCAATCTCCATTTCGTCACCCCATTGACATCCTGTGCAATCCTTCCCGTCATGTATTTGACGGATAGCCCCTTCCCGCCTTCCCAATTCTGCTCGCCACTTCCCTTTCGTCTGCCAATAAGTGTTTGTTAAACATTGACTTGCAGAGATATTTCCCCCGCAGGCTTTGCCAGGGCGCTCCCGACAAATAGTGGCACCCACGTTGCGTGTTAGACCGTCGCGTACCGAACCGACGGTTACCCGTGGAGATGCAGATGAGCGCTCAGACACTGAACCCCGACCGCCAGGCCCGCGTCGTCAAGACCCTGCCTTTCGTCGAAGCCCTCGCTCGCCGGATGGCCTCCACGATGCCGCATTCGATCGACATCGGCGACCTCGTGCAGGACGGCGTCATGGGCCTCATCGACGCCGCGCAGCGCTTCGACGAGGGCCGCGGGATCAAGTTCGAGACGTTCGCCGAGCGCCGGGTCCGCGGGGCGATGATCGACGCGCTGCGCCGCGAGGCGTGGCCGCGTGGCGTCCGCCGGGTGCGCCGGGAACTCGAAGCCGCGCGCGAAGAGCTGCGCCGCACGATGGGCTGCGAGCCGTCGATGGCGGACCTCGCCGCCAAGGTCGGGTCCGACGAGAAGCGCCTGAGCCGCACGATCGTCCGCATCAACACGATCGAATCGACCTCGCCGCACACCATGGCCGACGGCATCGACGAAGCCAACATGCCGACCGCCCTCATCCCCTCCGAGCCCGAGTCGCCGGACCGGGCCTTCCAGCGCAACGAGACCGAGGAGCGCGTCCGCGCGGCCATCGCGTCCCTGCCCTGGCGGGAGCGCAAGGTCGTGGGCCTCTACTACTACAACGAAGCGACGATGAAGGACATCGGGGCGGAGATCGGGGTGAACGAGTCGCGCGTGTCGCAGTTGCACGCGCGGGCCATCCAGCGCCTGCGCGCCGCCCTCGGCCCGCAGACCGACCCCAAGTCGGCTGCGACCATCATGCGCGACGCCATTGCGGCGTTCCAGCAGAAGCCGAAGATGCTCAAGGCGCAGCTTGCAACCGCGCCAGCGCCGTTCGTCGCGCGCGCGAAGGCCCAGCCGGCCGTGCCGTCCTGGACGCGCCTGCCGGTGGCCATGGCCGCCGAGAAGCCGGTGCGGCCGCGGAAGCGCGCGTAACAGGATCCCGACTGCTGTATCGATTCGCACACGCACTGTCTCTCTCTTGACACCAGCCAGCGGCCGGGTAGAATGCCGCCGTCGTGCGTGGCGAGCGGGGCCGTCTTCGGCCTCACGCTCTGCCTCTCGCGCCGGCGGGCGGCGTGCGCGACGCTGCCAGCCAGCCGCGACTGGCTGGCTGTGAGCGGGCCGCCTCCCCGCGGGCGGCCGTGCGGGGCCGTCTGAACCATGACCATCCAGGAGTGCCTGTCGGGGTCCGGACTCGTCATCGAGTCGCCGCTCATGCGGGACGTCGTTGGGCGGGTGGAGGAAGCCGCGGCTTCGCGATCGGGCGTCCTCGTGTCCGGCGAGCCGGGCAGCGGGCGCGGCTTGATCGCGCGCGTGCTCCACGATTGCGGAGCGCCGGCCGGGGCGCCCTTCGTGGTGGTGGACGGCTACGGTCTTTCGGTGTCGGAGGCCGAACTCCTTCTCTTCGGTGCGCCGGCCGAGGGCAGGGGCCGAGGCGTGATCCGGCGCGCCCGCGACCCGGAAGTCGTGTTTCCGGGCTCGTTGCTGCACGGCGCCCGTGGCGGTACGATCGTGTTCAGGCACCTGGAGGGGCTGCCTTCGCGCGTGCAGGCCCGCCTGGCCGCCCTGCTGCGCGACCGCGAGTACGAGGAACGCCCCCGAGGCGGCGTGCTGCCCTTCGTCGTTCGTCCCATTGCCGTCGCAGACCCGGACTGCCAGGTGCATCTCGACGAGGGACGGGTGCGCGTGGACCTGCACCGCCGCTTCGCGGAGTGCGTGATCGTGGTTCCCTCGCTTCGCCAGCGCCGCGAAGACATCCCCGGTCTCGCCCAGTTCTTCGTGCGTCGCGCGTGCCACGCCAGCGGGATCCCCGAGAAGACGCTCGATGCCGGCGCCGCCGCGCTGCTCGCCGCCCTGCCGTGGCGCGGCAACTCGCGCGAGTTGCGGGACCTGCTCGATGGCCTCGTCCCCGAAGTGCCAGAGGGCACGATCACGCTCCATGCCCTGCTCGAACACGTCAGCCTGGACACGTCGGGCGGCCTCCGGCCGGGCCCGGCGTCGACGCTTCGCGAGGCGCGGACGCGTTTCGAGCGCGAGTACATCACCGCGGTGGTTGCGCATCATCACGGGCGGATCCCGGAAGCCGCCCGGGCGTTGGGCATCCAGCGGACGAACCTGTACCGCAAGCTGCGCGCGCTGCGCCTGACCGGCGCGCTGCCAACGCGCCCGTCGTGACGGGATACGCGTGGGAGCGGCACGGCGCCGGTGCGGATGTCGATCAACAATAGTCCCATGACCATCCTCGTGACCGGCGCGGCCGGGTTCATCGGTTTCCACGTGGCGCGCCGCCTGCTGGACCGCGGCGACGCCGTGGTGGGCCTGGACAACCTGAACGCGTATTACGACGTGTCGCTCAAGGAGGCCCGGCTCGCGCGTCTCCGGGGTCATGCCGGGTTCCGGTTTGCGAAACTCGACCTGGCCGACCGCGAGGGGCTGGCCGGCCTGTTCGCGTCCGAACGGCCGCGGCGCGTCGTGCACCTGGCGGCCCAGGCCGGCGTCCGCTACTCCCTGCAGAATCCGCACGCGTACATCGACAGCAACATCGCCGGATTCATGAACGTCCTGGAGGGCTGCCGGCACCACGGTGTCGAGCACCTGGCCTACGCGAGTTCGTCCAGCGTGTACGGCGGGAACACCCGGCTGCCGTTCTCGGAGCACGACAACATCGACCATCCGGTCAGCCTGTATGCCGCGACGAAGAAGGCGAACGAGTTGATGGCCCACACCTACAGCCACCTCTTCCGCCTGCCGACCACCGGTCTGCGGTTCTTCACGGTCTACGGGCCCTGGGGCAGGCCGGACATGGCGCTGTTCCTCTTCACCCGCGCCATCCTGGAGGGCCGGCCCATCGACGTGTTCAACCGCGGGCAGATGGTCCGCGACTTCACGTACATCGACGACATCGTCGAAGGCGTCGTCCGTGTGGTGGACCGGGCGGCGGAAGCCGCCCCGGCTTTCGATCCGTCGGCGCCGGACCCCGGGACGAGCAACGCGCCCTACCGGGTGTTCAACATCGGCAACAGCCAGCCGACGCCGCTCGAGGATTACATCGAGGCCCTCGAACAGGCGTTGGGGCGCAAGGCGGAGCGCAACTACCTGCCGATGCAGCCCGGCGACGTGCCGGCGACGTCGGCGGACACGAGCGAGTTGAACGCCTGGGTGGGATTCAAGCCGGCCACGCCGGTCCGCGAGGGTGTCCGGCGGTTCGTGGCGTGGTACCGCGAGTACTACGGGCTGTAAGCGCGCCGCGAGCGGGCTACGCCGTGCGAGCCGGCTCTCCGCGCCCCATCCGCTTGAGCTTCTCCACCAGCGTCGTCCGCTTCAGGTTCAGGAGCTTCGCCGCCGCGCCCTTGTTGCCGCCGGTCTTCTCCAGCGCGCGCGCGATCACCTCGCGCTCGAGCCTGTCGATGTAGCCGGGCAGGTCGAAGCCCTCCTCGGGGATGGTCACGTCGAGCGGGGCGATCGACGCGCCGGCGGCCTGAACGGCCGGAGGCAGGTCCCGCACCTCGATCTGCCGGCGCCCGCCGGTCAGCGCCACCGCGCGCTCGAGCGCGTTCTCCAGCTCGCGCACGTTGCCCGGCCAGGCGTGCGACATGAGGTGGCGCAGGGCCTCCTGCGAAATGCCGAGCGAGGGCGGCGGTTCGCCGAGATTCCGATCGCGGACGAGGGCGGCGCCGAACGCGTTCAGGAAATGCTGCACGAGCAGCGGCACGTCGTCCTTGCGATCGCGCAGCGGCGGCATGTGCACCGGGATGACGGCAAGACGGTAGTACAGATCTTCGCGGAACGTCCCCTCCGCCACCATCTTCGCGAGGTCGTAGTTGGTCGCGGCGATGATCCGCACGTCCACCTTGATGACGCCAGGGTCGCCGAGGCGCTGCACCTCCCGGCCCTGGATGACGCGCAGCAGCTTCATCTGGAGCGCCGGCGTCATCGTGCTCACTTCGTCGAGAAAGAGCGTGCCCCGGTTCGCCTCTTCGAAGCGCCCGGCGCGGGTGGCGACGGCCCCGGTGAAGGCGCCGCGGACGTGGCCGAAGAGCTCAGCTTCGAGCAGGGTCTCCGGAATGGCTCCGCAGTGGATCGCCACGAACCGCTGCGCGCGCCGCGGGCTGTTGTGGTGAATCGCGTGCGCGGCCAGCTCTTTGCCCGTCCCGGTTTCGCCGGTGATGAGGATCGTGCTGCTCGTCTGCGCCACGGTTTCGAGCAGCGCGAACAGCTCCTTCATCGCGGCGCTCTTGCCGATGATGCCCTCGAAGCGGTACCGCTCCTCGAGCTGCTTGCGCAAGTAGGCGTTCTCGGCGCGCAGGCGGCGCTGCTCGAGCGAGGCGTCGATGATGTGCAGCAGTTCGTCGAATTGGAAGGGCTTCTGGATGAAGTCGCTCGCGCCGCGCTTGATGGCGTCCACGGCGTCCTTCACGGTGCCGTAGCCGGTGACGATGATGCCGATGATGTCCGGGTACGACGCCCGGGCCTCCTCCAGGACCGCCGTGCCGTCGGGCCCGTCGCCCAGCCGGAGATCCGTGATGACGATGTCGAAGGCGAAGGAGGAGAGGCGGTCGATCGCCTCCTCACCCGTGGCCGCCTGCTCGACGTGAAACCCGCGATCCGTGAGCTGTTCGGCCACCGCTTCCCGGAGCAGGGCCTCGTCTTCAACGAGGAGAATGTGTCGCAGAGCCATAGGGTTACCGATACGATTCCAGTCCGTCAGAAGTTTGACGCATGCGCCGGTCCCGGTCAAGTTTCGTTGGGTCAGCGTGGAGTTGGGCCTCGAATTTCGACCACCGTACCCCGTCCCGGCTGGCACGATCTTCCTGCTTGATTCCCCTCTCCGACGATGGCATCGTCGTCGTCCCCGGTGGAAGACGCCTCCGCGGAAGTCCGGGGGTGGCCACTGTGGGAAATCGACCGGGCGGTCAGGGAGACCGCACGATTCGAACAACGGAAGAACGGGCGGTGGAAGGCGACCTACGCGGGCTTCGTGACGCTGTCGGCCGAGGGAGCCACGCCGACCGAGAGCGAGCGCCGACTGAACGATGCGATGGACGCATGGCTGGCCAAGCTGGTCAGGGGAAGCCAGGGCCGCGAGAAGCCGGACGCAACCCCGGCCGTGCGGGCTGCCGGGAGCAGGACCGACGGCGGATCGGAGGATGCGATGCCGGCCGGCAG
>CAZBIP010000042.1:9067-13373 GCA_964491885.1 uncultured Vicinamibacterales bacterium
GGCAGGATCGGCGACCTCGAGGTCCCGACGCCGGGAGGGAACGGCGGAAGCGGCAGGGGGTCGGGCGGCGGCGTTCCGCTGGCGTCCTAGCTCACGACTTCCCGCGCGAGGCGCAGCAGTTCGGCCAGCCTGAACGGCTTGGCCAGCCAGCGGCACCCGCTGGCCTTGAGAAAGCGCTCGGCGTCCGTGCCGATGACGTCGCCCGTGACGAACATGATGCGGCCGGCCATCTCGGGATGGCCCTCGCGAAGCGCCTCGAAGAGCTGGATGCCGTCCATGCGCGGCATCTTCAGGTCGCTGACGATGACGTCGTAGTGGCCGCCGTCGAGGCGGGCAAGGGCCTCCTCGCCGTCTCCCGCTCGGTCCACGAGGAATCCGGCATCGCCGAACGCCTCGACCATCGCCGCAGCCAACGCCGTTTCGTCTTCGACGACGAGCACGGCAGGGCTGTCCAGCCGGGGCGCGCCCGATGCCAGGCCAGGACCGATCGGCTGCAGGCGCGGTGTGGGGCGAGGCGTCGGGGCCGGGCTCATCCGCGTGTCGCGGCTCGCGCGTCCCGGTGCAGCCGCCTCGGGCACAGGCTGGCGGCCTGAACCGGCATGCCCGGCGAGCCCCGGCCTGCCGGTTCCGCCCGAACTCATGAGATCGCTCACGCCCTCGATGGCATCCGCGCCCACGCCGCGCCCGCCAGCGAACCCGTCGCCGGCCCCCGAAGACGCGCCAGGCTCTCCCGGCGCCAGGGGCTTCAGCTTGCCGCCCGCGCACGGCAGCTCCACGAAGAACGACGCGCCGCCGCCGATCTCGGACGCGAGCCACATCCGGCCGCCGTGCTCCTCGACGATGGCGTAGGCCACGGTGAGACCGAGGCCCGTCCCCTTGCCGACATCCTTCGTCGTGAAGAACGGGTCGAAGATCTTCGTCTGCACGTCCTCCGGCACGCCGGGGCCGTCGTCGTTCACCTCGAGCACGATGGACTCGCGCTCGGCCTCCTGCCACGTGCGCACGACGAGCGTGCCCCGCCCGTTTGCGGCCAGCATGGCCTGTTCGGCGTTGATGACGAGGTTCAGGAGCACCTGCTGGACTTGATGCGGATCGGCGAACACCTGCGGCAGGCCGGACGCGAGGGCGTCGATGATGGTGATGTTCGTCACGCGCTGCTCGTACGCGCGCATCGAAAGCGTCTCGCGCACCACCTGGTTGACGTCCACCATCGTCCGCGTGGTGTGGCGCTTGCGCGCGAAAGTGAGCAGGTTGCGGACGATGCGCGCGGCGCGCTCCGCCTCGTGGAGAATGGCGTCCACGCCCCGCCGCGCGGAGGCGTCGAGGTCGCGCTCGGCCAGGCGCTCCGACCACGTCAGGATGGTGGCGAGGGGGTTGTTCAGCTCGTGGGCCACGCCCGAGATCGTCGTGCCGAGGGCCGCCATCTTCTCGGCCTGGAGCAACTGCTGGTACAGATCGCGCGACTGGTCCTCGAGCGTCTTCCGGTCGCTCACGTCGCGCACCAGGGCCTCGACCCTGAGGCTGCCGCTGGGCTCGTCCACCTCGGCGTGCGCCGTCACCTCGACCCAGATGACGGCCTCGTCGGCGCGGCGGATGCGGAGCAGGTAGTCCGACACCGCGCCGTCCCGCGCGAGCCGGTCGACGAACGCCACGCGCGCGCCGTCGTCGGTGAACCGGCCGGGATCGAAGGGCCGAAGCGCGGCTTCGGGCGTGTCGGCCGGATAGCCGAGCATGATGCGGAAGTAGGGATTCGCGGCGATCGTGACGCTGTCGTCCGGCCCGAGGAGGCCGATGTAGACACCCTCGTGGACCGCTTCGAAGAGCTGCGCGAGCGACGCCGCGCGGCCGGGCCGGCCAGGGTCGGATGGTGGCACGGGGGCGATTATATCGGGATTCGGGATCCGGGATTCGGGGTTCGGGACGCGTCGTTCCGCCCCGAGGCAGGCGTCTACGTGAACGCCCGCCGCAGGCGCTCCAGGAGCGACGGCTGACCCGCCTGGGCAGCCGGCGCCCGGTCCGCAGCGGCGATCTTGTCGAGCGCTTCCGACATGGTCGCGACGACGGCGATGCCGAGGTTGGCCGCGCCGGCGCGGAGCCGATCGGAAGACTCCGTGTCGCGCCACACCAGGATGGGCCAGGCTTTCGACTCGGTGGCGACGTCCACGCAGTGCTGGAGGCGGTCGTCGACGTGCGCGTCGAGCGTGAGGGCGGCGGCGATGGCGCCCCGCGACCCGATGGTCGTGTAGACGGCGGGGTACTCGAAGCCGTGACGCTTCAGCCAGTGCTGGGTCTGGATCTGAACGGGACGTCCGGCCGAAGAAGGGCGCTGGGTGACGAAGAGCACGTCCCAACTCAGTTCGCGCGCGACTTTCTGGAGGCGGCGCACGATGCCGGGCTCGCACTCGTCGAGCGTCTCCCAGAAGTTCCGCGTGGCCCGGCAGCGCTGCCAAAGACGCGACTGCTGGCGCGAACTGAGATTCGCCAGCACGGCCGTGTCGTAGCCCGCAGGCCTGCCGTCGGGATCGCGCTCCGCTCCGCCCGCGCCGGCGCCTTCCGCGCCTCCTCCAGGCTCGGCGAACGTGAGCCTGGTCGTGACGCCGAACTCCTGCTCGGCAATTCTCGCCAGGGCGCCGTCCATGTCGGCGAGCACGCCGTCCATGTCGAAGGAAATGCGCACGAGGGGATTATTGCAGAATCCGGAATTCAGAAGGAGACAGAAGTCAGGAGTCAGAAGTCAGAATCCAGAGGAAGACAACGACGGCGACAACGACGACGACGGCGATCACGACAACGACAGCGATCACGACGGCGACGCCGACAGCCATGAAGACAGCGACAGAGACGGAGACGGAGACGGGAGATAGGCGCGGCAGGCACAAGGCAGATTCCCGGCGCAGGCGGCGGATCGGCGCGGGCCGATCCACAATGGAGACATGCCCGAGGCCCCCAACCCACCCTCGCGCGGCCCCGCCGCGCCCGAGGCCGTCTCGCTCCCCGTCACCGGCATGACGTGCGCGGCGTGCGCGGCCAACATCGAACGCGCCCTGAAGCGGCTTCCCGGCCTGCAGGAGGCCGGCGTGAACTACGCCACGAACCGCGCCACCGTCGCGTTCGACCCTTCGGTCCTCAGCGTTCCCGCCATCGTCGAGGCCATCAGGGACGTGGGGTACGACGTGCTCGGAACCGCGGAGACGGGATACGGGACGCGGGACGAGGGGTCCGACGACACGGAGGACCTGGAAGAGCAGGCGCGGGAGCGCGAGCGACGCGCGCTGCGCTGCCGCCTGGCGCTCGCCGTCGTGCTCGGCGTCCCCGTCGTCGTGCTCGGGATGGCCCACCTGCACGCGCCCGTCTTCAACTGGGTGCAGTTCCTGCTGGCGACGCCGGTGCTCTTCTACTGCGGCTGGCAGTTCTACCGGGGCGCCTGGAAGGCCTTCCGCCACCGCACGGCCGACATGAACACCCTCATCGCGGTCGGGACCGGCGCCGCGTTCGCGTATTCCGCGGTGGCCACGATTGCGCCGTCGGCGGTGTCGACCGACGCCCCTGTCGCGGCGGGCCACGCCGCGGCTCCGGTGTACTTCGAGACGGCCGTCGTCATCATCGCCCTCGTCCTTCTCGGACGCCTGCTCGAGGCCCGGGCCCGCGGCAGGACGTCGGAGGCCATCAAGCGCCTCGTCGGCCTGCAGCCTCGCACGGCCCGCATCGTCCGGGACGGCATCGAACTGGAGGTGCCGGCCAGAGACGTGCTGCGCGGCGACGTGGTCATCGTGCGGCCCGGCGAGCGCCTGCCCGTGGACGGCGACGTGATCGACGGGGCGTCGGCCATCGACGAGTCGATGCTGACCGGCGAGTCGATGCCCGTCGAGAAGGCGGCCGGCTCGGCCGTGTACGGCGCCACGATCAACACGACGGGCGCGTTCACCTTCCGGGCCACGCGGGTCGGCGCCGACACCGCGCTCGCGCAGATCGTGCGCCTCGTGCGGGAGGCGCAGAGCCGCCGGGCGCCCATCGCGCGGGCGGCGGACGCGATCTCCGCGTGGTTCACCCCTGCGGTCATCGTGGCCGCAGCCGTGACGTTCGTCGCGTGGCTGGCTCTCGGCCCCCCGGAGTCGGGACTGGCGGGGGCGCTCGTGCGCGGCGTCGCCGTCCTCATCATCGCGTGCCCGTGCGCCATGGGGCTCGCCACGCCGACGGCGATCCTGGTCGGCACCGGGAAGGGCGCGGAGCAGGGGATCCTGATCCGAGGCGGCGACGTGCTCGAGCGCGCGGCGTCGGTGACGACCGTCGTCCTGGACAAGACGGG
>CAZBIP010000042.1:13473-19191 GCA_964491885.1 uncultured Vicinamibacterales bacterium
GCGACGTGCTCGAGCGCGCGGCGTCGGTGACGACCGTCGTCCTGGACAAGACGGGCACCATCACGGCAGGCAGGCCGGAGGTCACGGACTGCATCCCGGCCCGGACAGGCGGCGCCGCCCGGCTCACCGGCGCGGGAGCCAGCTCGGGGCAGGCGGGTGTCGAAATCCTGGAGGAGGAGGAAGCCGGGACGGATAGCGCCCGCAGGGAGGCGCTGCTGACGCTGGCGGCATCGGCGGAGGCGAACTCGGAGCATCCGCTCGCGCAGGCAGTCGTGCGCGCGGCAAAGGCAGCCGGCGTGCCCGTCGGACGCGCCACCCAATTCGAGATGGTGCCCGGCCGGGGCGTGAGGGCCGTCGTGGGCGGCAGCCAGGTGCTGGCCGGCAGCGAAGCGTTCCTGCAGGAGAACGGAATCGACACGGCCCCCATCGCGGGCGAACGCGACCGCCTGATGGGGCTGGGGCGGACCATCGTCTTCGTGGCGTCCGACACCGCGCTACAGGGGGTCATCGCCCTCGCCGATACGCCGCGGCCCGAGGCGCGGGCGGCCATCGCGCGGCTGCGCGCGATGGGCCGCGACGTCGTCATGCTGACCGGTGACAACGCCGCCACGGCACGCGCCATTGCCGCGGAGGTGGCGCCGGAGGGCGAGATCGGCCGCGTCGTGGCCGGCGTGCTGCCGGGGCACAAGGCCGACGAGGTGAAGGCCCTCCAGGCCGAGGGGCGCGTCGTGGCCATGGTGGGCGACGGCATCAACGACGCGCCGGCGCTGGCGCAAGCCGACGTCGGCATCGCGATGGGATCGGGGACGGACGTGGCCATCGAGGCGGCGGACATCGCGCTCCTGCGGGCCGATCTCGGCGGCGTGGCCGGCGCGATCGACCTCTCGCGCCGGACCCTGCGCGTCATCCGCCAGAACTTGTTCTGGGCGTTCTTCTACAACGTGCTGGGAATCCCGCTCGCGGCGGGCGTGTTCTATCCGTGGACCGGCTGGCAGCTCAGCCCGATGATCGCCGCGGCGGCGATGTCGTTCTCGTCGGTGTCGGTGCTCGCCAACAGCCTCCGGCTCAGGCGGTGACCCGGTCGCGCCGGTTCAGTCCCTCACGGTGGCGCGGCCGTCCTCGGCCGGGCCCAGCGAGAAGGTCATCGTGCCGTCCATCACGACCTCGCCGTTCACCCGCGCGATGCCGCGCAGCACGCCCATCCGCGTGCGCAGGCGCTTCACCCACGCGTTGACGACGACCTGGTCGCCGGCGTACACGGGCTTGTGGAACTTCACCCGGTCGATGCCCATGAAGAAGATGAGCTTGTCCCGGTTCTCGGGCTTCGCCAGGACCATGATGGCGCCGACCTGCGCGACGGCCTCGGTGAGGATCGTCGGCGGCAGCGTCGGTGTGCGGCCCGGCTCGCGTGAGAGGCAGCGCTCGTTCAGCGACACGGTCTTCGTGCCGACGATGCGCGCGCCAACCTCGAATTCGGTGATGCGGTCGACGAGCAGGAACGGATAGCGATGGGGCAGGATGCGCTGGATGACGGTCTGATCGAATGGGAGTTGGTCCATGGCTCGACGCTGATACAGGGGCTAGGGACTAGGGGCTAGGGGCTAGGGGCTGGTCCGTCACACGGACACGCCATCCACGAGGCGAGAGCCGCGACAGACTAGCGCCGAGCGCCTAGTCCCTCGCGCCTTGCCCCTTGCCCCTTGTCCCTTGCCCCTAGCCCCTATAAGTATAATCGCCCAGTGACACAGCCCATCGATTTCGACGTCATGACGCCGGGCGACGGCGAACGGGGCGGCGTGTCCAAGAGCGACCGCCAGCTCCTGACGACGCTCTTCGCGCTGGGCCGCGAGGTGGCCTCGGTGCTGGACCTCGACGAGCTGTACCGCAAGCTGCCGGCGCTCCTCTCGCGCATCACCGACTTCCACGCGTTCGCCGTCTACGTGCTGGACGAACGGCACGGCGACCTCTACATCGCCCACTCCGAGGGCTACCCGCCCGACAGCCAGGCGCTGCGGCTCCGGCTCGGTCAGGGCCTGGTGGGGCGCGCCGCGGTGGACGCGCGGCCCCTGCTGGCGAACGACGTCTCGAAGCACCCGGACTACATCGAGACCGTGCCGGGCACGCGCGCCGAGCTCGTGGTGCCGCTGCGACGCCAGGGGCGCCCGATCGGCGTGCTGAACCTGCTCAGCCGGAACCCGAACGAGTTCACCCTGGCCGAAGTCGAGACGCTCCGCATCTTCGGCGCGGCCGTCGCGTCGGCCATCGAAAACGCTCGCCTGTTCGAGTCCAAGAGGCGCCACGCGGAGACCATGCTGGTCCTCTCGGACATCGGCCGGGAGTTCGCGAGCATCCTCGACCTTGACGAACTGCTCAAGCGGATCGCCCACCGGGTCAAGCGCCTGATCGGCTACCGGACGTTCGGCATCCTGCTCGTCGACGAGGAGACCGGCGAGATCCGGATGCGCCACGCCGTGCAGTACGACGCCAGCGCGCCGGCCAAGTCGCTCAAGGTCGGCGAAGGGCTCGTGGGGCACGCCGTGCTGCACAAGGCGGTCGTCGTCGTGGACGACGTGTCGAAGGATCCCCGGTACATCAGGGTCGTGGACGACGTGCAGTCCGAGCTCGTCGTGCCGCTGCTCGTCAAGGACCGGTGCGTCGGCGTGTTCGACCTGGAGAGCCCCGAGATCGCGGCGTTCACGCAGGAGCACGTCGAGCTGCTGACCTCGCTGGCGGCCAGCGCCGCCGTGGCCATCGACAACGCCAGGCTGTACGACGAACTGCGCCGCAACGAGGAGCGGCTGGCGCGCGAGGTGGCGTTCGCGCAGCGGATCCAGCGGGCGCTCCTGCCGTCTGAGCTGCCGATACGCCTGAAGGGCCTGGACGTCGCGGCCCGGTTCGAGCCGGCGCGCGAGCTGGGAGGCGACTTCTACGACTTCCTCGCCCTCGAGCTCCACACGCTGAGCGTGGCCGTCGGCGACGTGTCGGGAAAGGGCGTGCCGGCGGCGCTCTACAGCGCCTTCGCCGGAGAGCTCGTGCGATCGCGCACCTTCAGGCGGCGCTACACGAAGGTGCGGACGAGCCCGGCGGCCATCCTCGAGTCGATGAACCTCATCCTGCGCGAGCGCCAGCTCGACAGCTACTCCTGCACGTTGTGCTACGCGCACTTCGACTTCAAGCGCCGGCGCGTGACGCTCTCGAACAGCGGGCTGCCGTACCCGCTGCACGTCTCGAAGGACGGCTGCGGGCAGCTTCAGGCGCCCGGGGTGCCGCTCGGGTCGCTGCCGGGCATCACGTACGACGAGTTGACGGTCGACCTGCAGGCGGGCGACGTGTTCGTGTTCCACACGGACGGGATCACCGAAGCCATGAACGCCGCCGGCGACGACTTCGGCGTGGAACGCCTGACTGCCGTCGTCTGCCGAAACCGCGACCTGCCGGCCCGGGCCATTGTCGACGCGGTCTACGAGGCCGTGGACGAATTCCGGGGCGATGCCGAGCAGCACGACGACCGGACGGTGGTGGTGCTCAAGATCACAGGATAGGCGCTCGGGACTGGGCGCTAGGCGCTGGTCGGACAAGAACGAGGGGCGAGAGACAAGGCTTGCCTCGCAGAAGCCCGCTTGTCGGACCGTGGCGAAGGCGGGGAGTCAGGACCCGGGACCGAACGCGTGACAGAACCGTGGCGGGTACATGCCCCCGGGGGGCCGGGGCCCCCCCGGGGTTGCCGAAGAAGGAGGAGAGGAGCCGCGCCGAATCGCCTGCCTGACGGAGCGGCGATGCCAGCGCCTGCCTGTAGTTGACCCGCCCCGTTGACTCGACGCGGCCTGCCCTCCCCTGTATCAAGACGCGTACCGCACCCGGATCCTCACATTCCAGCCGTTTCGCGCCGATACAACTCCGCAGCGTCCTGCGGTACGGACGCCCGGGTGACCTCTATCGGTGGCACTGGCGGCGACCATGTCCAAACAGATCGAGTCCCTGCTCCGTCAGACCGGCCTGGCGACGGATGCCCAGCTTGGCCGGATCCGTGAGCGGATCGACCAGGGAGCCGGGTCTTTCGTGGAAGTCCTGGTGAAGGAAGAGCGGATCTCCGAGGACGCGATCGCGGAAGCGATTGCCGGAGGGACGCAGGTGCCGCGCGTCCGGGTCGCCACGTTCCTGCTGGACGAAGAAGCGCTCCGCAAGGTGCCCGAGCGGCTGGCGCGCAAGCTGGAGTGCCTCCCGCTCGCCGTCGAGGGCCGGATGCTCGTCGTGGCGATGGTCGATCCGACCGACTACCGCGCGATCCAGGACATCGAGTTCGCCGCCGCCATGACCGTCAGGCCCGTCGTGGCCACGCTGTCGGAGGTCGTCGGCGGCATCGACGAGCGGTACGGGGCGGAGGATCGCATCGGGTCGTTCCTGGCGAACGTGCCCGAGGCGCCCGACATCCAGATCCTGTCGGAAGAGCAGCCCGAGCTGTCGCTCGACGTCGCCGACTCGGTGGCCGCCGCCGAGGTGGCGCCCGTCGTGAAGATGTGCAACGTCATCATCTTCGACGCCATCAAGTCGCAGGCGAGCGACGTGCACATCGAGCCGGCCCTCAACGACCTGCAGGTGCGCATGCGCGTGGACGGCGTGCTGCGCGACTACACGCGGGTGCCCAAGTGGCTGCACGGCCCGGTGGTGTCGCGCCTGAAGATCCTCGCGAAGCTCGACATCGCCGAGCGCCGCATCCCGCAGGACGGGCGCGTCAACGTGCACTACCAGGGCCGCTCCATCGACTTGCGGGTGTCGACGCTGCCGACGCACTTCGGCGAGAAGATGGTGCTGCGCGTCCTCGGCGGCGCCAAGGCGCCGGACATCTCGGCGCTCGGCCTGGACGCGCCGCAGGAAGCGATCCTCCAGTCGTCGATCAGCCAGCCGCAGGGCCTGATCCTGGTGACCGGGCCGACCGGCTCCGGCAAGACGACCACGCTGTACGCCCTCCTCGCCTGGCACCACAAGCCCGAGGTCAACATCGTCACGGTCGAGGACCCGATCGAATACCAGTTGGCGGGCATCAACCAGGTGCAGATCAATCCGAAGGCGGGCTTGACCTTCGCGAGCGCGCTGCGATCGATCCTGCGGCAGGACCCGGACGTCATCCTCGTCGGCGAGACGCGCGACCGGGAGACGGCCGAGATCGCGTTCCAGGCGTCCATGACCGGCCACATGGTGCTGAGCACGCTGCACACGAACAGCGCCGTCGGGGCCGTGTCGCGCATGTACGACCTGGGGGTCGATCCCGCGATCCTGGCCACCTCGCTCACGATGGTGGTGGCGCAGCGCCTCGTGCGGCGCATCTGCAACGACTGCCGCGAGGCGTACGAGCCCGGGGAAGCGGTCCGGAACCGCGTCGGCCTCTTCGGCGACGCCTCGCCCGTGTACCGGGGACGGGGCTGCACGGCGTGCGGCGGCACGGGGTACTCGGGCCGGATCGGGCTGTACGAGATGTTCAGGCCGACGAACGCGATCCGGAAACTGATCAACGATCGGGCCAGCGAGGCGGACATCCGCTACGCGGCGCGGCAGGCCGGCATGGTGCTGCTGCGCGAGGACGCCCTCGAGAAGGTCAGGAACGGCATCACCTCGCCCGACGAGGTCCTGCGCGTGGTGCAGGTGGACGAGACCGAGATCCCGTGCCCGTCCTGCAAGGCCATCATCGAGGCCGACTTCGCGACCTGCCCGTACTGCAGC
>CAZBIP010000043.1:0-18930 GCA_964491885.1 uncultured Vicinamibacterales bacterium
CACCGTGAGCCCGCGGAAGATCGACGGCTCCTGCGGCAGATAACCGATGCCCTTCCGCGCGCGGACGTACATCGGGTCGCGCGTCACGTCCACCCCGTCCAGCAGCACGCGCCCGGAGTCGGGGGCGGTCAGCCCGACCGTCATGTAGAACGTGGTGGTCTTCCCCGCCCCGTTGGGCCCGAGCAGGCCGACCACCTCGCCCGAGTGCACCTCGACGCTGACGCCGCGGACCACCGTCCGCCCGGCGTAGGACTTCGTCAGCGCGTCCGTCTGCAGCGTCGCCATTCAGGGTCGCCCGGGTTTGCAGTTCGGGATCGTCCGCACCTGGGTGCGGAACTCCTCGTTCGGCTCGACGAGGATGTTATTGGTCGATCTGTAGAAAGTCAAAGCCCTCCCCGTCGTCTCGCGGCACTCCGCCTCGATCTTGACCGGCGACCCCACCATCAGGTACCGGCCGTCGGCGCTGACGTACGTGAGGCGGTCGCCGGTGGCCCGGCGCAGGGCGTCCTGCATCGAGACCGACGCGTAGGCTTCGATGCGTTCGAGTTCCCGGCTGGAGGGCGCCAGGTACACCTCGATCCGCGAGGCCCGCAAGTCGCCCTGAGGACCCGCCACGTGCGCGCTGCCGGTGTAGGTCGCGCGCCGCGACCCGTCTTCGTACAGGAACTCGTCGGCGCTCCCGATGGAGTTCACGCGCTCAACCGTCCCCGTCTTCTCGTCCCGCTGCTCGACGACGAGCGTCGAGGCCACGCGGCCCGCCGCGCTCAGGCTGCCCTTCGAATCGTCCACCGTCAGGCGATCGCCCTGGATCGTGGTGTCGCCCTGCCACAGGCGCGCCTGGGCCGGAGCGGCGGCCGTGTAGACGGCCAGCCCGGTCTCCCCGTCGTAATCCAGCGCCGCGGACGTCGCGTACACGGGCTGATCCTGCTCCAGCAATCCAGCCCGGCGCACGCCACGGTCCGCTGCGCCGGCGGCGTCGCCGGACGCCGGCGTCATCGCCGTCCGCACGTCCTCCCGGGCGCTGATGCGCCGCGATTCGAGCGCGATGTCGATGCGCGAGGCGTCGATGGCCACCTGTCCGTCGGTCACCCGCGGCGCCCGGCCGGTGGCCTCGTCGGCGCCATCCAATTCGACCCGCCCGTCGCTCACGCGGTAGCGCGCCCGCGCCGCCGTGCCCCGGAACCTGGCGTCCTCGAACCTCACGGCCCCGGCGAATCTCGCGTCGTCGATGGCGCCGAGGCCCGGCTGCGTCGCCACGTCCAGCGTCCGCGCCAGAACGGTCCTGGCCCGAGGCTCCGACGCTTCCGAGTACTCGACGCCGCCGCCGAAGTGCGCCTCGTCGAGGGCGCTCCCGCCCGCGGCCGACGACGTCAGCGTGGCGGCCGTGATGGTCCGGGCCGGCTGGCCGCCTTCTGCCGGCAGGTCCAGCCGCACGGCGTCGCGGACCGTCAGCGCGGTCACCGTCGCGCCGTCCGGCGCCAGCCTGATGTCGATCCACCGGCCGGACACCCGCCGCGTGTTCGCCGCGGCCTCCCCCAGGTCTATGCTCGCGAGCCCGTTGCCGGCGGACGACAGCGTGGCCCCGGTCACGGCCTTCCCGTCCGCAGTGAATTCGAGGCTGATGTCGTCGGCCTCCATCGAACGCAGGGCGCCCGCGCCCTCGCCAAGACCCGTCACCCGCGAGTGCCCCCGCATGTCGAGCGACTCGACCCGCGAGCCGTCCTCGTTCAGGTAGGCCGTGGCCCCGTCGCTCGTGAACGTCCGCGCGCCGGACACCAGGCTGAAGCCCCGCTCGTAACGGACGTACTGGTCGTTCCGGGCCATCGTCGCCGCGCCGGCGGTGATCTCCGTGCCGTCCTCTCCGGGCGCGGCCGGAACGAGCCTGGTCACGGCCTTGTCCAGCAGCCACATCACGTCGCGGGGATTGTCGTAGGTCAGCCCGACCGACGACCCGGACATCCGCCCCTTGGAGAAGGTCGCAGGACCCGGCGCGCGCAGGATCCCCTCGGCGCGGCTGTAGCTGGCGGCCTCGGTCGCTGCCGTGAGCCCGTCGGTCGCCGTGAGTTCCACCGCGCCCCGCATCTCGATGAGGTCCTGGCCGGGGCCGACTTCGGCCTCGCGCGACGTGACCCGGTAGTCGCGGCCCTGCCGGCGCGGGACGAGGAGCCGGGCGCCGGTCAACTTCTGGCGTCCGTCGGGATAGGTCAGGAGGCGGTCGTACGAGAGCCGGAAGTTCTCGACATCCCGCAGGAGGTTCAGAACGTCGCCCCCCGTGCTCTCGGCCGACGCCGCCGGGTCCCTGGCGGCCACGACGCCGGGCGACGGTCCGCCTGTCGGGGGCGCCTGGGGGCGCACGGCCAGGTAGAGGGCCACGAGGAAGCCCGCCGCGAACACGGCGATGCCGATCCGCGCCCGCTGCTGCCAGGTCATGCCGCGCCGGCGCTGGAGGCCCGGACGTCCGCGAGGGAGACCTCGATCGACGTCGTCCCGTAGAACGTGTTCTGCTGCACCGAGTACACCACGTCGAGATCGCCGGGAACAGCCGCGATCTCGGACGCGCGCTCGGCGGCGCGCCAGAAGACCGCGCGCAACGGCACGCCGTCGTGCCGCAGGCTCATGCTCAAGTGCCGTTCCTTCAGCCGGCGCGGTCCGTCCGCCAGGCGCACCCCCGAGGTCAGGAAGACCGGTTTCGGGTTGCCGACCCCGAAGGGCGCCAGCTGGTTCAGCGCGTCCATCAGCCCGGGCGTGAGCTGCCGGAACCCGACCCGCCCGTCGATCCGCAGGCGCGGTCGCAGATCGTCGGGGCTCAGCCGGTCCTCGGCCCAGGACGCAATCGCCTGCCGGAACGCCCGGATGTTCTCGCGGCGCATCGTGAGGCCCGCCGCGGCCCGGTGCCCGCCGAACTGGTCGAGGTGCGCGTCGCAGGCCTGGAGGCCCTCGAGCATGTCGAACGCGGGGATGCTGCGGCAGGACCCGTGCACGGCGTCGCCGTCCACCGCCAGCACGACGGCCGGCTTGTGGTACGCGTCCACCAGCCGCGACGCGACGATGCCGATGACGCCGCGGTGCCAGCCCTCGCCTGCCACCACGAGGACGTGCCGCGCGCCGATCTCCGGGTCGTGCTCGACCGCCCGGCGCGCCTCGGCGACGATCGCCCGCTCTTCCTTCTGCCGGCGCTCGTTCTCCGTGCCGAGTTGGGCCGCCAGTTCGCGCGCCTCGTGGGCCATCTCGTCATCCGAGGCCAGCAGGAGGCGCATCGCGATGTCGGGGGTGCTCATCCGGCCGGCCGCGTTCATCCGCGGGGCCAGCAGGAACGAGACGTGGTAGCTGTCGATCGCCTTGCCCGTGAGCCCCGCGCTCTCGATGAGCGCGCGCAACCCCACCTTGTGGGGCCCGCGCGAGAGGGCGTCGAGGCCCAGCCGGGCGATGACGCGGTTCTCGCCGAGGAGCGGGACGACGTCGGCCAGCGTGCCGAGCGCCGCGATCTTCACGAAGGCGGGCAGCCACGCGTCCCGGCCCGTCCGCCGGCAGAGCGCCTGCACCAGCTTGAGCGCCACGCCGGCGCCGGACAGGTGCTTGTCGGGGTAGGTGCAGTCCGGCCGCTTGGGATTCACGACGGCGAGCGCGTCCGGCAGTTCCTCGCCCGGCTCGTGGTGGTCGGTGATGATGAGGTCGAGGCCGAGCGCCCTCGCCCGGCGCGCCGCCTCGTCGCTCCGGATCCCGCAGTCCACGGACACGACCACGCGGACGCCCTCCGCGTGCAGCCGCTCGATGGCCGGCACGTTCAGGCCGTACCCGTCCCGCATCCGCTCCGGGAGGAAGTGCACGACGTCGCCGCCGAGCATCTCGAGGGCGCGCCGCACGACGACCGTCGCGGTGATGCCGTCCACGTCGTAGTCGCCGTGCACGGCGACCCGGTCGCGCGCGGCGACGGCCGCCAGCAGGCGATCCACGGCCGTGCTCATGCCGGCGAGTCGGAACGGGTCGTGCAGCTGATCCAGGCTCGGGTGAAGGAAGCGGAGCGCGTCGTCGGGCTCGGTGACGCCCCGCATGACCAGCAGGCGCGCGACGATCGGGTCGAGGCCGGCCTCGCGGGCGAGGCGCGCGGCCGATGCCTCGTCGCAGGCGAGGTGATCCCAGAGGTGCGGGACCATCAGCGGGCGCGGGCCCTGCGGCCCGGCGGCGGGGCCGCCGGGGGCCCCGCGGCCGTCTCCGCGAAGTCGATCCCCAGCCGCCCCATGTTCCTGAGCCTGGCGTAGCGCCGGTCGAGACGCTCGCCGGTGCCGAGCGCGGAGACGCCCGCCAGTGTCCGCCGGAGCGCGGCGTCCACCAGGCGCGCGGCCCCCTCCGGATCCTGGTGAGCCCCGCCGAGCGGCTCCGGCACGATCTCGTCGACGATGCCCGCGGCGAGCAGGTCCGGCGCCGTCAGCTTGAGGGCGGCGGCGGCCTCCACCTTGCGATTCGAGTCGCGCCACAGGATCGCGGAGCACCCTTCGGGCGGGATGACGCTGAAGATGGCGTACTGCTGGATCAGCACCCGATCGCCGACGCCGATGCCGAGGGCGCCGCCGCTCCCGCCCTCGCCGCAGACGACGATGACGACCGGCACGTCGAGCGCCGACATCTCGCGGAGGTTGCGCGCGATGGCTTCCGCCACGCCCCGCTCCTCCGACTCGATCCCCGGGTACGCCGCCGGCGTGTCGACGAACACGACGACGGGCCGGCCGAACTTCTCGGCCATCTCCATGCCCCTCAGGGCCTTGCGATAGCCCTCCGGCCGCGCGTAGCCGAAATTGCGGGCGATCTTCTCCTTCGTCGTGCGCCCCTTCTGGTGGCCGACGACGAGCGTGGGAGCCCCGTCGTACCTGGCCATCCCGCAGAAGATGGCCGGGTCGTCGGCGAAGTGGCGGTCGCCGTGGACCTCGACGAAGTCGGTGAAGAGCCGCTCGACGTACTCCATCGCGCGGGGGCGCGCGGAGTGGCGGGCCACCTGGACGCACTGCCAGGGCGTCAGCGCCGCGAAGAGTCGCCGGCGCACGTCGTCCACCCGGCGCTTCAGGCGCGCGATGTCACGCGCCCTGGCGTCGGTCCTGGGCATCACGCTCAGGGCGTCAATCTCCTTGAGCAGGACGCCGATCGGCGCTTCGAAGTCGAGAAGTTCCACTGCCATGTCCGACCGATCCTATCGCACCGTGACCGAACCCGGTCCGCAGACCCGCTCGAGATCCGCCACGAGCTGGGCAGAGGGCCGGACCCGCAGTTGCCCGGACACGTCGACCCGGGCGAGCAACGACCGCCCGGCCGGCCCTGTCTTCACGAGGAACGCCACCCGCCGGTCGCCCTTGTGGCGCCCGAGGACCGCGAGGATCTCCTCGCAGGCCCGCCGGTCGCAGCCCGGCGAGTCGAGCCGCACGAGCACTTCCCGCGCCACCTGCTCGTGCACCGCCTCGATCGGCAGGATCTCGGAGGCGAACAGCCGCGTCGAGTCCTCGTCCCGCTCGAACCGGCCCTTGACGACCACGAGCGTGTCCGTCTGGATGAGGGCGGCCGCCTTCGCGTACGCGTCCGGGAAGGCCACGACCTCGACCGTCCCGTGCGGGTCGTCGAGGACGAAGGCGGCCATCCGGTCGCCCTTCCGCGTCTTCACGGGACGGACGCCTGCGATGACGCCGCCGACGGACACCTCTTCCCGGATCCTCACGGGCTGACGGGGCGCGGCGTCGGCTCCGTCGGGATCCTCCGGCTCGGCGCGGTCCTCGGCGTTGCCGAGCAGGTCTTCCAGGCTCCGCGCGCCGTACGCCGCGAGCACGTCCCGGTGCCGATCGATCGGGTGGCCGCTCAGGTAGAGCCCCAGGGCTTCTTTTTCGAAGGCCAGCTGCTGCTGGAGCTGCAGCGGCTCGGCCGGCGGAAGCGCCTCGTCGTCGCGTTCCCCGCCGTCGTCCTCCGGGCCCCCGAACAGCTGCGTCTGGCCCCGGTCGCGGTCGCGCTGGCGGCGGGCGCCGAAGTCGACCGCGCCGTCGACGGCCGCGAGCAGGCGGGGCCGCACGATCGCGGCGTCGGCAGGCGAGGCCGGGTCCGCGCCGCCGAGGCCGTCCATCGCCCCGCCCTTGATGAGGCTCTCGAGCACGCGCTTGTTGACGAGCCGGAGGTCCGCCTCCTCGCAGAGGCGGTAGAGCGACGTGACGCGGCCCTCGCGTTCGCGCACCTGCAGGATGGAGGCGATGGCGCCGGCCCCGACGTTCTTGACCGCCCCGAGGCCGAAGCGGACGCCGTCCGGCCTGACCGTGAACGCGAGCTCGCTGCTGTTCACGTCGGGCGGCAGGATGGGCACGTGCAGCTCGCGGCACTCGTGCAGGTACATGGCGAGCTTCGCGGTGTTCTGCGACTCGATCGTGAGCAGCGCCGCCATGAAGTGCCACGGGTAGTTGGCCTTGAGGTACGCGGTCCGGTACGCGAGCAGCGCGTAGGCCGTCGAGTGGGACTTGTTGAAGCCGTACCCGGCGAACTGCTCGATGAGGCTGAAGACGGTATTGGCCGTCTGGGCGCCGATGCCGCGCTCCACGGCGCCGTCGACGAACTTCACGCGCTGGGCCGCCATGAGCGTCAGGTTCTTCTTGCCCATGGCCTTGCGGAGGAGGTCGGCCTCGCCGAGCGTGAAGCCCGCGAGCGCGCTGGCGACGCGCATGACCTGCTCCTGGTAGGCCATGACCCCGTACGTCTCCTCGAGGATCGGCCGCATCGCTTCGGACTCGTACGTGGCCTCCACGCGCCCGTGCTTCCGGTTGATGAAGTCGTCGATCATTCCGCCCTTGATCGGGCCGGGCCGGTAGAGCGCGTTCAGCGCGATCAGGTCCTCGAACCGCCTCGGCTTGGCCTGGCGCAGGATCTGCCGCATCCCGGAGCTCTCGAACTGGAAGATCCCGAGCGTCTGCCCTTCGCAGAAGACGTCGAACGACTTCTCGTCGGTGAGGGGCAGGTCCTCCATGACGAGCCGCTCTCCCGTCGTCGCGGCGATCTGCTCGAGGGCGTCGTGGATGAGCGTCAGCGTGCTCAGGCCCAGGAAGTCCATCTTGAGCAGGCCGATCCGCTCGATCTCCTTCATGCCCCACTGGGTCGTGATTTCGTCGTGGCTGCCCTTGTAGAGCGGCGCGAACTCGGTCACGGGACGCGGCGCGATCACCACGCCGGCGGCGTGCACCGACGCGTGCCGGGCCATCCCCTCGAGGCGCTTCGCCGCGCCGAGCAGCTCGGAGACCCGCGAATCGCCCTGTTGGAGCTGCCGGAGCGCCGGGTTCTCGAGGAGCGCCTTGTCGAGCGTCATGTCGAGGGCGGCGGGGATCTGCTTCGCCACCCGGTCCACGTCGGCGACGGTCATGCCGAGCACGCGCCCGACGTCGCGGACGGCCGCTCTCGCCTTCATCGTCCCGAAGGTGATGATCTGCGCGACGTTCTCGCGCCCGTACTTCCGCGTGACGTACTCGATGACCTCCCCGCGCCGCCGCTCGCAGAAGTCGATGTCGATGTCCGGCAGCGACACGCGCTCGGGGTTCAGGAACCGCTCGAACAGCAGGTCGAACTGCAGCGGGTCGATGTCGGTGATGCGCATGCAGTACGCCACGAGGCTGCCTGCCGCCGAGCCCCTCCCGGGGCCGACGGGAATGCCCTGCTCGCGCGCGTACCGGATGAAGTCCCAGGTGATGAGGAAGTACCCGGGATACCGCATGCGCTTGATGACGTCGATCTCGTACTGCAGCCGGGCGCGGTAGTCCTCGATCGGGTGCCGCAGCGAGCCGGCGGTCCGGAGCTGCTCCAGGCGCGCCCGGCGCATCTCGAAACCCTCGCGCACGACGTGCTCGAAGTAGCCGTCGACGGTGAACCCCTCGGGGACCTGGAAGTCCGGGAGGTACGGCCCCGAGTCGCTGAGATCGACCGCGCACCGCTCGGCGATGGCCACGGTGTTCCGCATCGCCTCGGGGACGTGCCCGAAGACCGCCTCCATCTCCTCCGGCGTCTTCAGGTAGAACTGGTCCCCGTGGTAGCGCATCCGCTTCTCGTCGGTCACGAGCTTCCCGGTGCCGATGCAGAGCAGGATGTCGTGCGGCCGGAAATCGTCCTGCCGCAGGTAGTGCACGTCGTTCGTGCACACGAGCGGGAGGCCGAGGTCGCGCGCGAGGGGCAGGAGGCCGTCGTTGACGCGCCGCTGCTCGGGGATGCCCTGGTCCTGCATCTCCAGGAAGAAATTGCCCGGGCCGAGGATGTCGCGGTACGCGGCCGCAGCGGCCGCGGCGCGATCGGCCCGGCCCGCCCGCAGGTCGGCGGGAATCTCGCCCTTGAGGCAGCTGCTCAAGCCGATGAGGCCGCGGCTGTGCGACGCCAGCAGGTCCTTGTCGATCCGCGGCTTGTAGTAGAAGCCCTCCGTGTACGCGGACGACGTCAGGGCCACCAGATTGTGGAACCCCTCGTTCGTCTCGGCGAGCAGGATCAGGTGGCTGGCCGCCTCGCCCGCGCTGCCCCCGCGCGCCAGCCGGCTGCCGGGCGCGACGTACACCTCGCACCCGAGAATCGGCTTGATGCCCTTGCTCCGCGCCTTGTCGTGGAAGGTAATCGCGGAAAAGAGGTTGCCGTGCTCCGTGACCGCCAGCGCCGTCATGCGCAGCCGCGCCGCCTCGTCCAGAAGTTCGCCGATCCGGCAGGCGCCGTCGAGGAGGGAGTACTCGGTGTGCAGGTGGAGGTGGACGAACTCGGCCATGTTGCCGTCACCGGCCGGACGGGCGGGGCCCGGAAGGCGGCCGCTCGAGGAAGGCGCCGGCGGCGCGGGGCCGGGACGCGAAGGGGTTGACTGGTCGGTTCGTCACGCTGGTCCACTCGGAGATGGCTGGAGTGCTCTGACGTATTATACCGGGGTGCTTCAGCGGGCGGGGACGGCGGCTTCCGATCGCGGCGCCAGGCCGGCGCTCGCAGGCGTGGCGCTCTGCGCGTGCCTCGCCTCGGCGTGCGCGCTCCCCTTCCTGTCGGGCGCTCCGAAGGGGGCCGTTCCACCTGCCGTCACGTTTCCCGGCGGCGTCATCTGGCAGGCGGCGCTTCCCGCCGCGCCGGCTCACGAGCCCGCGTACGACGACCGGCGCGCATACGTCGCGCTCAAGGACGCAACGGTCGTGGCCCTCGATCACGCGTCCGGCGCGGCCGCCTGGACGGTGACCGCCGCGGCGTCGGTCGCGCCCGCGCGTGCCGGCGAGGTGCTGGTCGCCGCCGACGGCGAGAGCGCATGGGCCCTCGACGCCGAGACCGGTCTCGCCCGCTGGCGCCGCGCGCTGCCGTCGAAGGCCGCGCGCGCGCCCGTCGCGTCAGACGCGACCGTGACGTTCGCCACCGAGGCCGGCGACGCCGTCGCGCTCGCCGCGGGGGACGGGCGCGAGTTGTGGCGCCGGCCGCTCGGCGCGGCAGTCTCGTCGCTCGCCGCCCGGCTGGACCGCGTGTACGCAGGCCTCGAAGACGGCCGGGTCGTCGCGCTCGATGCGGCGAATGGCGCCGTCGTCTGGACCCGGCGGCTTCCAGCGGCCGCGCTGGCGATCACGCCGCTGGACGACCGGGTGTTCGTGGGCGCCGGCGACCGCTTCCTGTACTCCCTCAAGACGAAGAAGGGCGGCGTCGCGTGGCGCTGGCGGACGGGAGGCACCGTCACCGCCGTCGTGGCCGCGGGCCCGAAGCGCATCTATTTCGTGTCGCGTGACGCCACCCTTCGGGCCCTCGACCGCCGGCACGGCGACCTGCGCTGGCAGCGGCCCCTGCACGCGCGCGCCGTCGGCGGGCCGCTCCTCGCGGGCGAGACCGTCATCACCGCCGGCGTGTCTCCCGAACTCCGCGGCTTCAGGACGGTCGACGGCGGGTCCGCAGGCGTCGTCTCGATTCCGGGCTGGGCGGTGGACGGCCCGCGTCTCGCGCCAGCGTCGGGAACGGTCCCCGCGCGCGCGATCGTCGTCACGGCCGGGGGCCAGGCGCTGGCCATCGGGCAGACCGTCGAGCCTCCCGTCGTGCCGCTCGAGTCGATCCCCGGCAGGCGCCTCGCGACAGCCGCCCGCGCACCCGTACGCTGACCGTCAGGCACCGGGACTCCGCGCCGGGTTCCGCACGGCCCGCCGCGCCGCGCGGCCACACGCCTCCAGCCTCCTTGAATCCCGTCCCGCCGGGAGCAGGCCGGTGATGTCAGGGGGCCGTCTGGCCGCGGCCGGCCGAGTGGCGCCGATACAGAGCGATGTAGGCGGCGAGGGCGCTCAGGCCGAGGTACTGGAAGACGAGTTCCCGGAACAGCCACGCCAGCAGTTCGAGCGGCACGACGGCGATGCCCACCAGGGGCACGAACGCGATGAGTCCGAGGCTGGTCGTCGCGATGAGCGACACCACGGTGGCCCCGATCACGAGCAGCAGCACGACCCCGAACACGCCGAACGTCAACCTGGGTTCGGCCCGCACGAACGCCACCATCCGGCGCGCCGCCGACCGCACGCTGCAGTCGTCGACCACCACCACCATCTGGATCAGCAGGTAGAAGAAGTTCAGCAACGTGGCGGCCGCAGCCAGCGCCACCGAGAGGAACCCCGCCCGCGCAGTCCAGTCGAGGTCCCCCTGGCGCAGCGGTTCGGCCCAGGCCAGGAGCACGGCGACGTACGCGGATCCGGCCACGACGTACACCGCGATGAGCACGGCGCCGAGGCGGAGGAAGCGCCTCATGAACCGCGCGCAGCCGGCCTCGAACCCGTCAATCGTGAAGCGCGCCGCCGTGAGGACGGTCTTCAGCCGCAGCGGAGGCGCCTCGACGGCCTCCGCCTCCCGCTCGCCCTCCGCCAGCACCGACACCGTGCCGCCCTTCACGATGAACATCAGGACGGACCCGGACAGGCCGACGATGGCGAATGCCCCGAGGAACGAGATGAGCGCCGGCGGCTCGGCCGCCAGCGCGCTCGCGAGGAAGGTCAGGCTCTCGCGGATGTCCGGAGAGAACAATTCGGGCAGTTCCCGCCCGAGCACGAGGACGAGGAGCAGGATCCCGCCGATGATCGGCACGCTGAGCATCAGCTTGAATGTCGACTCGGCCATGAACTGGACGACGGTCACCTGCCAGTTCGCCGCGGCGACGAGCGCACCGCGCTTCAGGACGGTCTTGACGTCGACGCCGGACAGCATTCCGGCTTTGAGTTATACCACGCTTGTCGGGCCGTTCCGGCGGGGCTATGCTGCAGTCAGCCGTGCGCACGACGAACCGCTTCAGGCCCTGGCGTCTCCTCGCCGCGTTCCTCGGCTCGGTGGCGCTCGCGGCGGCAGCCGGGTTGGGATACGAGTACCGCCACCTCGGCTGGACCGAGGCCGACGCCCTGCCGCGGGTGTCGGCGGAGGTGCAGGCGGAGTTCCGCGAACTGGCCCGCACGCTGGATGCGGCCTCCGAACCGGTGGCTGGCGCCCTCGACTTGATCGCGCGCAGCGCCCGGGACGCCGGCGCGGCGCGGGAGCTTTTCGTCGCCCTCGAACAGCCTCACGCCAGCGGAGTCTCGGTGACGGTGTACGGCCCGGACGCGGTCCCGGTCGCGTGGTCCGGGAGGCCCTCGGACCTGCCCAGGCCGAGGATCGCCGGGCCGGACGCGCTCGTCGTGGCTCCGGGCTCGTCGGGCCCGCGCCTGGTGAGGGTCCGCCCCGTCATGGACGCCGCGAGGCGGGCCGGGACGATGGTGGCGGAGGCCCCGCTGCCGTCGATTCGATCGAGCCGCGGACTGGCGGCGGACACCCTGACCTGGGACACGTCACTCGTCCCGGTGACGCTGCGGGTCGTCTACGGGGGGACCGCCGACGCCCCGGCGCCGGGCTCCTTCCTGCTGTCGGACACGGACGGACGCGCGTTGCTCGAAGGCCGCATCGTCGGCCGTGGCGTCGAAGCCGCGAGGCGCGCGGTGCGGGGCCGGACGCTGGCGGCCGTGCTCGGCCTGTGCGCGCTGTTCCTCGCCTGGGCCTCGGCGCCCCTCCTCGCCTGGTTCCGGCGGGCCCGCCGTCCAGCCGCCGCGGCGGTCAGCGCCGCCTCGATAGGGGCCATCGTCATCGCCGCCCGCGCCGTCGCCTGGGTGGCCGTTCCGCTGGGAGGTACCGTCGCGCCTATCGCGCTCAGCGGCGGCGACTCGTGGATCACCCGCGTCTGGATGCGGTCGCCCGCGGACTTCGTCCTGACGGCCGCTGCGGCGTTCGGCCTGGTGGCGCTTCTGGCAGCCGCGGTGTCGCGCCTCCGGATCGGCCTGAGGCACGCGCGTGTGCCGCCGGCGCGTTCCCGCGCCTCGGCGCTGGCGTTCGTCCTCGTGAACCTGGCCGGCGGCGTCGCCGCCGCGGCCTGGCTCGCCCGCTACGTCTTCATCGGCAGCACCCTGTCCAGCGTGTCGGTCATCGACTGGCTTCGATACTCGCTGCACCCCTGGGACGGATCCAAGGCCGCCATCGCCGCGGGCCTCGTCTGCTGGCACGCCGCTGCGGTCTGGGGGGCCGCCGCCATCCTGCGTGGCGCGGCCGTGTGGTGGCGCGTCGCGCCCCGCCGCCCCTGGCGCCTCGCCATCGCCGCGGCGTGGGTCCTGCCGGCCCTGCTCGTCGCGATTCGGCCCGGCGCCCTCGGGACCGGCAACCCCGGCTGGGTCCTGATGCCGCCGGCGCTGCTCGCCGCGGCCTTCGCCTGGGGACTCCCGCGCCTGGTGCGCTGGCGGCGCCACTCGTCCCAGGCGGCCGCGTTCCTGTCGCTGTTCGCGGCGCTGGCGCTGCCGTCGATGGCGTTCTACCCGGCGGCCTTCGCACAGGCGGACCGGGCCAAACGCCAGGTCATCGAAACCGACCTGGCGCCTCAGGCGACCCGGCAGCGTGACGACGTGCAGGCGCGGGTCAGGCAGGCGATGAGCCAGGTGGACTCGGTACCGGGCCTGGAGGAGTTCGTGCGCGCCCAGTCCGCGCCGCCCGGCGGCCAGGTCCCGACCGACGCGGCCTTCCTGGTGTGGTCGCAGACCGACCTCGCGGCCTACCGGCTCACGTCGGCCATCGAACTGTACGGCAGCGACGGCGCCATCGTCAGCCGCTTCGCGTTGAACCTGCCCGAGTACACGCAGTCCCAGCAGCGGTGGCAGGAGTCGGGCTGCGACTGGGATCTCTTCGAGGAGGTCTCGCCGTTCGGCGCGGAAGAGCGCCGACTGCTGCACGCCGGCCGGGCGCTGTGCGCCGAGCGGGACGGGCGCGTCTTCCACGTCGGCACCGTGGTCATTCACGCGATGCTCGACTACGCGTCGCTCCCCTTCATCACGTCGCAGAACCCCTACGTCGAACTCTTCCGCGACCAGCGCTTCGGAAATGGGGACACCCCCGCGGACCTCGATGCCCAATTCGTGGTCTACGGATGGAGCCTCCGGCCCATCTACACGTCGGGAACGGCCGCCTGGACGCTGGACCCGCAGACGTTCCGCCGCGTGTACGCGTCGCGCGAGCCGTTCTGGACCAGGCAGACCGCCGGCGGCCGCCGCGACGAAGTGTACCTGGCCAACGACCGGGGCGGCATCTACGCCCTCGGCTACCGGGTCGAGACCGCGGTCGGACACCTCGTGCACCTCGCCGAACTCCTCGCCCTCGCGGGCGTGTGCTTCCTGCTGGCCGCGCTCTTCGCCGGCGCCGGGTTCGCGCTGGCGGGCGTCCCGGGCGAGGGCGGCCGGGCCCTGCTGCACGAGGTCCGCGCCAGTTTCTACCGCAAGCTCGCGCTGGCCTTCGTGGCCGTCGCCGTCGTCCCGGTCCTCACGCTGGCGTTCGTCTCCCGGGCCTACATGGCCGGGCGCCTCCACGCCGATGTCGAGGACGCCGCGGTCAGGACCACCACGGTGGCGCAGCGCTTCGTCGAGGACTACGGCCGCCTCCAGGAGCGTGGCGAGGGCGGCCCGGGCCTCCTGAACGACGACGTGATGGTGGGCATCTCGCGGGTCATCGACCAGGACGTGAACGTCTTCGAGGGGCCGAGCCTCGTCGCCACGAGCGAGCGGGATCTCTTCGCGTCGGGTCTCCTGCCCACGCGGACGCCGTCCGACGTCTACCGCGCCATCGTGCTCGACCGCCGCGCGTCGTTCGTGGGCGAGGAGCGCGTCGGCCAGTTCTCGTACATGGTGGCGGCCGCGCCGGTCAGGATCGCCGGCACGAACGCCCTGCTCACGGTGCCCCTGACGCTGAGGCAGCGTGCGATCGAGCGCGAGATCGACGATCTCGATCGGCGGATCCTGCTGGCGGCTCTCGCGTTCATCCTGCTCGGGTCGGCCCTTGGCTACTGGATGGCCGAACGGATCGCCGACCCGGTCAGCCGTCTCCAGCGGGCGTCGGCCCGCCTCGCCCGCGGGGACCTGTCGACCCGCGTCGCCGTCACCTCCTCGGACGAACTGCGCCGCCTCGTCGAGACGTTCAACGGCATGGCCGCGGACCTGCAGCGCCAGCAGACCGCCCTGGAGCGCACGCACCGGCTGGAGGCCTGGGCCGACATGGCGAGGCAGGTCGCCCACGAAATCAAGAACCCGCTCACGCCGATCCAGCTCTCGGCCGAGCACCTCCGCCGCGTCCATGCCGATCGCGGGCTGCCGCTCTCCCCGGTGCTCGAGGAGTGCGTCGCCTCGATCCTCGTCCAGGTCCGCCTGCTCCGCCAGATCGCGGGCGAGTTCTCGAGCTTCGCCTCGTCGCCGACGCCGAGGCCGGTCCCCACGCGCCCCGCCGACCTGGTTGACGAAGTCGTGGCCCCCTACCGGGCGGGCCTGCCGGGAGCCGTGTCCCTCTCCGTCGACGTCCCGGAGGACCTGCCGGTGCTGAACCTCGACCGCCCTCTCGTCGGGCGCGCGCTGACGAACGTCATCGAGAACGCGCTGCACGCGATGCCGGCCGGCGGGGAGTTGTCCGTCACCGGGGTGCTGTCCGAACAGGGATCCGCCGTCGACCTGCGGATCCGCGACACGGGCGTGGGGATGGACGCGGACGCGCTGGGCCGGATCTTCGAGCCCTACTTCTCGACGAAGGCGGTCGGCACGGGGCTGGGCCTTTCCATCGCGAAGCGCAACGTCGAACTGCACGGCGGCACGATCGACGTCGCCAGCGCGCCCGGCGCGGGAACGACGGTGACCGTCAGGCTCCTCGTCGAGGGCGCCCCGGAACCTTCTCCAGCCGCCTCAGCGTGACGGGGCCGCGGCGCTTCGCCGGCGGAACCGTGCCCAGAGCATCGCGACAGGCCCGGACAGCATGTACACGTACGCCAGCAGCAGCAGGACGATGGTCGGGTGGAGGAGGAAGATGGCGAACACGAGCGCCGCGAGGGCGAGCACCTTGTAGGAGCGGCGCTGCGGGCTGTCGATGGTCTTGAAGCTGTTGAACCGAACCGTGCTGACCATCAGGAGCGCCGGCACGACCATCACGGCCAGGGCGATCAACGCCCACCGGGGCTCGGTGAATCCCGCCTGGTAGAAGTAGATCGTCGAGGTCGGCACCGCGGCGGCGGCCGGGCTCGGCATGCCCACGAAGTACCGCTTGTCGGACGCCTTCGCCGTCTGGATGTTGAAACGCGCCAGGCGGATGGCCGCCGCGCTGAGGTAGATGAAGCCCGCGGCCCAGCCCAGGCGATGCAGCGGCTGCAGCCCCCACATGAAGGCGAGCACCGCCGGAGCGATCCCGAAGGAGATGACGTCCGCCAGCGAGTCGAACTCGATCCCGAAGGCGCTGGCCGTGCCCGTCAGCCGGGCCACGCGCCCGTCCAGCATGTCGAGCACGACCGCGATGCCGATGAGCGGGGCGGCCAGGTCGAACTCGCCGCGGATCGCGAAGAGCACGGCGAGATAGCCGCAGAGCATGTTCCCGAGGGTCAGCAGGCTGGGCAGGAGGTACGCCCCCCGCCGGAGCCGCGGACTCCTGCCGTTCTGCCAGCGCCGGGGGTCGAGCACGCCGAAGCGCTCGCGCAGCCGGGTTCCGCCTTCCGTGTCGAGTTCCGGTGTCACCATGTCGCCACGACCGTTTCGCCGCCCTTCAGCTTGTCCCCCTCCGCGACACGCAGCGTCACCCTCGAAGGCAGATACAAGTCGATCCGCGACCCGAACTTCATGAGACCGAAGCGCTGTCCCGTGGCCACGTCGGCGCCCGGGCCGACCCGGCACACGAGGCGCCTGGCCAGCACGCCCACGACCTGACGGCACACGAGCCGTTCACCGCCGCGCTCGATCCAGACCTCGTTCTTCTCGTTGACGCGTGCGGACTCGGGACGGTAGGCCGCGAGGAAGCGGCCCGGCGTGTAGTCCACCCTGGTCACCTTGCCCGCGACCGGGATGCGGTTGATGTGCACGTCGAGGGGCGAGAGGAAGATGCTGAGCTGCGTCCACTGCCCCGGCGGCGAGGTTTCGGGGTCCGCGGCACCGGCCACGAGCACCCGGCCGTCGGCCGGCGACACCACGGCTCCAGGCGCGTCAGGTACCGCGCGCGCAGGGTCCCTGAAGAAGAACAGCATGAAGGCGGCGCCGAGCGCGAACGGGGCCGCCAGCCATGTCCAGCCAGCCAGGCCGAACGCCGCCGCCGGCACAAGGAAGCCCGCGACGAACGGCCAGCCGGCGCGATCGATTTTCATGACGCGCCTATTCTATCGTGAGCGGCGGACGCGCGGTGAACCGCGGCCCGAAAACGCCAACAGCCAGCGCCCCGACGGGGGACGCTGGCTGCTCGAGACATCGGGGCGGGACCGCCCGCCGCGTGGGACGCCGGACTAGGCGGGATGCGCCGCCGGTCCGCTCGTCCGCGACGCTCGCCGGGCGATGTCTTCCATGCGATCCTTCAGCTGGAGCTTCCGCTTCTTGATCGTCATCTGCTCGAGGTGTTCGGGGTCCGAGAGGTGGGGCTTGCCCGCGAGTTCGGACAGCCGCTGCTCCAGCTCCTTGTGCCGGGTGGCCAGCTGCCGGTACTCGTCGTCGGTCTGGAGAAGCATGGTTCGATGATCCTGGACGGTCATGCTTTCCGCCTCCTTGTGTCGGGGTCTGCGATTCGCGCGTGAGTGAGCCTGTGGAGGAACATCATGACGGACCCGCCGGCGAGCCGGCCGGCTCGAGTCGGGCCTACGTCGAGGCCGTTACCCGAACGGTAACACAGGGGGCGGGGTGATTCAAGCGACCGGATCCCGTTCAAGATCCCGGAGATCCCGGACCATCACCAGGGCATCTTCTTCCGGGTTGGCGTAGTAGTTGGCCCTGGTTGCGGATTCCACGAAGCCGAACCCGGCGTACAGCCGGCGGGCCGCCTCGTTGGAGCGTCGCACCTCCAGGACCGCCAGCGTCGCATCGGCTCCGACTCCGTGGCGGAGCACGAACGCGACCAGCGCCCGGCCGAGGCCGGTCCGGCGGAACGCCTTCCTGACGGCGAGGTTGTTGATCTGGACCTCCCCCGCCACCAGCCGGTAGGAGCAGTAGGCGGCGACGGGCTCGGATGCTGTCCGGAGCACCGCGACGAAGGCGTGGCGGGCGTCCTGGAGTTCCTGCTCGTACATCTCGCGCGTCCAGGGCGCGCTGAAGCTCTCCCGGTCGATCTCGAGTACGCCCTCGAGGTCCGCCGGCCCGTCGATCCAGTCAATCCGGAACCCGGCGGTCACCGCCCCCGCCCCGCCCGGTCGCGCGCCAGCTCCGCGTCGGGACGCCGGATGTACAGGGGCCGGATGGCGTGAGGCAGGGGCCGTTCGCCGGCGGCCAGCCGGTGCCAGGCCATGACCGCGATCGCCGGGGCGAGCGGCGGGAGCGCGATGACCTCGACGGCCCCCCCGGCTGCGGCCTCCAGGACTGCGCGGTAGGCCACCGCGCCATCTCCGACGACCGGGAACCGGAGGCCGCCCGGCCTGTCGCGCCAACGCTCGGCGACGTCGCGCGGGTCGCCGACGGCGGGTTCGTCGAGGACATCCAGGCGAACCTCATCCAGGCGGTCCTCACGACGGTACAGCGCGGAGAAGACCTCCTTCCGTTGAGCGTCCATCCACACGCCGACCTCGGGAAGCGGCCCGCCGCCCCTGGACCCGGCTGCCGCGAAGGCGAGGGCCTCCAGCGCCGACACGCCCAGGACCGGCTTGCCCGCGGCGAACGCGAGGCCCTGGATCGACGCGATGCCGATGCGCAGGCCGGTGAAGGAACCCGGACCGGCCGCGACGGCGAAGGCATCGACCTGCGAGAGAGACAAGCCCTGCCGCTCGAGCACCCGCAGGAGGTCGCCGGGCAGCCGCTCGGCGTGGGGACGCGCCGGGTCGCCCGACCAGACATCCACCACCGCGGGGCCGCGCGCCACGGCCACGCTCCCGCCTTTCGTCGTCGTGTCGAGCGCCAGCACGAGCATGGGGAGATTGTGCCTCAGAGCCGCGGGGTGATGCTATATTCCGAGTCGTGCCTCCCGCCGACCGGATCGCCTCGCCCAAGGCCATCGCCGCAGCCACGCCCGCCATGCGCCAGTATCTGGACGCCAAGCGGCAGTACCGCGACGCGATCGTCTTCTTCCGGATGGGCGACTTCTACGAGATGTTCTACGAGGACGCCCTCGTGGCGTCGCGCGCTCTCGACCTGACGCTGACTTCCCGCTCGAAAGACGCCGAGGGCGGCAGCATCCCCATGTGCGGCGTGCCGTTCCACGCCGCCGACACCTACCTGACGCGGCTGGTCCGGAAGGGCTTCCGCGTGGCGATTTGCGAGCAGGTCGAGGACCCGCGCAAGGCCACCGGCCTGGTGAAGCGGGAAGTCGTGCGCGTCGTGTCGCCTGGCACGTTCACGGACGGCGGCTACCTGGACGCGCGCGAGCCCGCGTTCCTGATGGCCATCGCTCCCGCGCAGGCGCCCCCCGCGGACGCGCCGCCGCGAGGGGCGGGCGACGCCGGTGTCGTCGGCGTCGCGCTCC
>CAZBIP010000044.1:0-18818 GCA_964491885.1 uncultured Vicinamibacterales bacterium
GGCGCAGAACATCCTGGCCATCCTGGAGACGCTCGGCCTCGGGGCCGCGGAGCGCCGCGCGCGGCTCCGCGACCTGCTGGCGGAGCTCAACCTGACGCCGCTGGCCCAGGCGCCGGCCTACACCCTCTCGGGCGGCGAGCGCCGGCGGGTCGAGATCACGCGCGCGCTGGTGGTGTCGCCGCAGTTCATCCTGCTCGACGAGCCGTTCGCCGGGATCGATCCGATCGCCGTCTCGGACATCCAGACGATCGTGTCGCACCTGAGCGAGCGCGGCATCGGCGTGCTCATCACGGACCACAACGTGCGCGAGACGCTGCGCATCACGGACCGTGCGTACATCGTGAACGAGGGGGTCATCTTCCGCAGCGGCACGCCCGAGAGCCTCGCTGCGGACGAGGAGGTCCGGAGGGTGTACCTCGGAGCGGATTTCCGGCTGGACTGAGGGTGCCCGACACACTACACTCCGGGTGAAGACCCATGCCGCTGCAGCAACGACTCCATACGAAGCTCGTCCAGAAGCTGATCCTGACGCCCTCGCTTCAGCAGGCCATCAAGCTGCTGCCGATGTCGACCCTGGAACTGGCGGACATGCTGAACCAGGAGGTCGTCGAGAACCCGATGCTGGAGGAAGTGCAGCCCGAGGAGGCGCAGGCGGCCGAGGCGTCGGCCGCCGAGAAGGCCGAGGCGGAAGGGGCGAAGACGGACGGCTGGGACGACGGCGACTACGCGTACTTCTTCGGCGACTACCTGGACGAAGGCTACCGCCCGAAGGCCCCGCAGGAAGTCCGGGAACTGCCGCCCATCGAGAACACGCTCTCGACGACGTCGTCGCTGACGGACCACCTCGAGTGGCAGCTGTCGCTCCAGTCGGCGGACGACACGACGCGGGCCATCGGCGAGGCCATCATCGGGAACCTGGACGACGACGGGTACCTGGTGGCGTCGGTGGACGAGATCTCGGGGATGGGGAACTGGAGCGCGGACCAGGTCGAGGCGACGTTGCGCCTGGTGCAGGGGTTCGATCCGATCGGCGTGGCGGCGCGCGACCTGCAGGAGTGCCTCTGGCTGCAGCTGCGGCACATCGGGCTGGAAGGCACGCCGGCGGAGCAGATCGTCGTCGAGCACCTGCGGATGCTGCAGAACCACCAGGTGCCGGAGCTGGCGAAGCGGCTCGGCCTGCCGGTCGAGGAGCTGAAACCGCACATCGAGACCATCCGCCACCTGGACCCGAAGCCCGGCAGCCGCTTCAACCGCCGCGACTCCCAGTACGTGATCCCGGACGTCTACGTGGTCAAGGTGGACGACCAGTACGTCGTGGCGCTGAACGAGGACGGGCTGCCGCAGCTGCGGATCAGCCCGGTGTACCGCCGCCTGCTGGAGAAGAGCTCCGAGAACGCCGAGGAGACGCGGGCCTACGTCAAGGACAAGTTCCGCTCGGCGCTCTGGCTGATCAAGTCGGTGGAGCAGCGGCAGCGGACGATCCACAAGGTGGCGACGAGCATCATCACCTTCCAGAAGGACTTTCTCGACCACGGCATCGAGTTCCTGAGGCCGCTGGTCCTGCGGGACGTCGCGAACGACATCAGCATGCACGAGTCGACGGTGAGCCGCGTCGTCACGAACAAGTACATGCACACCCCGCAGGGCGTCTTCGAGATGAAGTACTTCTTCCACAGCGGGATCAGCAGCTCGTACGGCGATCACGTGTCGTCGGTGACGATCAAGCAGCGCATCAGGAAGCTCATCGAGGGCGAGGACCGCCGGAAGCCGATGAGCGACTCCAAGATCGTCAGCATCCTGCAGAAGGAGGGCCTGGTGCTGGCGCGGCGGACCATCGCGAAGTACCGCGAGGAGCTGAAGATCCCGACGTCCAACCAGCGCAAGGTGTTCTACTGAGGCCATCATGCGACTCGCACTGACGGGCAGGCAGGTCGAGATCACGCCGGACATCCGACGGTTGGTCGAAAAGAAAGTGGCGCGCCTCGTGCGCGTCCTCGGGCCCCGGGCGGTGTCGGGGCAGGTCGAGCTCCGGCTCGAGAAGTTCCGGCACGTCGTCGAGGTGCACGTCCACGCGCGCGGCGGGCACATGCTCAAGGGCCGATCGACGGCGACGTCGTGGGACGAGGCCACCTCGCGCGCGGTCGACCGCCTGGTGCAGCAGGCCCAGCGGCTGAAGGGCAAGTGGCAGGAGCGGAAGCGGCTGGCCACGCCGATCAAGCGCGCCACCGCCGCGCCGCCCCGCATCGCCGATGTCCGCCGCATCGTCCGGGCGCGCCGGTACCCGATCAAGGCCATGACGCTCGGGGAAGCGGCGCTGGGCATCGGCCCGAACGCGGACGCCTTCCTCGTCTTCCGGAACGCGGACACCGACGCCATCAGCGTGATGTTCCGGCGGAAGGACGGCGACATCGGGCTCATCGAGCCGGAGCCGTGACCACGGGCCCGCACGGCCCCGACCCCGCATGAGCCTGCCGATGCCGCGCGTCACCGCCGGGTCGCTGCTGTGCGTCCGCTCGGACGCGCTGAGCCTCGGCTTGGAAGTGCTGGCCGGGGCGTCGGGCCTCGACCGGCCCATCTCGAGCCCCTACGTCCTCAAGACCGGCCTCGCGCTGGCGGGCTTCGACGCCTACGTGCAGGAGGGCCGGGTCCTGATCTTCGGCGCGAGCGAGCTGGGCTACCTGGCCGGGCTCGGGCCGGACGCCCGCCGCGAGAGCCTCGCGCGCGCGTTGCGGCGCCAGATCCCGTGCGTGCTGGTCACGCTCGGCCTCGAGGTCCCCGACGAACTCGTCGCGGAGGCCGATCGGTCGGGCGTGCCGCTGCTGCGCACGCCGCTGGCCACGCCCATCGCCATCGCCAAGCTGACGAGCTTCCTCGAGGACACGCTGGCCGAGCGGACCGTCCTGCACGCCGTGCTGATGGACCTGCTCGGCCTCGGCGTGCTCATCGTCGGCGAGAGCGGGATCGGCAAGAGCGAGTGCGCGCTCGACCTCATCATGCGGGGCCACCGGCTCGTCGCCGACGACACGGTCGAGATCCGGCGCGTGGCCGAGTCGGTGCTGATCGGCACCTGCCCGGAACTGACCCAGTACCACATGGAGTTGCGCGGCCTCGGCATCATCAACGTGCGCGACATCTTCGGCGTTGCCGCGACGCGGGCGTCGAAGCGCGTCGAGCTCGTCGTCCAGCTCGAGCGGTGGGAGGCGGGGCGGGAGTACGAGCGGCTCGGGCTCGACGCCCTGTTCTACGAGATCCTCGGCCTTCGCGTGCCGATGAACCGGATGCCGGTGGCCCCGGGCCGCAGCGTCGCCAGCCTCGTCGAGGTCGCCGCGCGCACGCAGGTGCTGCGCACGCGCGGGCAGCACGCCGCGCGCGACCTCGCGGACCGGCTCGAGCAGCGCCTGCGGCGGGGGAGCGGGGGCGATGCCGGGCCGGACGACGCCGGCGATCGGGAGGGGGCGTGAAGGCGCGGCGGGCGGCGGCACGGCAGGCGCCGGCGCGCCGGGCGCGCGCCCGGTTCGTGGTGCTCACGGGCCTCTCGGGCGCGGGGAAGTCGCAGGCGATCCGCGCGCTGGAGGACCTCGGCTACTTCTGCGTGGACAATCTGCCGACGCAGCTCATCCCGACGATGGCGGCGCTGGCGACGCGGCCGGGCTCCGAGATCCAGCAGGTCGCCATCGTCGTCGACGTGCGGGAGCGCGCCTTCCTGGACGAGTTCCCGCGGATCTTCCTGGGCATCCGCCGGACGACGGGCCTCGACGCGCTGCTGATCTTCCTCGAGGCGCGCGACGCGGCCCTCGTGCGGCGCTTCAGCGAGACCCGCCGGCCGCACCCGCTGGCCCACGACCGGCCCGTGCTGGAGGGCATCCGCGAGGAGCGGCGGCTGCTGGCGCGCATCCGCGGGATGGCCGACGAGATCCTCGACACCTCGTCGCTGTCGGTCTACGACCTGCGCGACGCATTCGCGTCCCTCTCGCGCGGCGGCGGCGCCGCCAGGCGGCCGCTCCAGGTGTCGCTCGTCAGCTTCGGCTTCAAGCACGGCCTTCCCGTGGAGTCCGACCTGGTCTTCGACGTGCGGTTCCTGCCGAACCCGTTCTTTCAGGCCCGGCTCAGGCCGCTCACCGGCCTCGACCGGCGCGTCGCGGCCTTCATGACGAAGCACCCGGCCACGCAGGAGACGACAAGCCGGATCGCGTCGCTCCTGCAGTACCTGATTCCGCACTACGCGGACGAGGGGAAGAGCTACCTGACCATCGGCATCGGCTGCACCGGCGGGCAGCACCGGTCGGTCTACGTCGCGGAGGCGCTGCGGCGGGCCCTCGGGACCGTCCAGGGCGTGCGGCTGCACGTGCGCCACCGCGATCTCGCGCCGACCGCAGAACCGGACGCCGCGGCCCCACGGCGGCGGCAAGGAGCGCACACGTGATTGGCGTCGTCGTGGTCACCCACGGGCAACTGGCGACGGAACTGCTCAACGCGGCCGAGGCGATCGTCGGCGACCTCCCGCGCTTCGCCGCGGTGTCGATCGGCTGGCACGATGACACCGACGACGCGCGGGAGGAGATCCGCCAGGCGATCGCGCGCCTGCAGGGGGAGCACGGCGTCCTCCTGCTGACCGACATGTTCGGCGGCACGCCCTCCAACATCGGCCTGTCCTTCGTCGAGACGGAGCGGGTGGAGGTCGTCACGGGCGTGAACCTCCCGATGCTCATCAAGCTCGCGAGCCTCCGGTCGTCCCGCGACCTCCTCGCCGTGGCGCGCGAACTCCGCGAGACGGGGCGCAACGCCATCCACGTCGCCTCCGACCTGCTGCGGACGGAGCCGAAGGGGTGAGATGCTGACGCGGACGGTGACGGTCGCGAACGCGCTGGGCCTGCATGCGCGGGCCGCGGCGCGCTTCGTGCACGCGGCGAGCGCCTTCCGGTGCCGGGTGTCCGTCGCCCGGGCGGACCGCGTCGAGCGGACGGTGGACGGAAAGAGCATCCTCGGCCTGCTCCTGCTTGCCGCCTCGCGCGGCGCCGCCGTGCGCATCACGGCCGACGGCGCGGACGAGGCCGAGGCCGTCGCCGCGCTGTGCGGCCTCGTCGAGTCGGGGTTCGGGGAGGGGGCGTGCTGACGATTACGGGCATCGGCGTCTCGCCGGGCGTCGCGTGGGGCCCCGGTGCGCTGCTGCGCCAGCGCCAGCCGGCGGTCAGGTACGCCGTGTCGCCCGGCCGCGCGGCGATGGAGTCGGCGCGCCTCGAGGCCGCCCGCGAGGCGGCGGTCCGCCAGTTGCGCGCCATCCTGGCCAGGGTGACCGCGAGCGCCGTGGCGGAGTTCGCCCACCTCTTCGAGGCGCAGATCCTCATGCTCGACGACCCGATGCTCGTGCCCAGGGCCACGAGCATCATCGAGCACGAGCACATCAACGCCGAGTGGGCGCTCGACCGGGCCTTCGACGAGTTCAGCGCGGTCTTCGCGGACGTCGAGGACGCCTACCTCCGGGAGCGCCGGGGGGACGTCGCCGACGTCGTGGGACGGCTCCGCCGCAACCTGCTGTCGGCCCACGCCGACGCCGCGTCCTTCCTCCCCGATCTCGCCGCGCCCGCGATCCTCGTCGCCGCGGACCTCGCCCCGTCGTTCGCCGCCCAGATCGACCGGCGCCTCATCCGGGGGCTCGCCCTCGAGGGCGGCAGCCGCACGCACCACTCCGCGATCCTCGCGCGGTCGCTCGGCCTGCCGGCCGTGGCCGCCGCCGCCGGCGTGACGCGCTACATCCAGCCCGGGACCGTCGTGCTCGTGGACGGCGATCGCGGCGAGGTCGTCATCGACCCCTCCCCGGAAGTGCTCGACGCGGCGGCGGCGAGGGCCGAGCGGAGCCGATCCCGCGCGGCACGCACGCGGGCCGGCGAGCGCGGTCCGGCCGTCACGGCGGACGGCGTGGCCATCCGATTCCTGGCCAACATCGAGCGCCCGGAGGAAGTGGAGGATGCCCGCTCGGCCGGGGCGGAAGGCATCGGCCTGTTCCGGTCGGAGTTCCTGCTGGGCGGCCGCGCCGTCGGCGCGTACGACGAGGACGCGCAGTACCGCGTCTACCGCGATCTCGTCGAGCGCATGGCCCCGTTCCCGGTGACGATCCGCACGTTCGACCTGGACGAACTCCAGGCGTCTGGGGAGGACGTCGGCGGGCAGAACGACCGGTTCCACGACCGGGAGGAGGGCCCCTCGCGCGGCCCGCTCGGGCTGCGCGCCATCCGGCTGAGCCTGCTGGACGGGCGGCCGGCGTTCGACACGCAGCTTCGCGCGCTCGCCCGGTCGGCGTGCCGCGGATCGCTGCGCGTGCTGCTGCCGCTGGTGTCCGGCGTGGAGGAACTCCGCGAGGCCAGGACGGCTCTCGAGGCGGCCGTGCGCGACACGTGCGGCGCCGCGGGACACGCGCCCGTGCCCATCGGCGCGATGATCGAGGTGCCGTCGGCGGCCCTGACCGCCGACCTGCTGGCGGCGGACGCCGACTTCTTCAGCATCGGCACGAACGACCTCATCCAGTACACGCTCGCCGTCGACCGCACCGACGGGCGCGTGGCCCGGATGTTCGATCCCCTGCACCCGGCCATCCTCCGGGTCATCCGGCAGGTGATCCGCCTCGCGCGCCGCCGCGGCCGAAGCGTCGCGCTCTGCGGGGAAATGGCCGCCGACCCGTGGGCCCTGCTGCTGCTCGTCGGGCTCGGCGTCACCGAGTTCAGCATGAGCCCCTCGGCGATTCCCGAGGCGCGGCACCTCGTCCGCCGCCTGGCGATGGCCGACGCGCGCCGCGCGGCCGCCCGCGCGGTCGGCCTCGCCACGTCCCGCGACATCGCCGCCATGCTGGTTGACGCCTTCCCGTCCTTCGTCCCGAGGCCGCCCGGATCGAACGGCGGCCCCTCCGAGGAGAGTGAACCGTGAGCGAGCTTCCGACCCCCGGCGTGACGCGCATCGACAAGCCCTGGGGATACGAACTGCTGTGGGCCAGGACCGATCGCTACGTGGGCAAGGTCATCCACGTGAACGCCGGGCACGCGCTCAGCCTCCAGTTTCACCGGCTCAAGACGGAGAGCGTGTACCTCGCCTCCGGGCGGGTCGTCTACGACATCCAGGAGGACGGCCGGCTCGTGCAGCGCGAGTTGCGCCCCGGCGACGCCCTGCACATCCCCGCGGGCACCGTCCACCGCGTCACGGCGATCGACGACGCCGACATCTTCGAGGTGTCCACTCCCGAACTCGACGACGTCGTGCGGCTGGAGGATCGGTACGGGAGAGCGGGGTAAGTAGAATCCAGAAGTCAGAAGTCAGAAGTCAGAATGCTGACAGAAGCACGGAGACCGAAGTCGGCATGCAGAAGCCGGAAGACAGACTTCAGAATCCAGAAGGAGAAGGCATAAATATCCCCACTCCATCGGGAGTGACGTCTGGCTCCTTGCAGCTCGGCGTCTTATTCTGACTCCTGACTCCTGACTCCTGACTCCTGACTCCTGACTCCTGACTCCTGACTCCTGTCTTCTGACGATCGTCAGAAGGGAATGTCGTCCGCGTTGATGTCCGCCGGCGCCTGGTCGAGCTCGTCGACCGCGTGCGCTTCCGGTCGCGGGCCTGCGCCGCGCTGGCCGCCCGGGCTCCCGAGCAGCACGACCCGGTCCGTCGAAACCTCGGCGGAGTACCGCATCTGCCGATCGCGGTTCGACTCGTACATGCGGATCGAGAGCCGGCCCTCGACGAGCACGAGGTTGCCCTTGAGCAGCATCGGCGCCAGGGTTTCGGCCTGCCGGCCCCACACCTTGATGCGGTACCACTCGGTCTCGTAGCCGCCCTCGGGCTTCTTTTTCGCGAGGTCGTCCACGGCCACGCTGGTTTCGGCGACCTGCGTGCCGCGGGGCGTCGCCCTGAGTTCCGCGTCCCGGCCGAGGCGTCCCACGAGGATGATCTTGTTGTAGCTGTTCGCCATGTTGGTCCTTTCGCCGGGGCGCGAGTCCGGGCTATTTCACGCTGCGGGACAGCTTGTCGAGGGCCTGCTTGGCGAGCCGGCCGGCATCGCTGTCCGGATACGTGCTGACGACGAACGCGAGCGACGCCTTCGCCTGCTCCGCCTGCCCGAGCGACGCCAGGGCGAGGCCCTTCTTGTAGTACGCGTCCGGCAGCGTGTTGCTGCCCGGGAAGCGCTCGATCACGAGGTCGTAGGCGGCGACCGCGTCCTGGAAGCGGCCGGACATGTAGTGCGTTTCGCCGATGTAATACTGCGCGTCGTCGGCGAGGTCGGACTTCGGGAAGGTCTTCAGGTAGCTCTCGAAGCCCTGGATGGCCAGGCTCCACTGGCCCATGTAGTAGTCGGACCGCGCGGATTCGAAAGCCTGCGACGGCGAGGCGCCGTAGCCGCCAGGGCGCGGAGCCGGCTGGGCCGGCGGGGCCTCGGCCGGGGGGGCGGCCGCGTCGGCGGCGGGCGGGACCGCGGGGACCGCCGCGGCGGCGATCTGGGACGCACGCAGCGTCTCCACTTCTTCGAGGATCGAGCGCAGCCGGACGTTGGTCTCGTCGATCTTCTCGCGCACGACGCGCAGGTCGGCGTTCATCGTGTCGCCGAGGACCTTCTGGTCCGCGAAGCCCTTCCGGGTGCCCGCGTCCTGCGCCTCCAGCCGCGCCGTCACCGCCATCAGCAGGTCGGTGACGGCGGTCAGCTGGGCCTGCAGGCGCTGGTTCTGCTGCTGCAGCATCCGGATGTCCGCCATCATCTGCTGGTGCTCCTTGTTGGCGGCGCCGAGCGGCGCGGAGGCCGGCACGGCCAGCAGGAGCCCCACGGCGAACAGGAACACTCCAGGTCGTCGCAACATGGCATCGCCTCGCTTCAGCACCCTACTTGCCCGTGATGACGAAGTGCGCGCGGCGGTTCTTCGCGTACGCCGCCTCGTCGTGGCCGGGGTCGAAGGGGAATTCCTTGCCGTAGCTCACCGTTCGCAGCCGCCCGACGGGGATGCCGAGCGACAGGAGGTACGACTGGGCGGCGACCGCGCGCCGCTCGCCGAGCGCGAGGTTGTACTCCGCCGTACCCCGCTCGTCGCAGTGGCCCTCGATCGTCACGGTCCACGCCGGGTACTTCTTCAGCACGCCCGCGTTCGCGTCGAGGACGGCGCGCGCCTCGGGCGTGAGATCGGCGCTGTCGTACTCGAAGAACGCCGCCCGCATCGGCGAATCGCGGTTGAGGTCGTCGATCGAACGCGTCGCCAGCGGATCCTCGGCCACGGCCGGGGCCGTCACGACCGGCGATTCCTGCACGGGCGCGGGCGGCGCCGGCGCCGGGGGCGGCGCGGGCGTGGTCGCCGGGGGCGGCGGCAGCGGGCGCGCCGCCGGCGGCTTCTTCGCGCTGCAGGCGCCGAGCGCCAGGGACGCCGCGACGGCGGCCACGATCACGACGGAATCGATCCTTCGCATGCGCATGTCCTTGATCCCCTTCGGCCGCGACTACCTCGACCAGTCGGGCGTGTAGTTGTTCCCGGCCGTCGTGACCTGCCGGACCTCCCGGCCGTCGCGGCCCATCACGAAGATCTGGCTCTTGCCGGTCCGCGTCGACATGAACGCCAGGTGCCGCCCGTTGGGCGCGTACGCCGGGCTCTCGTTGCTGCCCTGGCCGGACGTCAGCTGGCGCCGCTCCTGGGTGGCCAGATCGTAGATTCTGATATCGTAGCCCGGACCGGTCCGCGAGGCGTACGCGATTTCGTTGAACGGCGCGGGCGACCACGTCGGCCGGTCGCACCACGACTCGGACGTCAGCCGCCGGAGGTTGAGCCCGTCGGCGTCGACGATGTAGATCTGCGGGGAGCCGCTCCGGTCGGACACGAAGGCGATCTGCGTGCCGCCGGGCGACCACGTCGGCGTCGTATCGATCGCCGGGTGCGTCGTCAGGCGCGTGAGCCCCGACCCGTCCCGGTTCATCAGGTACAGCTCGGCGTTGCCGTCCCGCGTGGACGTGAAGCAGAGGCGCGTCCCGTCCGGAGACCACGCCGGCAGCCAGTTCTGCCCGCGCCCGCCGGTCGGGTTCTCGAGCGTGCCCTGGTAAATCAGCGAGACGTAGATGTCCGGGAAGTCGCGCCGGTACGACGTGTAGGCGATGGCGCGCGCGTCGGGCGACCACCGCGGCATGATGTTCAGCTTGCGCGTGATCGTCACGCGGCGCTGGTTCGCGCCGTCGTAGTCCGAGATGTAGATTTCCTTCACGTCGCGCGCCGACACGGCGTTGGCCACCCGCTCGCCGTCGCGGTCCGAGGAGAACGTGAGCTTCGTCCGCGCCACGCCGCGCAGCGCGCGCTGCTGCTGGTGGATGTCGTCGGCGGCCGTGTGCGCGAACAGGCGCGGGTTCGACGCGTTGCCCGTGTACTCCTTCGCGATCACGGAACGCCTCGATCGCACGTCGAACAGGCGCACCTCCACGCGGAAGGCGCCCGGGCCCGTGCGTTCCACCAGCCCCGCCACGAGGCCGTCGGCCCCGAGCTCCCGCCAGCGATCGAACGGGAGGCCCGCGAACGAGCCGGCGGCCGGGATCGTCCGGTACGTGTCGCGCGGCACCATGTAGAACTCGCGCTCGAAGGCGAGGTCGTCCCACAGCACGGTGCCCATCAGCTTCGCGGCGGCCTGCGTCTCCGCGTCGCTCGTCCGCGCGATGAAGTCCGGCACCGCGTAGCGGGGCCTCGCGCCGGCTTCACCCGAGATGCTCAGGATGACCTCGGACTGCTGGCGGGCCTGCGGCTCCGCCTCGTCCGGGGCCGCGGCCATCCATCCCCCGCCCGCCAGGCCGGCGGCGGCGAGCGCCGCCGCGATGCTCATTCGCAGATCACGCATGTTCACCGTCTGTACTCGAACCGGAGGTGCACCGTGAGGTGGTCGTCCGGGAAAGCCGCCGGCAGCGGCGGCACGCGCTGGGTGAGGAACAGGGCGCGCTGGGCGGTCAGGTCGAGGGCCGGGAAGCCGCTCGAGCGCTCGAGTTCGATGTCCGTCAAGCGCCCGTCGCGCTGGATCCGGAAGCCGACGAGGGCCTCGCCCGCGACGGCCTGCCGCGCGGTCCAGTTGGCCTGCACGAGCTGGAGCATCGTGACGAGGTAATCCGGGCAGCAGAAGTTCGCCACGTCGAGGTAGCTGCCGCTTCCGAGGCCGCCGCCCGTGGAAAGCCCCCCGAAGCCCATGCCGCGGTTCGGGTCTACGCCCGCGTCCGCCGAGCCGGACGCCGGCCTTGCAGGCGCCGCAGCGGGCGCCGGGGCCGCGCGTTTCGGCGCCGGCTTCGCCGGGCGCGTCGACGTCGGCAGCGTCATCGCCGGCGTGCGTTCCGCCGGAGCCGGTTTCGGCACGTCGGGCTTCGCGGCGGGCTTCGCGGGCTCGGGAGCCGGGGGCCGCGCCGCCGGCGCGGGCGCCCCCATCATCGTCATGCCGCCGGCGGACGGCCCTGGCGCGCCGCCGAGCGAGATGGTCATGACGTCACGGAGGTCCGGTTCGCGGGCGCCGCGCGCGGCGGGCAGCGCCACGATGAGCACCACCAGCACCGCGTGCGCCGCGAGCGACGCCGACAGCATGCGCGGCAGTCCCTGCTCGGGCTGCGCCCGGTCCAGCAGGACGCGGCTGACGGCTTCCATCGCGGTCACCGTTCCTCGGGCAGCTTCGCCACGATGCCCACCTGATCGATGCCCGCGTCCTTGAGGCGATCCATCACCTCGAGAAGCTCCTGCAGCAGGATGCCGCCGTCGCCGCGGAGGAACACCTTGCGGTCCTCGCGCCCGTCCATCATCTGGCGCACCCGTTCGGCCAGCACGTCGATGGACACCCGCTCGGTGCCGAGACGCACGGCGCGGTCGCGCCGGTACGTCAGGGGCACCGTGAGGAACACGCGCTCCTCCGCGATGGGCTCGGCCCGCCGCGCGACGGGCAGCGCCACGTCGACGCCGCGCTGCAGCATCGGCGCCGTCACCATGAAGATGATGAGGAGCACCAGCATCACGTCGACCAGCGGCACGACGTTGATCTCGGACATGGAAGCCGTCACGCGGCGCACGCGCCCCGCCCGGCCGGTCGAGATCTCCTCGGTGGGACTGACCTTCGGCATCGATCGCGGATCCTCGGCGCGCGGCTAGGTGAAGTTGCGCTCGGCGATGTTCAGGAACTCGAGCGCGAAGTCGTCCATCGCCGCCGTCAGCTCCTTCACGGCCGCCACGAAGTGGTTGTAGAAATACACGGCCGGGATCGCCGCGAAGAGGCCCGCCGCGGTCGCGATGAGCGCCTCGGCGATTCCCGGCGCGACCACGCCCAGGCTCGTCGATCCCACGCTGGCGATCCGCTGGAACGACGTCATGATCCCCCAGACCGTCCCGAAGAGCCCGATGAACGGCGTGATGCTCGCCGTCGTGGCCAGAAGCGGCAGCCGCCGCTCCAGCTTCGACACCTCCACCGACGCCGCGCGCAGGAGGGCCCGATCGACGGCGGGGAGGCTCTTCAGGGTTGGACGCCCGGGCGCCGTCCCCGGACTGCCCATGTCCTGCGCCGCCTGCTTCAGCTGCGTGTTGAGTTCCGCGTAGCCCGCCTGGAAGATGCCGACCAGCGGGCTCTGCTCGAAGGCCCGGCACACGGCCTGCACCTCCGAGAACTTCGTGCTCCGGCGGAAGACCTCCCGGAACGACGACGTCTGCTTGCCGACCCGCCGCAGGTACCAGAGCTTGTGGAGGATGATCCCCCACGACACGACCGAGAAGGCCAGCAGAATGACGAGGACCAGCTTGGCCGCGGGCCCGGATCGGAGAACCAGGTCCACGGCCCCGCCGCCCTGGATGGCATTGGCACCCACGCGACGTCCCTTCGAAAACCCCGGCGCGGGGCGGCCAAGACGCGCCCCGCATGCGCCGCCCCCCGCACGAGCCTATTCACGCAAGAGTACCATGCGCCGCATACCCTGTCAAACCCGTGATATCATGGGAGTTCCGCGTCGTGACACCCTCTCACCCGGGAGCCCGGCGAGCCCATGTTGCGCTACCTCCAGATCCGCAACCTCTCGGTCATCGAGAGCCTCGAGATCACCTTCCTGCCCGGCCTCAACGTCATCACCGGCGAGACCGGAGCCGGCAAGTCGATCGTCGTCGGGGCCGTCGGGTTGCTGCTGGGCGACCGGGCGTCGTCGGACGTCGTCCGGACTGGCGAAGAAAAAGCGAATATCCAGGCGGTCTTCGAGGACGATGGCCGCGAGATCATCGTCCGGCGGGAGATCACTTCGCAGGGCCGCAGCCGCAGCTTCGTCGACGGGCAGCTCGTGACGGCGGCGCGCGCGCGGGAGCTCGGCGTGGGGCTCGTGGACCTTCACGGCCAGCACGACCACCAGGCGCTCCTCGACCCGGACACCCACCTGGACCTGCTGGACCACTATGCTGGATTTTCGCCGGACCGTGAGGCGACGGCCGCGGCTCACGCGGAGTGGGCGGCGCTCCGGGCCGATCAGGACGCCGTGCGGGCCCGGGAGCGCGACCGCGAGGCGCGGACCGAGTTCCTCAAGTTCCAGCTTGGCGAGATCGAGCGCGTGGCCCCGTCGGAAGGGGAGGACGAGGCGCTGGCCGGGGAGCGCAAACTCCTGGCGAACGCCGAGAAGGTCCGCGGACTGTGCGAGGGCGCCTACGCGACGCTCTACGAGAACGACGCGTCCGTCATCGCCTCGCTGGCGTCGGTCTGGAGGCGCGTCGCCGAACTGCGGGACATGGATGCCCGGTTCGCCCCGTTCCTCGAGGTGAGAGAAGGGGTGGACGCCCAATTGGCCGACCTGGCGGCGTTCCTGCGCGAGTACGCCGCCCGCGTGGACGCGTCGCCGGAGCGTCTGCAGGACATCGAGGAGCGCCTGGCGGCGCTCGAGCGGCTCAAGCGCAAGTACGGGCCGGCGCTGGCCGACGTGATCGGACGCCGGCGGCGCGCGGCGGAGGAACTGGCGGCGCTGGACTCGTCCGCGGAGCGCCTGGCGGAGCTCGAGCGGCTCGGCGCGGCGGCGGGGGAGCGGTATCTCGCGCGGGCGCGCGCGCTGTCGGCGGCGCGCCGCCGGAAGGCGCCGGACTTCTCGCGCGCGCTCGTCGCCGAGCTCGCCGCGCTGGCCATGGAGCGCACGCGGTTCGAGGTGCGGTTCGAGGAGGCCGCGTCCGGCGAAGATCGATGGACCGCCCGGGGCATCGACGCGGCCCAGTTCTTCGTGTCGCCGAATCCTGGCGAGGAGCTCCGCCCGTTGGCGAGGGTCGTGTCCGGCGGCGAACTGTCGCGCGTGATGCTCGCGCTGAAGACGATCGCCACGACCGACGCCCCGGGCAGGACGCTCGTCTTCGACGAGATCGACGCCGGGATCGGCGGCCGGGTGGCCGACATCGTCGGCCGGCGGCTGCGCGGCCTGGGACGGACGTTCCAGGTGCTGTGCATCACGCACCTGCCGCAGATCGCGGCTTGCGGCGACTGGCACTTCCGGGTGTCCAAGGAGGAGCGGCGGGGCCGGACGCAGGCCTTCATCGAGGTCCTGCCGGAAGACGCCAGGGTCGACGAACTGGCGCGGATGATGGCCGGCCTCGTCGTGACCGACGGCACGAGGGCCGGGGCGCGGGAGATGCTGCGGGCGAGGCGGGGCGAAAGCGAAGCCGGAACGAAAGGCGAAAGGCGAAAGCGGTCGTAAATGGCATTGCGTTATTACATCGAGACATTCGGCTGCCAGATGAACGTCCACGACTCGGAGCGGATCGCGGGCCTCCTCGAGGCGGCGGGTTACGAGCCCGCGGAGGATGCGGCCGGCGCCGACCTCGTGGTTTTGAACACCTGCACGGTCAGGGAGAAAGCCGGGGACAAGGTGTACAGCCGGATCGGGGAGCTTCGCGCCGGCCTGGCGCCGGGCCGGGAGCCCCAGGTCCTGGCCGTGGCGGGGTGCCTCGCGCAGCAGGAGGGTACGCGCGTGTTCGCGCGCGCCCGGACGGTGAACGTCGTCGTGGGCACCCACGCCGGGCGGCGCCTGCCGGCGCTGGCCGATGAGGCGCGCCTGACGGGCCGGCGCCAGATCGACGTCGGCCCGGCGGACGGCGAACCATTTCCCCTCGGGGTCGTCCGGCGCTCCGACCCCGTGAAGGCGTACGTCACCATCGTCGAAGGCTGCGACGAGGTGTGCGCGTTCTGCGTCGTGCCGCGCACGCGGGGCGCGGAGCGCATGCGCCCGAAGGCCGAGATCCTGGCCGAGGTCCGCGACGCCGTCGCCGGCGGCCGGGTGGAGGTCCACCTGCTGGGCCAGATCGTGAATCACTACCGGGCGCCCGACGATCCCGGGTGTGATTTCGCGGCGCTGCTGGCCGAGGTCGATGCCGTCCCCGGCCTGCGTCGGGTCCGGTTCGCGAGCCCGCACCCGAGGCACGTGGGCCGGCGGCTCATCGAGGCGGTGCGCGATCTGCCTCGGGTCTGCAAGCACGTCCACCTGCCGGTCCAGTCCGGCTCCAGCCGCGTGCTGGCGGCGATGCGGAGGCGCCACACGCGCGAGGACTACCTGGCGCTCGTCGCCGCGCTCCGGTCCGAGGTCCCCGGGATTCACCTGTCGACCGATCTCATCGTCGGCTTTCCGGGCGAGACGCCGGAGGACTTCGAGGAGACGCTGTCGCTCGTCGAGGCGGTGGGCTTCCACTCGATGTTCTCCTTCAAGTATTCCGAGCGCCCCGGGACGATTGCGGCGAAGCGGTATCGGGACGACGTGCCCGAGGCGGAGAAGGCGAGGCGCCTGTCGGCGCTGCAGGAGCGCCAGGCGGCGATCCAGCGGCGCCTGCTCGACGCGGCCGTCGGGAGCACGGTGGACGTGCTCGTGGACGGCGTGAGCCGGCGCCGGCGCACCGAGTTGACGGGACGGACGTCCGGGAACGTCGTGGTGAACTTCCCGGGCGAGGCCTCGTCGCTCGGCACGGTGGTGCCCGTGCTGATCGAGCGCGCCGGGCCGCACAGCCTGAGAGGCGTCCGGCGGTCTTGACAGGCGGGGCTGGCGGGCCTACGGTGTAGGCGCAATCGTGCGGGGGGCGCCGCCGGCGCGGGCGGCGGGAACGGAGGGGCGCGATGCAGCGCGAGATGGTGATCCGGGGGCTGATGGTCGACCCGGCGACGAACATGCCGATCGTCATCCTCCGGGACAAGGACGGGGACCGCGTGCTGCCGATCTGGGTCGGCGTGTTCGAGGCGCATGCCATCGCGCTCCAGATCGAGAACGTGGCGACCCCGCGGCCGATGACGCACGACCTGCTCCGCAACGTGATCCGGGATCTGAACGGCGCCGTCGAGAAGGTGGTGGTGAGCGATCTCAAGGACACCACGTTCTACGCGGTCATCCACCTGACGGTGGGCGGGCAGGCCGTGGCCGTGGACGCGCGGCCGAGCGACGCCATCGCCCTCGCGCTCCGGACGCAGGCGCCGATCTTCGTCGAGGACCACGTGATTGACGGCGCGAAATCGGCGGATCTCGCGCCCGAGCCCGGGCAGGCCGACCGCCTGCAGCGCTGGCTGGAGAGCCTCGACCCGGAGGAGCTGGGCAAGTACAAGATGTGACGCCCGGGCGCGCGCCGCCTGCGGCGCACGGTCCAGGGTGGCCCGTTCCTTGACACCCCGCCGAGGGCGTGCCTAGAATGGGCGCGCGCCACCTTCCGGCCGTTTTCCATGATCGTCTCAATCGCCAACCAGAAGGGTGGGGTCGGCAAGACCACCACCGCCATCAACCTGGCTGCCGCCCTGGCGATGCGAGGCAAGCGGACCCTCCTCGTGGACATGGACCCGCAGTGCAACAGCTCGATGTCGTACCTGGACATCAGGAGCGTGACGCGGAGCCTCTACGACGTGATGTTCGAGGACCACGTCGCGCTGGCCGATGTCGTGGTCCCGTCGAGCGTGGCGAACCTCTTCATCGCGCCGGCACGGATCGCGCTGGCCAAGCTCGAGTCGAAGCTGGTGGGGGAGATGGACGCCCATTTCCGCCTCAAGGACCGCCTCGATCCGGTGAAGGGGGACTACGAGTTCATCGTCATCGACTGCCCGCCGACGCTGGGGCTGCTGACGGCCAACGCGCTCGTGGCGTCGAGCCACCTCCTGGTGCCCATCCAGTCGTCGTACTTCGCGCTCGAGGGGACCGACGACCTCCTCGAGACCGTGGAGAAGGTCCGGTCGCGGGCGAACCCCGACCTGCGTTTGATCGGCGTGCTCATCACCATGCACGACCGCCGGACGGCGATCGGGAGGGACATCAGGAACCAGATCAGGACCGTGTTCGGCGAACTGGTTTTCACCACCGTCATCAGCAAGAGCGTCCGCCTGGAAGAGAGCCCGGCGTACAAGGAATCCATCTTCACGTTCGCGCCGGACTCGTCCGGGGCGGCCGAGTATTACCGGCTCTGCGAGGAGGTCATCGATCGTGCCTAAGCGCGCTGGACTGCCGGACTCCATCCGGATGCGCCACGACGAGCACTACGTGGCCACGCTGTCCGCCCCGGCCGGGGCCCCCATCGGCCGGCTCCTGCCCATCGACCAGATCGACCCCAATCCCGACCAGCCCCGGCAGAGCATGGGAGATCTTTCAGAGCTGATGGCGTCGATCGCCGAGAAGGGGGTCATCGAGCCCATCGTCGTGCGCGTCCGGAACGGCCGGTATCAGATTATCGCCGGCGAGCGCCGCTACCAGGCCGCCGTGCAGGTCGGCCTGAAGGAACTGCCCGTCGTCGTGCGCGACACCGACGACGCCGAGGTCATCGAACTCGCGCTCGTCGAGAACCTCCAGCGGAAGGATCTGACCCCGTTCGAGGAAGCCGACGCCCTGCACAGCATTTCCTCGCGCAACAAGCTCACCCACGAGGACCTGGCGAAGCGCCTGGGGAAGTCGAGGACCGCGATCTCCGAGTCCCTGGCCCTCCAGAAGATGCCCGCGGAAGTGAAACAGCTCTGTCGGCTGGCCGACATTTCCTCTAAGTCACTGCTTTTGCAGATAGTTAGGACTGGAAGCACCGCGAAAATGATCGCCCTGGTCGAGAAGATCGCCCGCGAGGGCGACGCGACCCGTGAGAAGCTCCGCAAGGACGCGGCCGCCAGGCCGAAGCGCGGGCGCCCGCGGGCGTTCGTGTTCAATTTCAAGCCCGCCAGCAAGGCGTTCCGCCTGCACCTGACGTTCAGCAAGAGCCAGGTCGAGCGCACGGAAATCATTCACGCGCTCGAATCCATCATCGACGACCTCAAGCGGAGCAAGTAGCGCCAGGGCGCCAGGCGGGCGCTGGGGCCATTGTCGGCCGCCCGCGGCGGGTGTGCGTCGGTTGGAGCGCCAGGCGCGGGCAGCCGGTGGGCGTCTGGCGGAACCGTCGGGATCGGCGTCAGGCGCGGCCGGGAGCGCGGGAGCGCGCCCGATTGGGTGCGCGGCGCTCGCGGTGCGCCGTCTCGCGGGTGCGGGGCGGACGAATGCGGACGGCGGCGCGCGGCGAGCCCCTGGGTCGGGCGGGGGGCATCCGGGGTAGGCCCTCGGGGGCGCGCGCGTGCGTGGTCCTGGCCTGGCGTACGGGTATAGGTTAACATAACATATATTATCAGACGTTATTGATCCAGCTTCAGAACACCCCCTGTGGATGAACTGTGTGCACTCCCCCGCGGCCCTCTCGCCTTGCACCGCCCCTCGGGACGACCGCCCGCAGACCCGCTGCCCGCGCCGTCCCGGTCACGCTTCCGTGGACGCTTCAAACCGGCTTGCTTCGACGCCAAAGCTGCCGAGTCCGCCGCCCGCGCGCCGGAACGCACGGCGACCCGGCCCGCGCCGTCCCGGTCACGTCCGCGGT
>CAZBIP010000045.1:0-18804 GCA_964491885.1 uncultured Vicinamibacterales bacterium
CCCATCGACTACGAAGAGCTGGGCCTGGTCGTGGACCGGGCACTGGAGCATTTTCGTCTTGTAGAAGAGGTCCGGAGTCTGCGCGCGAGCCTGGATCGGAAGTACGGGTTTGAGAACATCATCGGGCATTCGGAAGCTCTTCTCTCACTGCTCGACACGGCGGCTCGCGCGGCGCAGAGCGACTCAACGATCCTGATCCACGCCGAGACTGGGACAGGCAAGGAGCTTCTCGCCCGAGCGATCCATTTCAACAGCCGGCGCCGCGATAAGCCCTTTGTCACGATCAACTGCGGAGCCATCCCAAGAGAACTCCTTGAGTCAGAACTCTTCGGGCACGTCAAAGGCTCATTCACCGGCGCCGTGGCCCACAAGGTCGGTAAGGTGGCTATGGCGGACGGCGGCACGCTGTTCCTCGACGAAATCGGGGAGATGAAGCCCGACGTGCAGGCCAAGCTGCTCCGGGCCCTCCAGGAGTCGGAAATCGAGCGCGTGGGTGGCGCGCGCCCGATCCGCGTGAACCTGCGCGTCATCGCCGCGACCAACGTGGACCTCGAGCGGGCGGTGCGCGAGGGCCGGTTCCGCGAAGACCTGTACTACCGGCTCAAAGTCATCCCCATGAGGCTGCCGCCGCTGCGCGAGCGCCCCGAGGACCTGCCGGCGCTGGCGGCGTTCTTCGTCGGCCGTTACAACACGAAGTTCCGCAAGCATCTGATCGAGATCGAGGAGCCGGCCATGGAGGCGCTCCGCGCCTACTCGTGGCCCGGCAACGTCCGCGAGCTCGAGAACCTGATCGAGCGCCTGGTCGCCGTCAGCGACGGCGACCGGATCGGCGCCGCGGACCTGCCGTACGAGTACAACCTCGCCGCGCTGACGAGGCCCGACCTGGCCCCCGACGGCCTCTTCGACCGCGCCTGCGAGACGTTCGAGCGCAGCTTCATCCTCAAGTCGCTCGAGCGGGAGCATTGGAACGTCACCGCGACGGCGCGCGCGCTCGGCATGCCCCTCAGCACGCTGAAGTTCAAGATGGACCGCCTGGACGTCCGCGAGATCGCGAAGAAGCTGCGGGGCGCTGACGGAGCCTGAGGCCTGCGGTCCCCGCCCGGACCAGGCTGCGGCATGTTGCAGAAACTGCAACGCGTGTCCAGGTTCGCTGCTGCAATTTCTGCCACCTGTCTCGATTGAGGACACTGCCGGACCCGCCGGTTCAGGCTGATTCCCGCGCATTTGCGTCCCGCGCCGCGCTGGAACACCCCTTGCAAATTGTGGCCCCGGGTGGATGCCCGGATGACAGCCTCGGCCTTCAACGTCAGCGTGCCCGTTTCGACGGGCGACGTGTTCCTGATGAACACGCTGACGGACGCGCAGGTTCTGGTGTCGCCGGACGTCGCCGCGCTGCTGGACCGGCTGGGGAGCGGAGCGCCGCAGGCCGGCGAGCCCTCAGGCGAGGTGCGGACGGCGATGGAGGAGCTGGCGAAGAACGGCTTCCTCGTCCGCGATGCCGCGTCCGAGCGCGCCGCGCTCGAAGAGCGGTTCGCCGGGTTCCGGGAGGACGCGTCGCAAGTCCGCGTCACCGTCCTCACGACGCTCCAGTGCAACTTCGCCTGCGAGTACTGCTACCAGGGCGAGCACGCCGGGTTCGGCCGGCCCGCCCCGAAGATGTCCGGCGCGACGGCGTCGGAGGTGGCCGCGTGGATCACGCGCCAGGTGGACGACGTGCGCCCGGGCTGCCTGGTGCTCACGTTCTTCGGCGGCGAGCCGCTGTTGAACGTGCCCGCGATGACGGCCATCGCCGGCGCGTGCTGGCGGCACACGCGCGAGGCCGGCGTGCGGCAGGCGGTCAACATCATCACGAACGGCCTCCTGCTCTCGCCGGAGGTGGTCCGGGCGATGCTGCCGCTCGGACTCACGGGCGTGAAGGTCACGCTCGACGGCAACCGTGACACGCACGACCGGATGCGGCCGATGCGCGGGGGCCAGGGCACGTTCGATCGCATCATCGAAAACGTGCGGCGCGTCGCGCCGCTCGTGCCGATCACCATCGGCGGCAACTTCGACCTGGAAACGGCTTCGGCCTATCCGGCGCTGCTCGACTTCCTGCAGGCGCAGGACTTCGCGCGGCGCATCGTCAAGGTGGCGTTCAAGCCGGTCATCAAGCCGGGCGAGCCCGTCAGGGCCACGGGCATCGTGCCGCAACGCCCCGCCGCGTCGAATCGCCGTCCGCTCGGCGGAAGCTGCATGACCGCGGCCGGACCGTCGACCGGCCGTTCCGTGCCGCAGGCTGCGAGTTCGGCCTGCGAGACCTGCCGCCTCGTCGACGACACCATGTCGCTCCTCCGCGAAGAGACGCGGCAGCGGGGCCTGCCCGCGCCCGACGGCCTGCACATGGGCCCGTGCGAGATCTACCGGCGGCACTCGCACACCATCGGGCCGGACGGCACGCTGTACGCGTGCCCGGGGTTCACCGGCGAGTTCGCGCTGTCGGTCGGCCACATCAGCGGCCGCCGGACCGGCGACCAGGCGGCGGCGGCCAGGCGCTTCGAGTACCTGGCGCCGTGGCGGCTCTGCGGAGACTGTCCGTTCATCCCGGTGTGCGGCGGCGGGTGCGCCGTCGCATCGCACGCCGAACTCGGGGACATGGATGCGCCGTCATGTCACCGGCGAAGCATGGAATCGGCGCTCGCGTCGCTGGCGGAAGACGCCGCGCGCGGACCGGCAGGAGGGGTACAATGAAGATCACGGTTCTCAAGAAGGCGCAGAAAGCTCCGTCGCGGGAAATGTGCCCGTGGATGATTTGCGTGCCGCCGGAGAGCGGCAAGTAAGCGACTCCCGGACCACGAGGGGACAGGCAGACAGCCGCCTCGCCCGCGCGGCACGCGCGCGCGACCACACCGGCCGGCGGTTTCGCCGGCCGGTGCTCGCTCTGGCCATCGCCGGGGCGCTGTCTGCCGCGTCCTGCGACAGCCCGGCGTCCGCTCCGCCCTCCAGCGAGCCCGTCACGCTCACCATCGGCGTCCCGCAAAGCCGTCAGATCGATCCCAGCCACGGCGCGCCGCTTCTCGCCGACACGATCGCCTTCGAACGCCTGACGGCCAACGACGCGGAAGGCCGCACCCAGCCCCGCCTGCTCGAGAGTTGGTCCGTCTCGGCCGATGGCCTGACGTGGCGCCTGCGCGTGCGGAGCGGCGTGGCCTTCCAGGACGGCATCCCGCTCGCGGCGGCCGATGTCGCCCGGACGATCGGGGCCGCGGCCTCCGACGCCGCCGCGCTCGCGACATCCGTGTGCCTTCCGCACGTCGCTTCTGCCCGCGCAGTTGGAGATCGGGAGGTCGAGGTGCGCCTCGACCAGAAGTGCTCGTACCTGCTGGACGACCTCGACCGGGCCGTCATCCGGACCGCGGCCGACGGAACGACCAGGATAGGCACGGGCGCGTTCTCCATCGTCTCGTCGACGGAGAACGAAATCGTGATGGAGGCGAACCGGTCCTACTACCTCGGGGCGCCGGCCATCGATCGCGTCGTCATCCGGCCGTTCGACGCGTTGAGGACGGCGTGGGCCGAGATGATGCGAGGGCGCGTCGACTTCCTGTGGGAGGTGGCTCCGGACGCGGCGGAGTTCCTGCGCGACCAGCGCGCCGTCGAGGCACGCTGGTTTCCCGGATACTACGCCCACGCCGTCGTGCTGAATTCGGCGCGGCCGGCATTCAGGCAGGCGGCCATCCGTCGGGCGCTCGACGCGGCGATCGATCGGGCCGCGCTCGTGCAGCAGGGGCTGAAGGGCCGGGGCACGCCGGCGGACGGGCCGGTCTGGCCCCGCTACTGGGCGCGCGACCGCCGGGCGCAGGCACCGCCGCCAGCCCGGCAGGACGGCCCGGCGTTCTTGGGAGGCGCGCGGGCCGGCCGCCTGGAGTTTACGTGCCTCGTTCCCGCGAACTTCACGATCCTGGAGCGCATGGCCCTGCTCGTGCAGCAGCAACTGGATGCCCTCGACGTCCGCGTGCGGCTCGAGTCGCTTCCGCCGGACGCGTTCAACCGGCGGATCGTCTCCGGCGACTTCGACGCCGCGATGCTCTCGCTGCTCGGCGGCCCGTCGGCCACGGTGTTCCACCGGTTCTGGCACTCGCCGGAGGGAAGCCGCCGCTGGAACTACTGGAGCTACAGCGACGCCCGCGTCGACGCCGCCCTCGACGCGGCCCTCGACGCGCACGACGACGAGGCGTTCGCCCGCGCCATCGCGGCGTTCCAGTCCGCCTGGCGCGACAACCCGCCGGCGATCTTCCTCGCCTGGAACGACACGGCGCAGGCCGTCAGCCGGCGCTTCTCACTGCCCGCCGGGAGCGAGGGCCGTGACGCTATCTACTTTCTGAGCCGGTGGCAGCCCAGGCCGCCCGGGGCGCGCGAGCCGTGAGCACGCTCCGCGTTCGCTTTGCCGCGATGCTCGCGACGGCCGCCGTGCTGCCGCTGCTCATCTACGGCGTCGTCTCGGTGTACTCCCTCCGCGAGGGCACCCGCCGGACGGTGACCGAGGGAAACCTCGACGTGGCCCGCCAGGTCGGCGAGCAGGTCGCGCGCTACATCACGACGAACCTCCGGATCATCGGCGCATTGGCCGACGAGGTCGGGAGCGCGGGGATCGAGCCGGCGCGACAGGACCGCGTCCTGAAGAGTTTCGTTCTGCGGTTCCCTGACTTCCGCGAACTGACGGCGTTCGACGCCTCCGGCGCCGTGATCGCCACGAGCCGCGTCGGGACCCCGGGCGTCGCCGTCCCCGGTTCCGACGGCACCGAACTTCACGGCGTCCGGATGTCGCCCGTGTTCGTGGACAACGACCTGCTGCCGACCATGCTGGTGGCCGCGCCGCTGCGGCGCGGCGCCGCCCACGCGGGGTGGCTCGTGGGCGAGTTCAGCATCGAGGAACTCTGGCGCCTGACGGACCGGGTCCGGGTCGGGACCGCCGGCTACGCCATGGTCGTCGGCCCGGCCGGCGACTTGCTGGCGCACGGAAACCCGGACGAGCGCTCGGCCGTGGCGCGCGGCGCCAGCCTGGCGTCTGACGGCGTCGTGGCCGCCCTGCGAAGCGCGGCACCCGACGCGCCCGTCGTGCGGGAGCGCAGGGCCGCCAACGGCGCGCTGATCCTGTCGGCCGGCGTGAGGGTTCCCGATCTGGGCTGGATGGTGATCGTCGAGCAGCCCGCCCGCGAGGCGTTCGCCGCGGCGCGCCGCCAGGAGCGCGATCTCATCGCGGCCATCGCCCTCGCGGTCCTCGTGATGGTGCTCGCGGGACTGGTCTGGGGCCGCTCCCTGATCGCGCCGATCCAGGAACTCATCCGAGGTACCGAGGCCATCGCGCAGGGGCGCCTCGACGAGCGGGTGCGCGTGGCGTCGAAGACGGAACTCGGCCGGCTCGGGGACGCCTTCAACACCATGGCCGGCCGCCTCGGCGCCCTGCAGGAGGACGTGAGGCGCCAGGAGCGGCACGCGGTGTTCGGGCGCGTCGCGGCGGGTCTCGTGCACGACCTGTCGCACCCGTTCCAGAACATCCAGAACAACTGCCGGCTCGTCGTGAAGATGCACGACGACGCGGAATACCTGGAGCTGTTCAGGCGGACGATCGACCGGGAGTGCGGCCAGGTGAAGCGCGTGTTCGAAGATCTCCGCAACATCGCCCGCCCGATGCCGCTGGAGAAGTTTCCGCTCGACCTCAACAAGCTCGCGTCCGACGTCGCCGAGTCGATGCGCGCGAACGCGGAGGCGGCGGGTCTCACCCTCGCCCTCGATCTGGCGCCGGGCCCGCTGACGGTCGAGGGCGACGTCTTCGCGCTGAGCCGCGTCTGCCGCAACCTCGTCATGAACGCCATCGAGGCCACGAACCCGCGCGGCGTCGTGACGATCAGCGCGTCGGCGGATGGTCCGGACGCGACGCTCCGCGTGTCCGACACAGGCTGCGGCATCGCGCCGGAGCGCCTCGAGACGCTGTTCGAGGACTTCAGGACGACGAAGCGTCAGGGCCTGGGCCTGGGGCTGGCCATCACGAAGAAGGTCGTCGATCAGCTGGGAGGGACGATCTCGGCGTCGAGCGCCGTCGGCAAGGGGACGACGTTCACGGTGACGCTGGCGCTTGTAGAGCCTGCAGCCGGCGACGCCGGTAACCTACGCCCCGCTGACCCGGCGTCGGGGCCGGGTCCGGAGGCGTGAGACAAGGCGGCGCAACGCCGAACCGGGGGCCGGTTGACGTGCGCCGACGGCCGATCGTGGAGGGCCGGCCTCGCGGCCGGCCCTGCACCTTACTTGCGCGGGAGGACGGCGTCCTTCAACTGCTTGACGACGCGCGCCTTGACGACGGTCTTGGCCGGGATCTTGATGGGCTCGCCCGTCGCCGGGTTGCGCCCCTGCCGGGCCTTCCGCTTCTGCACGACCAGCTTGACCATGCCGGGCAGCACGAACTCGCCCGACCGCTTCAGCTCTTTCTCCGAGAGCATCGCCAGCTCGTCGAAGAACTCGCGCGCCACGGCGCGCTTCACCTCGAAACGGTCCGCGAAATGCGCGAACAGCTCCGACTTGCCCATCCTGCGGGCCTCTGCCATCGTGACTCTCCTCGAAACCACGCGCGTTTCACGTCACCGCAAGCCGGCCGCGCGCGCAGGCGGCAGACCCCGGACTGAAATCGGAAGTTCAAGAATGCTAGCTCGCGGCCCCCACGCTGTCAATCCGCCAACCCGCCGGGACGGGCCGTTTTCCGCCACTAAATGGTAAGATCCGGCGCGATGTCAAGCGCGAAGATCGAGACGTTCCCCAACCCGCAAACGGAGCGGGACTACGAGATTGCCATCTCCGCCCCGGAGTTCACCTCGGTGTGCCCGATGACCGGCCTCCCGGACTTCGGCGAGATCCGCGTGACCTACGTCCCCGGCGATCGGTGCATCGAACTCAAGTCGCTGAAGATGTACCTGTTCGGATACCGCGACCGGGGCATCTTCTACGAGGCCGCCACGAACCGGATCCTGGACGACCTCGTCGCGGCCTGCCAGCCGAGGCGCATGACCGTCGTCGGCGACTTCACCCCCCGCGGCGGGATCCGCACGTCGGTCACGGTCACGTACACGAGGCCGTGACAAGTCCACCGGGATTCGGGATTCGGGATTCGGGATTCGAGCCGGACGCTGCAACCCGAGACGATCGGCACGCCGCGCCCGCACACAGGGAGCGGGCTGCGCCTGCCGATGAGAGGGCCGAGCCTCACGGCGACGACGACGCGGTGCGGCTCCCCATCGACGGGACGCTGGATCTGCACGCCTTCCGGCCGGCCGACGTCAGGTCGGTCGTCGAAGAGTACGTCAACGAGGCCCGCGCGGCCGGACTGCAAGAAGTCCGGATCGTGCACGGCCGGGGAACCGGTGTGCTCCGGGGCATCGTCCAGGCGGCACTCGAGGCGCACCCGCTCGTCGAGTCGTTCTGGGACGATACCGACGCGCACCTGGGAGCGACGTGGGCGAGGCTGGGCGCCAGGGGCTAGGGGCTAGGGGCTAGGGGCTAGGGGCTAGGGGCTAGGGGCTAGGGAAGAGACGATGTCACGTTGCAGGGCGGCTTTCAGAGCCACGCTGATTCTGGGTCTCGCTCTCCTCGTGCCGCTGGCCGGAGCGGCGGCGCAGGAGGTGCCGTCGCCGGAGGCGTTCTTCGGCTTCAGGATGGGCGCCGACGGCAGGCTCGCCGACTGGCCCTCCATCGAGAAGTACTTCCAGACCGTGGCCGCCGCCTCGCCGCGGGTGGAACTCCTCGACGCCGGCCCGACGACCGAAGGGCGGCGGATCATCGCCGCCGCCATCAGTTCCATCGAGAACATCAGGAACCTGGCGACGCTGCAGATCGACAACCGGCTGCTGGCGGATCCCAGGCGCCTCGCGAGCGAGCGCGAGGCCCAGGCCATCCTGTCTGGCGCCAGGGCCGTCGTCGCGATCGGGTGCAGCATCCACGCGAGCGAGGTCGGCGCGACGCAGTCGGCCAGCGAGATCCTGTACGAGCTGGCGTCGGCCAACGACGAACGCACGGTCGCGATGCTCGGCGAGATCGTCGTGCTGCTCATCCCGTCCCTCAACCCCGACGGGCACACGATCGTCGTGGACTGGCAGCGGAAGATGCAGGGCACGCCGTTCGAAGGCGGCCCGATGCCGTGGCCGTACCACAAGTACGTCGGCCACGACATCAACCGCGACGCGTTCATGCTGAACATGGCCGAGAGCCGCTCGCTCGCGCGGTTCTTTTCGCGGGAGTGGCACCCGCAGGTCTTTCTGTCGATGCACCAGATGGGGTCGAACGGGCCGCGGTTCTTCGTGCCGCCCAATGTCGATCCCATCGATCCGAACCAGGACCCGCTCATCTGGCGCGAGGCCTCGCTGCTCGGCAGCGCGATGGCGATGGAGCTCGAGAGCCAGGGCAAGTCGGGCGTCGTGTCGAACGCGATGTTCGACTACTACTGGCCGGGATACGAGGACTCGGCGCCTCTCGGGCGCAACACCGTCTGCCTGCTCACCGAGGCCGCGTCGGCCAGGCTCGCGAACCCGATCGAGGTGGCCGCGAAAGACCTGCGCGGGGGCGCGAGGGGGCTGGCCGAGTACGCGCCGCAGATCAACTTTCCGAACCCCTGGCCCGGCGGCACCTGGCGCCTGCGCGACATCGTCGATTACAACCTGGCGGCGATGCGCGGGCTCCTCTCGGCCGTGTCCAGGTACCGGGGCGAGATCCTCGCGAACTTCCACGCGATGGGCCGTCGGGCCGTCGAGCGGGGCGCCGCCGGGGCGCCCTTCGCGTTCGCCATCCCGCCGGATCAGCACGACCCGGCCGCGGCATACGCCCTGATCAACCTGCTCGTGGACGGCGGCGTCGAGGTGCAGCAGGCGTCCGAGCCCTTCACGGTGGGCAGCACGGAGTACCCGACGGGCACGGCGTTCGTCGTCTTGTCGCAGCCGTTCAGGGCCTACGCGAAGAGCCTGCTGGAGGTCCAGCGGTACCCCGCGAGGAAGGCGCCGGCCGGCGGAGCGCCGGAGCGGCCGTACGACGTCACGGGCTGGACGCTTCCCCGCCAGATGGGCGTGCGCGTGGACCGGATCGATCAGGCGTTCGACGCGCCGCTCCTGTCGCGCGTCGATCGGGTCGTGCCGCCGCTCGGGTGGCCGCTCGGCTATCCGCGGCCCGACTACTACCTCGTGGACGCCCGCGGCACGTCCGGGGCGCTCGCGGCGAACCGCCTCCTGGCGGCGGGCCTGCGCGTCGAGTGGACCAGCGGCGCCGTGACACAGGACGGCTATACGTACGCGCCGGGCACCCTCATCGTGCGGCCGGTGTCGGACGCGCGCGCGCACGTCGAACGCCTCGCGCGGGAAATGGGGCTGCGCGTGTTCGGCGCCCGCGGCCGGCCGCCGGCGTCCGCGCCGCTCCGGAAGGCGCGGACCGCGCTCTACAGGCCGTGGAACGACGCGATCGACGAGGGTTGGACGCGCTGGCTGCTGGAGCAGTACGAGATGCCGTTCGCCACGCTCCGCGATGCCGAGGTGAGGGCGGGGCGGCTGAGCGCGTCGTTCGACGTCATCGTCCTTCCCGGCATCGCCTCCGAGCGCCTGATTGCCGGTAACAGGACAGGATCGCTCCCCGCGGAGTACGTCGGCGGCCTCGGCGAGGCGGGCGTGGCCGCGCTGAAGGTGTTCGTGCAGGAAGGCGGCACGCTCGTGTGCCTCGCCGGGTCGGCCCAGCTCGCCATCGACGCCCTCGCGCTCCCCGTGAAGGACGTCGTGCGCGGGCTCCCCGCGGACCAGTTCTACTGCCCGGGCTCGATTCTCCGGCTCGACGTGGACGCCGCGCAACCCCTCGGCTTCGGCATGCTGCAAGAGAACGCCGCGTTCTTCTCGTCGAACTCGGCGTACGAGGTCGCGCCGGGCGCGGCGGGCGTGCGCGTCGCGGCGCGCTACGGGGCGAAGGACCTCCTCCTGAGCGGATGGCTCGAAGGCGAACAGGCCATCGCGGGACGGCCGGCCGTGGTCGAAGTGAAGGCCGGCGCCGGAAAGGCCGTGCTCATCGGCTTCCGCGCGCAGCACCGGGGCCAGTCGCTGGCCACCTTCAGGTTCCTGTTCAACGCGATCTTCGCCCGCCCCTAACCAATCCTCCCGCCCTTCGTCTAAACGGTTGAATGGATGGCAGCGACCTGGCCGTCGTCGCCCGGGTCCGCGCGGGTGAGCGGGAGGCGTTCCGGATCCTCGTGGAGCGCCACAGCCGGAGCGTCTTCCGGCTCGCGTTTCGCCTGACCGGACACGAGCAGGACGCCGAGGACGTTGTCCAGGAGACGTTCATGCGGGCGTTCAGGCAGATCGGGCGTTTCGAGGAGCGGTCCGCGTTTGCGACGTGGCTCTACCGCATCGCCGTGAACTGCGCCAACGACCTGCTGAGACAGCGGCCGCGGGCCGGCAGGCGCACGTCGATCGACGATCCGGACGAGGCAGCCGTGCGCGCGCTGGCCGACCCCTCGGCCGAGGCGGATCCGATGCGCGTGTTCGCGGGGCGCCAGATAGACGGCCGGGTGAAAGCGGCGCTCGGCGAGTTGAGCGACCAGGAGCGGTCGGCGTTCGTGATGCGGCACTACGAAGGGCTGTCGATCGAGGAGATCGGCCGCGTGCTGGACCTGAAGACGAGCGCCGCGAAACACAGCGTGTTCCGCGCGGTGCGAAAGCTGCGGCGCGCGCTCGAGCCGGTTGCGGAGATGCGGGCATGACCCACCTGTCGGACGAAGAACTGGTCCTGCTCTTCTACCGGGAGGATGTCGGCCTTTCCGGCGCGGAGGCGCACGTGTCGGGGTGCCAGGCCTGCCGGACCCGGTTCGAATCGCTGGCGGCGGAACTCGGCGGGCTCGGCGGCGTCCCGGTGCCGGAGCGCGACGAGTCGTACGGCGCGCTGGTCTGGGAGCGCCTGAAGCCGAGACTGGAGGCGGAGCCGCGGCATCGCTGGCGTGAGGCAGTCGCGGCGGCGCTCTCGGGGCCTCGGCTCGCGATGGCGGGCGCGGCGGTGATCCTCGTGGCAGCCGCCTTTGTCGCGGGCCGGCTGGCGTTCGAGCCGGCGCCTTCCAGTGGGCCGATCCAGGCGGCTCATCCCGCGGCCGGCGAGGCGCCGGGAGAGGACGCGGAGCGCGCCATGCTCGCCGCCGTCGGCCGTCACCTCGAGCGGTCCTACGTCGTGCTCGCCGAGATCGCCACCCGCAACGGCAACGGCGCGCCGGACGCCGGGGCGGAACAGGAGATCGCGGCCGATCTCGCCGCGGCCAACCGCCTGTACCGGGCCGCCGCCGCGCGCCACGGCGATGCCGCGGTGACCGCGGTGCTCGAGGACCTGGAGCGGGTGCTCGTGGAGGTCGCAAGCAGCCCGAGCCCTGCGCCGCGCGACGATGTCGCGCGCTGGCGCGATCAGATCGATTCCACCGAACTGCTGTTCAAGATCGGCGCGACGAACTCGCGCATTCGTGCCCTCCAACGCGACGCCGCCTCGGCGGCGCTGCCGGACCGGAAGTCTTCAATCTGAAGGAAGAACGCCATGAAGAACACCATTCGTCTCCTGATCGTGTCCGGTGCGCTGGCCGCGGTTGCGGTCCCCGCCCTCGCGCAGGGAGCCGCGCCGCAGGCGCCGGCGTCGCCCGCAGCCCAGGCGGCTCCCAAGCGGCCGGCCGAAGCCGTCGAGACGGCGGCAGTGCGGGCCGGGCTCGAGGCCGAGCGGGCCGCCGCCGAGGCCGGCGCGAAGCGGCAGCTCGAGCACGCGCGGCAGGAACTCGAGCGCTCGAAGCGTGAGATGGAGCGCGTCGAACGGGAAGCCGCAACAGACGCGTCTGCCGACTCGAAAGCGCTGATGAAGAAGCTCCAGGAGGCGCAGGAGAAGGCCCAGGACACGCTGCGGCGGGCCCAGCGGGAACTGGAGCGCACCCTCTACTCCCACGGGACCGCCGCCCTGGATCAGGCGCGCTACGAAAAGGCGCTGCAGGCGTTCGCCGAGGCCGCCGCGCTGAAGGGGACGCGGGCCGATGGCGCCCTGTACTGGAAGGCGTTCGCCGAGTTCAAGCAGCAGGCGCTGAAGTCCGCGCTGGAGTCGCTCAAGGACATCCAGAAGGAGTTCCCGCAGAGCCGCTGGCTGGAGCACGCCAGGGCCCTCGAGTTCGAGGTGCGCCATGCCACGGGAGAACCGCCGTCGCCGGCCGCCACGCCGGACGAAGAGTTGAAGCTCCTCGCGCTGAACAGCCTGCTCCACGAACACTCGGAACAGGCGCTGCCGATGCTCGAGAAGATGATCGGCGGCCCGCAGTCGCCCCGGCTCAAGAAGCGCGCGCTGTTCGTGCTCAGCCAGAGCACGCTGCCCCGGGCGCGCGAGATCCTCACGGCGGCAGCCAGAAACTCGTCCGACCCGGCCGTCCAACTCGAAGCGGTCCGCTACCTCCAGCTCTCCGGCCGCGTCGAGGATCGCCAGCTTCTGCGCGACCTCTACGGCTCGGCGAAGGACGCGGACGTCAAGGGACGCCTCGTCGACGCCCTGTTCGCGGCCGGAGACGCGAAGTCGCTCGTCGAACTCGCGCGGAAGGAGACGGACGTGGCGATGCGCAAGCGGATCGTCGAGCGCCTCAGCACGATGCGCGCGAAGGAGGCGTCGGACTACATGCTGGAGATCATCGGAAAGTAGCCAGGGGCTGGGGGCGAGGGACTAGGGGCTGGGCGCTAGGGGCTAGTCAGATTCGCTGTTGAACAGCCACCCACGCGGCGACAGCCGCGTCGGACTAGCGCCCAGCGCCTAGTCCCTAGCGCCTAGCTATCTCACCCACCGTCCGACCCACTCCAGGAACGTCGCGTACCACCGCTGCGCGTTCTGGGGCTTGTTGATCCAATGCCCCTCGTCCGGGAACACCAGCAGGCGGGACGGGATGCTCTGCCGCTGCAGCGTGGTGAAGAGCTGCAGCGCCTCGCCGATGGGCACGCGGAAGTCGAGTTCGCCGTGCGTCACGAGCGTCGGCGTCTTGAAGTGCTTCGCGTACGTGTGCGGCGACCACTTCGCGTACCCTTCCGGGTTCGTCCAGGGCGTGCCGCCGAGATCCCACTCGGGGAACCACAGCTCCTCGGTGGCGCCGTACATGCTGGTCAGGTTGAACACCCCCGCGTGCGAGACGATGGCCTTGAAGCGGTCGGTGTGGCCGAGGAACCAGTTCATCATGTAGCCGCCGTAGGACGCGCCAGCCGCGGCCTTCCGCGCGGCGTCGACGTACGGGAGCTTCTCCGCGTAGTCCACGCCCTTCATGAGGTCGTCGAACGGCTTGCCGCCCCAGTCGTTGCTGATCTCGTCGGTGAACCGCTGGCCGAACCCGGTCGAGCCGCGCGGGTTCGGCATGAACACCACGTAGCCGGCCGACGCGAACACCTGGGCGTTCCACCGGTACGTCCATGCGTCGTTCCACGCGCCCTGCGGCCCGCCGTGCACCAGGTAGAGCAGCGGGTACTTCACGCCCTCCTTGAATCCGTTCGGCTTGACGACCCAGGCCTGGATGGGCGTGCCGCCCGCGCCGGCGTACATCACGCTCTCGCCGGGCTTCAGCGCGAACGTCGCGAGGAACGCGGTGTTCACGGCGGTCACCGGCGCGATACCCGAGCCGTCGGCCGCCGCCCGGTAGATCTCGGCGGGAGCCGTCAACGACGCACGCGTGAAGACGATCGACTTGCCGCCGGGGCCGAACTGGATGTCGCCGTTCGAGCCGTCCCTGAGGATCAGCCGCGGCGGCGCGCCGCCGGCGAGGTCGAGCCGGTAGGCCCGGCCCTGGCCGCTCTCCTCGACGGTGACGTACACGGCGGCAGAGTCGGGCGTGAAGGCCCACGAATCAACCGACCGGTCCCAGTCGGCAGCCAGGATCCTGCGCGCGCCGGACTTCCGATCCAGGAGGTTCAGCTTCCAGACGTCCGCTTCGAAGCCCGCCCGCGCCTGCGAGCGCCACGTGAGCAGCGCGCCGTCGGGCGAGTACTGCGGGCCGCTGTCGGCGCCGGCCCCGGTGGTGACCTGCCGCGGCTGCGCGCCGGGCGCGGTAAGGTCGAGCGTGAAGACGTCGCTGTTCGTGCTGATCGCCTCGACCTTGTCCGTCTTCCTGACGAAGGCGATCTCCTTCGAGTCGGGCGAGAACGCGTAGTCTTCCGGACCGCCGAGCGAGAACGGCGGCACGTCGGCGGCACCGGGCGTCAGGTCGCGCGGGGCGGCCGATCCGTCTGCGGGAACGAGAAACAAGTGGCTGTAGGTGCCCGCCCTCCACGACGTCCAGTGGCGGTACATCAGAGCGTCGGCGAGGTGCGCCCTGACCTTCGACGATTCCCGCGCCTTGAGTTCCCGCTCGTTGCAGGCCGCGTCCTCACACTGCGGAAAGACCTCGGACACGAACGCCAGCCACTTCCCGTCGGGCGACCAGGTGACGCCGGACGCCCCCGTCGCGATCGAGGTGAGCTGGCGCGCCTCGCCGCCCGCGGCCGGAATCACCCAGATCTGCGGGCTTCCGCCGCGCGTCGACACGAAGGCCATCTGCCTGCCGTCGGGCGACCAGCGCGGCCGGTCCTCAGAGGCCTCGGTGCCGGCCAGCTTCGCCGCGGCGCCGCCGGCCGAGGGGACGACCCAGATGTCGTTGTTCCGCGTGTTCGCGTCGAGGCTGACCTCGGTGAGAACGAACGCGATCCGCGCGCCGTCGGGCGACAACTGCGGGTCCGACAGGCGCTTCAGCTTCAGCATCTCCTCGACGGTGAACGCCGGCGGCCCCTGCGCCAACACGGCCGGTGCGCCGGCGGCGGCGACGGCGAGCAACGTGAGCGCGATGAAGATGCGTCGGTTCATGATCTGTCTCCCGAGTCCCTTGTGCCTGTCTGACTAGCGCCCAGCGCCTAGTCCCCAGCGCCTTGCCCAGCCCCTTGCCCCTAGCCCCTTGTCCCTGTCCCGAGTCCCGAATTTAGCACGCTCCTTGCTCAGAGATCCTCCTGGCGGCGCGGAGCCTGACGGATTCACGCGCGTTTCGACGTCGGGCGCCGCAAGGGGTGGCAATTCCTGCCACCGCCTCTCTCTGCAAGGTGGCAGATCGTGCAACCTGCCCTTTCCCCCGGCGACGTGGTCCGCGTGCGCGGGCGCGAATGGGTCCTGCACGCGGTGACCGCGCACGCCGGCTGCCGCGAGCTCGACCTGGAGGAGGCCGACGCCCGCGATCTCCGCGGCGGAGGGCTGCGCTCCCGGCTGACGCTGCTCGATCCGTTCGACCGGCCGGCGAGACTGGCCGCGCGCACGGCCCCCCGCATCGTGTCTCGCCGGGCCTGGATGGCCGCGTTCGGCCGCGCCATCCTCCGCCTGCGCGAGCCGGACGGTCTCGTGTCGGCCATCCGGGCTCGCATCGACGTGCTTCCGCACCAGCTCGAACCCGCGATGGCCGTCGTTCATCACGGCCTCACGAGGCTGCTGCTGGCGGACGCGGTGGGCCTCGGCAAGACGATCGAAGCCGGGCTCGTGCTCGCGGAGCTGCACGCGCGCGGCAGCCTCGACCGCGCGCTGGTCATCGCGCCCCCTGGCCTGCGCGACCAGTGGGCGGCGGAGCTGGCCGGGAAGTTTGGCCTCGACGCGACGGTGGCCGACGCCGCGTGGCTGCGCGCGTGCCGCGCCGCGCTGCCCGCGGGCGTCAGTCCGTGGTCCCTTCCCGGGATCTTCATCGCCTCCTTCGACTTCGCCAAGCGCGCGGAAGTGCTGGTCGGCCTGTCACCCCTGCTGTGGGACGCCTTCGTCCTCGATGAGGCGCACCTCGCGGCGGGCGACAGCGAGCGCCGGGCGGCGGCCCACGCCCTCGCCGCCCGCGCGCGTATCGTGCTGCTGCTGACCGCGACGCCCCACAACGGCGACGCGCGGGCCTTCGACGCGCTGTGCCGGATCGGCTCGCTCGATCTGGAGGACCGGCTCGCGGTGTTCAGGCGCACCCGCGCACAGGCCGGACTCGATCGGCAGAGACGCGTGGCGACCCATCGCATCCGCGGCACGCCGGCTGAACTCGAGGTCCGGCGCGTCCTCGACGACTACATCCGCAGGGTCTGGGCGCGGCCGGCCGGCGCGGGCGCCGGCGAGGCTCGTCTCGCTATGACGGTTCTGCTCAAGCGGTCCTTCTCAGGCATGGCGCCGCTGTGCCAATCGCTCGAGACGCGCCTGTCAGGGCTGGAGGCCCCCGGCCGCCCTGCCTCCGTCCAGATGCCCCTCGCGTGGGACGACGAACTCGACGGCGCAGACGAGGCTCCAGCCGGCGTGCTGGCTGCGCCCGGCCTCGCCGAGGCAGACGAGGAGCGCTCCATGCTGGCCGCCCTGGCCGGCGCCGCGCGCGCCGCGGAGCCGTCCGACTCGAAGCTGCGGGCAATCCTCAGGCTGCTCCGCCGTACCACCGAGCCGGTCATCGTGTTCACCGAATACCGCGACACGTTGTCCTCCCTCCAGCGCGCCGTCAGCGGCGAGTCCGTCGTGCTCCACGGCGGCCTCGACCGCGCCGCCCGCGCCGACGTCCTGTCCCGTTTCACGAGCGGCGGCGTCCGCGTGCTGCTGGCCACCGACGCCGCGGGCGAGGGCCTCAACCTCCACCAGCACTGCCGGCTCGTCGTCAATCTGGAACTGCCATGGAACCCGATGCGCCTCGAGCAGCGCATCGGGCGCGTCGACCGGATCGGCCAGTCGCGCCAGGTCCGCGTCGTCAACCTCGTGGCCGCGGAAACCGCGGAGGCCGGTCTGTACGAGCGCCTCGCGCGGCGCCTCGACCGCGCCCGCGACGCCGTCGGCCCGATCGACGACGTGCTGGGCGGCCGCGACGAGGACGCCGTGGCGAGCGAGATCGGCGTCGAGCCCCGTGCGGTGCCGGGTGCCCGGTCCGCGTCTGGCGCACGGCCTGCGCGGTCGCGATCGGCCGCAGTTCCAGGCGACCTGACGCCGCGGGCGGCCGCCCTGGCGGAACGGCTCGTCCTCCTCCGGCGCCTGTCGAGCCCGTCCCGAACCCGCGTGTCGAGCTCCAGCCGGGCCAGGCGCCGCCAGGCTGCCGGCGGCGTCTTCGCGTCCGCGTGCCGCGCGTCGCGATTGCCGCCCGGGCTTCGCCGCGAGGGTGTGCTCGCGATCTTCCGCGTGTCCCAGGCGATGGAGGGCGGCCGCACGTATTCACACGAACTGGCGCCTGTGCTCGTTGCGCGGCCCCTTCGGCGTCTTCGCCGGGCGCAGGACGTCCGCAGCATCGCCAGCGCGTTCGTTCGAGAGGACGCGCCCGCGCTTTCGGACCTGGTCCGTGCCGCGCCCTCGGATTCCGCGCCAGCACCTGCCGCGTTCGACCGGGACGCGTGCCTCGCCCGTCGCGCGCGCCGGCGCGCCGCCGTCCAGCGCGGCTTGTTCGACTCACGGGTCGAGCGGGAAGAGGCCGCGCGGGCAGGCCCGGTTTCGGATCAATCGTGCAAATCGGCCTGCGCGTCCAGGCAGGCGCCAGAGGCTCCTGCGCTGGAGTTGCTCCTGTTCATCACCTCGTAACCGGCAGGACGCCGTGCCGTGATTGAGGGCCTGACCGGCTCGCTCGTCACCCATCACTTCGCCGAGCAGGTGCTGCCGACGGCGTTCGCCGGACGCCTCGGCGAGGCGTCGCGCGAACGGGCGCGGCGCGCGCTACGCGCCTGGTGCCGGCGCGAGGGACTGTCGCTGGGCCCGGCTTCGCCGCTGCGCGCGGTGTTCGATCTCGGTGCCGCGCCGATCGCGTCGCTGCTCGGCTTCTCCGCGCGGCAACCGCGCCTGGCGACGGCAGGAGGCACGCTCGTTGCCGACGCCGTGTCGCGCGCCGCAACTGTCCCGCTCCTCGTGTTGCCGTGGGGCGCGCCGCTCGACGCGTTCTGGAACGCCGTCTCCCGGGAGTGCCTGGCCGGCGGAGGCGCATGGGCGCTCGGCTTCAACGGCCGGTCGCTTCGCCTGTACGACAGCCGGCGGATTCACTCCCGGGACTACCTGGAGATCGACCTCGAGCGCGCGGCCGATCATCCCGCCGCGTGCGCGGTCTTCTGGGGCGTCCTTCGGGCCGATGCGCTCGGATCGGCAACGGCGGACATCGTCGACGCGTCGGCGCGCCACGGCGTCGCCGTCACCGCTTCGCTCAGGGAGGGAGTCCGCGAGGCGCTCGCCCTCTTCCTCCAGGGCCTCGCTTCGGCCACGGATCGACGGGCGCGCCTGGTTCAGGATACCGAGCGGCTGGCTTCCACCCTCGACCAGGCCTTCACCATCGTCTACCGCGTGCTGTTCCTGCTCTTCGCCGAATCGCGCGGCCTCGTCCCGTCCTGGCACCCCGTCTACCGCCGCGGCTACACCATCGAGGCGCTCCGCCGCGTGGCCGAACGGCCCGGGTCGCAACAGGGACTGTGGGAGGGCCTCCAGGCGATCTCGCGCCTCGCGCACGCCGGTTGCCGCGCTGGCTCGCTGACGGTCGAGCCCTTCAACGGGCGCTTGTTCGCGCCCGCCCACGCGCCGCTGGCGGAGTCTGGCACGCTGGACGACGGGCTCGTGGCCCGCGCGCTCATGGCCCTCACGACCGTCGGCGTGGCCGGGCGCCGCGAGCGTGTGTCGTTTGGCGACCTCGGCGTCGAACAACTCGGTGCGGTCTACGAGAGCGTGCTCGAGTACGAGCCCGCGGTCGCCGCCGGAGGCTCCCGGGCACCGAAGCGCCGGGCGGGACCAGGCCCCGCGCCTGGTTCCGCGCCTGCCGTCACGCTGGTTGCCAGGGGCGGCGCGCGC
>CAZBIP010000046.1:0-4508 GCA_964491885.1 uncultured Vicinamibacterales bacterium
CGTGTACTACACGTTCCATTCGCTGACCGCGCTCTTCATCTATGAAGTCATGCTTCTGGTGGGGGCCGGCGCGTTCGTCAGCCGATAAGACCCCCTCCCCCCGATTGGTCTGATGGCGCCGCCACGGCGGCTGGGGCCTGTGCCGGGACCCAGCCGCCGTGGCGTGCTTCAACGGCCTCCGGCAGCGATTCCGTTCACGAGCCCCTTTCGGAAACCCTTGCCGTGCCCGTACCCGTCCGCACGGACCCCCTTCCCACGCGCGGCCGGTCATTCACATCCAAGAGGAGTTGAGCAGAGAGGATTCGGATCCAGATGGAGCGAGCACCGGAAGTCAGTATCGAAAAGGAGATGAAGAAATCCTATCTGGATTACGCCATGAGCGTGATCATCGGGCGGGCGCTGCCCGACGTGCGCGACGGGCTGAAGCCCTCCCACCGGCGCGTGCTCTACGGCATGCGGCTGATGGGCCTGGCGTCGAACCGCGCCTACCGCAAGAGCGCCAAGATCGTCGGCGAGGTGATGGGCAATTTCCATCCCCACGGCGACAGCGCGATCTACGACACGCTGGTGCGCATGGCCCAGGACTTCAACATGCGCTACCCGCTCGTGGACGGGCAGGGCAACTTCGGGTCGGTGGACGGCGATCCGCCCGCGGCGATGCGCTACACCGAGGCGCGGCTGAGGGCCGCGGCCGAGGAGTTGATGGCGGACCTCGAGAAGGACACCGTCGACTTCGCGCCGAACTACGACGAGACGACCGAGGAGCCCACGGTGCTGCCGGCGCCGTTCCCGAACCTCCTCGTCAACGGCTCCGCGGGCATCGCGGTGGGCATGGCGACGAACATCCCGCCGCACAACCTCGGCGAGGTCGTCGACTGCGTCATCCACGCGATCGAACACCCCGACGCCACGGCGGACCAGAAGCTGTCGGCCATGTGGCGGCTCATGCCCGGGCCCGATTTCCCCACGGGCGGCATCATCGTCGGGCGGGCCGGGATCGCGCAGGCGTACCGGACGGGACGCGGCTCCATCGTCGTGCGCGCGCGGACCGAGATCGAGACCGCGAAGAAGGGCGACCGTACGTCCATCGTGGTCAACGAGATCCCGTACCAGGTGAACAAGGCTCGGCTGATCGAGAAGATCGCCGACCTGGTGCGCGACAAGACGATCGAGGGCATCGCCGACCTGCGGGACGAGTCGGACCGGGACGGCATGCGCATCGTGATCGATTTGAAGCGCGGCGAGGTGCCGGACGTCGTCCTGAACAACCTCTACAAGCACACCGCGCTCCAGTCGTCGTTCGGCATCATCATGCTCGCCATCGTCGGCGGGCGGCCGCGGGTGCTCTCGCTCGTCGAGACCATCGAGCTGTTCGCCGAATTCCGCCGGGACGTCGTGCGGCGCCGGACCGAGTTCGACCTGCGGAAGGCGGAGGCCAGGGCCCACATCCTGGAGGGCCTGAAGATCGCCCTCGACCACCTCGACGCCGTCATCGCCCTCATCCGCGCCTCGCGGAACCCGCCCGAGGCGCGCGAGGGGCTCATGAGGACGTTCGGGCTGTCGGCCGTGCAGGCGCAGGCCATCCTGGACATGCAGTTGCAGCGCCTCACGGGCCTCGAGCGGAAGAAGGTCGAGGACGAACTGGCGGAGGTCCTGGCGACCATCGAGCGCCTGCGCGCCATCCTGGCGAACGAGCCCCTGCTGACGGCGATCGTCGTCCAGGAACTGAAGGACGTCCGGGCGGCGTTCGCCGACGCCCGCCGGACCGAGATCACCGACGAGAGCGGCGAGTTCCGGATCGAGGACCTGATCGTCGACGAAGACATGGCGATCACCGTGACGCACACGGGCTACGTGAAACGGACCGCCGTCACGAGCTACCGGAACCAGCAGCGGGGCGGAAAGGGCCGGATCGGCATGCGCTTCCGCGAAGAGGACTTCGTCGACTACCTCTTCATCGCCTCGACCCACGACTACCTCCTGGTCTTCTCGGACCGCGGCCGGGCGTACTGGCTGAAGGTGCACGAGATCCCGGACGTGGGGCCGGACGGCAAGGGCAAGGCGCTCGCCAACCTCGTGTCCATGGCCGAGGGGGAGAAGATCGCGGCGCTCCTGGCCGGGCGGGCGTGGGAAGAGGACAAGTTCGTCTTCATGGGCACCCGCAAGGGGGCGGTCAAGAAGACCCCGCTGTCGGCGTACCAGAACCCCAGGGCGGGGGGCATCATCGCGATGGGCGTCGAGGACGACGATGCCGTCATCGGGGTGCAACTGACGGATGGGACGAAGGAAATCCTCCTCGGGACCCACGACGGCATGTCCATCCGGTTCCCGGAGACCGACGTGCGGCCGATGGGCAGGACCGCCTACGGCGTCCGGGGCATCAGCCTCCGGGAGGGCGATCGGGTCGTGGCCATGGAAGCGGTCGACCCCGGGGGGGCCGGGACCGTCATGACCGTTTGCGAGAACGGGTACGGGAAGCGGACGGCGCTCGACGAATACCGCGTGCAATCTCGCGGCGGAGTAGGTATCATCTCGATTCACACGACCGAGCGGAACGGTCGGGTGGTCGGCGTGTCCTACGTGCGCGATGAGGACGAGTTGATGCTCATCACGCAGCTCGGGAAAGTGTTGCGGATGCCCACGAGCGGCATCCGGGCCATCGGCCGGGCGACGCAAGGCGTCCGGCTGATCGAGATCGAATCCGAAGATCGCGTCGTGTCGGTGGCGCGGCTCGCTGAACGCGAGGACGAAACGGCAACGGGTGAGTAGAGGAGGGTGGCATGTCGCGGCCTAATTCGAAGCATTGGTTGGTGATTCCGGCTCTCGTGCTCGCGGTGGTCGCCTCCGCGTGCGGCGGCGGGGAGGAGCAGACCCTCCTGAACAAGTACTTCATGGCGTCCAAGGTGAGCGACAACATGACGCTCTCCAACATCGCGACCGTCTCCTTCGACCCGAAGGTGGACGGCCAGATGCAGTCGTTCAAGATCCTGAACGTCGCCGAGCCGGTCGTGAAGCCCCTCGAGATCAAGAAGTTCGCCGAGGAGCTGAAGGCCGCGTCCGACGCCGAGAAGGCGTTCACGGAGAAGAAGACCGTGTTCCAGGACGCGAACGCGGACGCGATCGACCGGATCCTGAAGGCCGAGGCCAAGAACCAGACGCTGCGCGGCAAGGACGCCGAGCTGCAGAAGGAGTGGGCCAAGTGGCGCGAGGAAACGGCCGTGCACGCCAAGGCGGTCTCCGAGGCGCGCAAGAAAGTCTCGGCCCAGCAGCCCATCGTCGAGATCAGCTGCCAGGACCAGAGCAACCCGATCGACACGACCGCCTACGAGGGTGAATCCACCGTCAAGGAAGTCACCATCGAGGGCAAGGTCAGGACCGACGCGGGCGTCGCCACCAAGAAGTTCCTCTTCACGCTGCAGCGCATCACGCTGAAGGACGTGAACGGCAAGGACGTGGTCGGGCGATGGGTCGTGGCGGATCGGAAGGACGTGCAGTAGGAATTCTGAATCCAGAAGTCAGAATCCTGAATCCGGAATTCTGACGGCAAGAACGCCAACGGGGGCACGCGTGTAACGCGCGTGCCCCCCGTTTTGTCTTTTCCTAGCCCCTAGCCCCTAGCCCCTAGCCCCTAGCCCCTAGCCCCTAGCCCCCAGCCCCTACGCCTTCTCGAGCCTTGCGTAACGAGCCAGCAGCCGCTTCACCCCCGCCGTCACGAACCGGACCGTCAGCTTGACGTCGTCGCCATGGTCCTCGATGCCGAGGACGGTGCCGAGGCCGAACTGCGGGTGCCTGACGCGCATGCCCAGCCGGACGCCGGACGCGTGCGCGGACTGGTCCTCGTCCTCGGGCGCGTACCGCCGGCTTCCCGACGCGTCCGCCGGCTCATGTGACCCGCGCCGGGCTGGGTTGGAGGACAGCGAGTCCTCGGGGCCGCGACGGAAGGGCGTTGACCCGCCAGCGGCGCGAAGCCGGCGTGAAGCCCCGTAGAAGCCGGTGCCGGAGCCCGGAAACCCCGCGCTGCTGCCGCCTCCGCCGTAGCCGACGAACTCGTAGCGCTGCACGAGCGACCACGGGATCTCGTCGAGGAAGCGCGAAGGCTCGGTGGCCCGGTACTCGCCGAAGACTCGGCGGCGCCCGGCGCTCGTCAGGAAGAGCTGGCGGCGGGCGCGCGTCATCCCCACGTAGCAGAGGCGGCGCTCCTCTTCGAGGCTGTCGTCCCCGTCCGTGGAGCGTGAGTGCGGGAACAGCCCCTCCTCGAGGCCCGAAATGATCACGGCCGGGAACTCCAGGCCCTTCGCGGCGTGGAGCGTCATCAGCAGCACCCGCGCGTCCTTGGCGCCCTCCGACTCGTCCGCTTCGGAGAGCAGCGACAGGCGGTCGACGAAACCCGCGAGCGACGGCTCGGGTTCGCGGCCCTCGTACTCGCGCGCCGCCGAGACCAGTTCGGCCAGGTTCTCGATGCGGCCCTGCGCCTCCTCGCTGCGCTCCTCCCGCAGGTCCTGCAGGTA
>CAZBIP010000046.1:4608-18524 GCA_964491885.1 uncultured Vicinamibacterales bacterium
TCGTCGTGCGGGTTCAGGAGCAGCTTGAGATACGCGAGCGCGTCCTTGACTTCTTTCCGCTCGTAGAAGCGCACGCCCCCGACGATGCGGTAGGCGAGGTTCTCGCGGCGGAGGGCGTCTTCCAGGACGCGGGACTGGGCGTTGGTGCGGTAGAGCACGGCCGCTGACGCGTCGGGACCCGAGGCCAGGACATCGCGGGCCGTCCGGGCGACGAAGTCGCCCTCCTCCAGTTCGTCTCCGCAGCGCGCGTAGACGATCGGGTCGCCGCCGCGGCGGTCGGTCCAGAGGCGCTTCTCCTTGCGGTTGACGTTGTTGGCGATGACGGCCGACGCGGCGGCGAGGATGACCTCCGTCGACCGGTAGTTCTGCTCGAGGCGCACGACCTTCGCTTCCGGGAAGTCGGACTCGAAATCCAGGATGTTGCGGATGTCCGCTCCGCGCCACGCGTAGATGGACTGGTCCGGGTCCCCGACGACGGTGAGATTCCGGTGGTGCTCGGCGAGACGCCGCATGAGCAGGTACTGCGGCCGGTTCGTGTCCTGGTACTCGTCCACCATGACGAACCGGAACCGGCGGCTGTAGGCGCGGCGGACGTCCTCGGCGCGCTCGAAGAGATCGACCGCGCGCAGCAGGAGGTCGTCGAAGTCGAGGGCGCCGCTCGCGGCCAGCACCTTGACGTACTCGGCGTACACGCGGGCGGCCGCCTCGTCGCGCGGGCTCGCGCGGCGGGCGAGCATGGCCGCCGGGGACTCCATCTGGTTCTTCGCCTGGCTGATGCGGGCGAGCGCGGCGCGCGGGGCCAGCACGCCATCGTCCACCCGCTGGTCTCGGAGGATCTGCTTCACGGCGGCGAGTTGGTCGGCCGAATCGTAGATGACGAAGTCGCGCGAGAGGCCGATGTGCGGCGCCTCGCGGCGGAGGAGCCGGGCGCAGAGGGCGTGGAACGTCGAGATCCACATGGTCCTGGCGCTGCCGCCGAGCAGCGCCTCGACGCGCTCGCGCATCTCCTCGGCCGCCTTGTTGGTGAACGTGACCGCGAGCACCTCCTCCGGAGCGGCCAGCCCGCTGCCGACGAGATAGGCCGCCCGGTAGGCGATGACGCGGGTCTTTCCGGAGCCGGCGCCCGCCAGGATCAGGAGCGGCCCGCCGGCGTACAGCACCGCCTCGCGCTGGGGAGGGTTCAGAAGATTGAGGAAATCCATGCCGTTGAGGTCGTGGGCGCTATTCTGACTTCTGACTTCTGACTTCTGACTTCTTCTTCCGTGCCACCCACCCCTTGATATTCCGCTGTCGCGAGCGCGCGATGCCGAGCGCTCCCGCCGGCACGTCGTCGGTGATGGACGAGCCGGCGGCGACGTACGCGCCGGGCCCGACGGTGACGGGCGCGATGAGCTGCGAGTCGCTTCCGATGAACGCGCCGTCGCCGATGGTGGTCGGGTTCTTCTTCTCGCCGTCGTAGTTGCACGTGATGGTGCCGGCCCCGATGTTCACGCCGGCGCCGATCGCGGCGTCGCCGAGGTACGCGAGGTGGCTCGCCTTGGACCCTTCGCCGAGCACGGTCTTCTTGAGCTCGACGAAGTTGCCGACGTGCGCGCCGCTCCGCATGTGCGATCCCGGCCGCAGGTGCGCGAACGGCCCGACGCCGCAGCCGCCGTCCACCTCCGACTCGAGAATCACGCAGGAGTCGTTCACGAGCACGTCGTCGCCCAGGACGGAGTCCGCGATGCGGACCCACGACCGGATGCGGCACCGCGCGCCGATGCGCGTGCGGCCTTCGAGGGTGACACCGGGGTGGATGACGGTTCCCGCGCCGATCGTCACGCCAGCCTCGATGAAGGTGGTCGAAGGGTCGAGGAGCGTCACGCCCCCGGCCCGCAGGGCGTCGAGTGCGGCTTGTTGGATCATGGCCATGCCGGGTCTTTGGCCCGGCCTCCGGTCGGGAACGAAGCTCGGAGCCTCCGGCCCCGGGCTGAACTACCGTCGGGCGCGCAGCGCGTTCCGCCGATCCCTGCGCCCCGCGGCGATCATCGCGCGGAAGCCGTCCGTCTGCCGAAGGGCTTCGAGCTCGGGCTCCTGTCGCAGGAGCTCCCGGTTCTCGGGGTTGAGATCGACGGCGCGCGCCAGGTGGATGAGTGCGCCCTGGTCGTCGCCCTTTGCGGCCAGCACCACCCCCAGCATGTACTCCGCGGCGTCATGGTCGCGCTGCTGCTGGAGCGCCGCGGTGAGCAGCGCCACCGCGCGGTCGAGCGCCCCCGCGTTGACGGCCAGCGTGGCCGCGTAGACCTGCTCCTCCGCCGTCTTCGGGGTCGAGTCGGGCGGCGCCATCTGGCGCTCGCACACGCGGATATAGAGCTGCGATCGCTCGTGGAGCTCGATCTCTTCCGGGAACTCCGCGATGACGCGCCGGAGCGTGTCCGCCGCGTCCTTGTACCGCTTGGCCTGGAGCGCCTGAAGCCCGCGCTCGTAGAGGATGACGGCGTCGGCATAGGTGCTCCGGCGAAGAGGCGGAGCTGCCTGGGTGAGCGGCTTGACGCGCGCTTTCGCGGGCGGCTTGGCCGAGGGCTTGGCGCTGGTCTTGGCCGACGGCTTCGCCGCCTTGCCGGCCGGCTTCTTCTTGGCTGGAGTGGCTGCCTTGGCTTTCCTGGCGGCGGCCAAACCACCAGAACCACCCCGAATCTTCGCCATGTGTTTGCTCCCTGGCGCAGACGTCAGGATCTTGGCGTCGCGAGCGTCAATGGACGGGTAACGTTAGCAAATCACGGCTGAAAGGGTCAAGAACGCCTGGCCCGGTCGAGGGCGGAGAACACCTCCCGGGCGCGGATTCCATGCCGCTGCGCGATCTCGCGGATGGCTTCCCGCCGCGTCATGCCGTCTTCCGTCAACAGGTTGAATTCTGTAAACAACTGATGGTCTGAGACTTGCTCGATTTCGGCCGCCGCGGATCTGCTTTCACCGGCGATGACGACGGCATATTCGCCGCGTGGCGGAGCCAGGCGTCCGAGGACCGAAGAGAGCGGGCCCCGGACAACTTCTTCGTGGAGCTTGGTCAATTCACGGCCGACCGCGACCTGCCGGTCACCCAGCACGCGGAGCGCGGCCTCGAGCGTCTGCAGGATGCGGTGGGGCGCCTCGAAGATCACCAGCGTCCGCCGCTCGCCGCGAAGCGCTTCCAGCCACGTGTCCCGAGCGGCCGCTTTCGGGGGCGGGAAGCCCGCGAAGACGAACGAGTCGGTCGGCAAGCCCGAAGAGACCAGGGCGGCGAGGACCGCGCTCGCCCCGGGAATCGCCTCGACGCGAACGCCGGCGTCGACGGCCGCTCTGACGAGACGATAGCCCGGGTCCGATACCGAGGGAGTCCCCGCGTCCGTGACGAGGGCGATCCTCGCGCCGGCTCGGAGGCGATCCACGAGGGCGGGCGCCTTGCGGTCCTCGTTGTGTTCGTGGAGGCTTGTCGCGGGCCGGGAGATGCCGTAGTGCTGCAGGAGCATGGCCGTGTGCCGCGTGTCCTCGGCGGCCACGACGTCCGCCTCCCGGAGCACGCGGATGGCCCGGAGGCTGATGTCCTCCAGGTTGCCGATCGGGGTGGAGACGACGAACAGCGTGCCCGTGGCGGGGTCAGGCTTGGTGTCTGGCACGTGGTGCGCCCGCGGATGTTGGCCGCGGTGGCGGCCGCGGCGACGCCGGTGGTGAAACCGCCTCTATTTTATTGTACGATGAGGCTTTTCCGCGGGCTGGCTGTCACGCATGCCTGCGGGTGCGGACCGCTTGGCGCTTCGATTGTGTGCCCATGATAGCCTCGGAACCGCTCCACCACTTCGTCGGCGAATACCTGTCCCACCTGTACGAGACCAACCCATCGGCGGCCACCTCCGACGGCGTCCACGCCTACGACGACCTCCTGGAGAACTTCGACCGGAGCGCCATCGAGTCGGACGCCCAGGTGCTGTCGGGGCTGGCGCGCCGGCTCGCCGCGATCAGCACGGACTCCCTGACGGGCGACGAGCGGGTCGAGCGGCCGATGGTGGCGGCGCACATCCAGGGGCGCCTGCTGGAACTGGAGAAGATCCGCACGTGGGAGCGGAGCCCGCAACTCTACGGGGAGTTGCTCGGGTCGAGCCTCGCGGGGCAGGCGCTGTTCGACCATGCGCCTGCCGAGGAGCGTGCACGGCGCGTGCTGTCGAAGCTCCGGCAGGTGCCGCGGTTCATCCAGTCCGCCCGGGACAACGTCAAGGATCCGCCGGGGATCTTCGTGAAGATCGGCCTCGAAACGCTGCGCGGCACGATGCGCTTCATCGAGTCGGATCTGCCCCGGGCTTTCGCCGACGTGGACGACATGGGCCTGCTCGGCGACCTGGCCGATGCCCAGACCGAGGCCATCGACGCGCTCAAGTCGTACACCGCCCACCTCGAGACGGAAGTCGGGCCGAAGGCCCGGGCGTCGTTCAGGCTGGGCGCCGACCGCTTCGCCGCCAAGCTGCGCCTCGAGGAGGGCATCGAAATCCCGCTCGGCCGCCTGCTCGAGATAGGCCTCCGGGAGCTCGGCGAGACGCAGGAGCAATTCCGCGAGGCGGCGGCGAAGGTCGAGCCGGGCGATCCGCTCGAGGTCTGGGCGCGCGTGAAAGAGCGCCGTGCCCCGGCGGCCGGCGTCGTGCAGACCGCGCGCGAGCAACTGGAGGGGCTGGCCACCTTCATCGCGCGGAAGGATCTCGTGACCATCCCGCCCGGCGAGCCGGTCGTCGTCGCGCCGACCCCCGAGTTCTTTCGCTGGTCGGCCGCCAGCATGTGGACGCCGGGGCCGTTCGAGGCGAGGCCGACCCGCGCCTACTACTACCTGACCGAAGCGGACCCGTCGTGGGCGCCCGAGCGGAAGCTGGAGCACCTGCGCGATCTGAACGAGCCCACGCTGTGGTCGATCTCGATGCACGAGGTCTACCCGGGGCACTTCCTCCACTTCCAGCACCTGCGCCGCGTGGAGTCGAAGGCCCGGCGGTCGCTGATGCTCGCGCCGGCGTCGTTCATCGAGGGCTGGGCGCATTACTGCGAGCACATGATGATCGAGGCCGGGTTCGAGAAGCGGGACCCGGCGGTGCGCCTGGGGCAACTGGCCGAGGCGCTCATCCGCATCGCGCGCCTGGTCGTGGCGATCCGCCTGCACACCGAGGACATGTCCGTGGAGCAGGGCGTGCGGTTCTTCAGGGACGAGGCGTTCCTGGAGGAGAGCACCGCGCGGCGCGAAGCCGAGCGGGGCACCTTCGACCCGAGCTACGTGATCTACACGGCCGGCAAGCTGATGCTGCTGAAACTGCGCGAGGACTACAAGGCGCACGTCGGCGCGAAGTACTCGCTGAAGGAATTCCACGACACGCTGTTGCGGAACGGACTCGCCACCTTCCACGCGCACCGGCAGCTGATGCTGGGAGACGGCGCGGGGGCGGTGTTGGAATAGGAAGAAGTCAGAATCCAGAATTCAGAATTCGGAACTCGGAAGCCCCATTCTGACTCCTGACTCCTGAATTCTGGCTCCTTCTGATCGAGCTTCAGCAAGATGCCACTCTACGAATACGAATGCTCGTCCTGCGGGGGACGGTTCGAGCGCATCCAGCGCTTCGCCGACCCGCCCATCGATCGTTGCGTGCTTTGCGGCCAGGGCCCCGTGCAGAAACTGCTGTCCGCGCCGGCCGTTCACTTCAAGGGGACGGGCTGGTACGTGACGGATTACGCCAGGAAGGGGACCGGTACCAGCGACGCGCCGGCATCCTCCGACTCCGGAAAGCCGGCTGACTCGAAAGCCAACGGCGACAGCAAGCCCGCCGCGCCGTCATCCGCGGGTTCGGGCGGCGAGAAGACGCCTACAGCTCCAGCGTCCTCAGGTACGCCCTGAAGTCCTCCGCCAGCTCCGGACGCTTCAGCGCGAAGTACACCATCGCCTTCAGGTAGCCGAGCTTGTTGCCGGTGTCGTGGCGCGTGCCCGCGATCTCGCACGCGTAGATCGGCCGCTTCTTCAGCAGCCGCCGGAGGCCGTTCGTGAGCTGGATCTCCCCGGTCCGGTCGTTGAAGGTCGACTCGAGCTCCTCGAAGATGTCGGGCGTGAGGATGTAGCGCCCGATGATCCCCAGGTTCGACTTGGCGTCCTCGCGCCTCGGCTTCTCGACCAGGTCGCGCACGGTGTAGACGCCGTCCGCCTCGCTCTCGACGTCCACGATGCCGTACGACGGCACGCGCTCCCAGGGCACGCGCTCCACGGCGAGGACGGGGCCCTGCACGCGATTGAAGACGTCGATCATCTGCTTCAGCCCCGCCGGCTCCGCGTCCAGCACGTCGTCGGCGAGCACGACCGCGAACGGCTCCTGGCCGACGAGGTCGCGCGTGACGAGCACGGCGTGGCCGAGGCCGAGCGCCTCGCCCTGACGGACGTAGGCCACGCGGATGAGGTTCGAGATCTGGCGGGCCTGGGCGACGAGATCGGTCTTGTCGCGGGACTCCAGGAACGTCTCCAGCTCGACGGAGACGTCGAAGTGGTCCTCGATGGCGTTCTTCCCCCTGCCCGTGACGATGATGATGTTCTGGATGCCGGAGGCGACCGCTTCCTCGACGCCGTACTGAATGATTGGCTTGTCGACGAGCGGGAGCATTTCCTTCGGCTGGGCCTTCGTGGCCGGGAGGAACCGCGTGCCGAGACCGGCCGCCGGAAACACCGCCTTCCGCACTTGTGCCGCCATGTCAGAACGCCTCCTCTGCCGTGATCGTATCGCAGGGGCGCCGGCTTTGGATATACGATCTGGCGCATGCTGGATCCCGCTCTCGTCCGCGACAACCTCGATGCCGTCCGCCGCAGCCTGGCGGCCCGCGGCGCGCGCATGGACTCCGAGCTCGACGCGCTCGCGGCCCTCGACGCCGAGCGCCGGACGCTCATCCCGAAGGTCGAGGAGCTGAAACGCCAGCAGAACGCCTCGGGCGAAGAGGTCGCGCGGGCGAAGAAGGCGGGGCGGGACGCCTCGCACCTGTTCGCCGCCAGCAAGGCGCGCGGGGCCGAGATCAAGGCGCTCGAGGCCGGGCTCGACGCCCTCGAGACGCGGCGGCGCGCCATCCTGCTGACGATCCCGAACGTACCCCACGAGACCGTGCCCGTTGGGGTGAGCGCGGCGGACAACGTCGTCGTGCGTTCGTGGGGGGAGCCGAGGGCCTTCGACTTCGCGCCGAAGTCGCACGCGGAGCTGGGCCCTGAACTGGGCATCCTCGATTTCGAGCGGGCGGCGCGGATGTCCGGCGCGCGCTTCGCCGTCCTGACCGGCGCGGGCGCCCGCCTGTCGCGCGCCCTCATCGACTTCATGCTCGACCTGCACACCCGTGAGCACGGGTACACCGAGGTGGACCCGCCGTTCCTGGTCAGCGCCGCGGCCCTGCAGGGGACGGGCAACCTGCCGAAGTTCGAGGCCGACCTCTTCAAGATCGGCGGCGACTGGGACCTGTATCTCATCCCGACGGCGGAGGTGCCGCTGACCAACCTGCACCGGGAGGAAATCCTCGACGGGCGCCTGCTGCCGCTGCGCTACACGGCCTACACCCCGTGCTTCCGGAGCGAGGCCGGGTCGTACGGCCAGGACGTGAAGGGGCTCATCCGCCAGCACCAGTTCCACAAGGTGGAGATGGTGAAGTTCGCGGCGCCAGAGCAGTCGTTCGACGAACTCGAGAGCATGGTGGCGAACGGCGAGGAGGTGCTGAAGCGCCTCGGACTGCCGCACCGCACCGTGCTCCTGTGCACGGGCGACATGGGGTTCGCGTCGGCAAAGACTTACGACATCGAGGTGTGGCTGCCGAGCCAGCAGTGCTATCGCGAGATCTCGTCGTGCAGCAACACGATGGCGTTTCAGGCGCGCCGCGCGAACATCAAGTTCCGCCCCGGCGGGACGGGGAAGGTCGAGTACGTGCACACGCTGAACGGGTCCGGCCTCGCCGTCGGCCGCACGCTCATCGCGATCCTCGAGAACTACCAGCAGCAGGACGGGTCGGTCGTCATCCCCGAGGCCCTGCGGCCGTACATGCGGGGGCAGGAGCGGATCGCGAGACCGTAGGTTGTTTCGGGGGCCCCGCCGTGTCGTGAGGGGTTCAGGGCGGTCCCGCATGCGCCCGGGGGCTACTCGCGGAAGAGGATCTCGCTTCGGCCAGCCGTGATCCGCAGCGCGTTCTTCGAGGCGGTCACCGTGATCGGGGGGCCGGCGCCGGTCGATTTCGCCACGCCGTCGACGATCACCAGCCCGGGCTTCATCACGACGGTGCGCGCGTTCTTACCCTCGTCGATGTTGAATCGGATCACGCGCTCGTCGGCCCCGGGCACAAGCGAGCACGTGACGGACCGTCCGCCCTGCAACCTGACGCGGATCGGCACGCCGCGGAGGTCCGTGAAGCCCAGAGCCACGTGCTCCGCGGACGTGCCGGATGACTCCGAACCGCTTGTCTTCCCGCGTGTCTTCGCGAGCGTGCCCGAAGCAGTCTGCGAGGTTGACGACCCGGATGCGCTGGCACCCCAGGACCTGGTGACGACCAGGCTCACGATCAAGAAGTCCCGCCCGGCATTGAGAGAGACGCGGGCGTAGCTGCCCACGTCGAACCGCTCGCCGTCCACGGCGACGTCGTCGTCCTTCAGCGTCACCGTTCGCGCGCGGCCGTCAATCGTGATCCTGACGCGGCAGTCCTGGTCGCCCTTGCGGATCTGGATGTCCGGACGAGTGCCGCCCGAGAGTTCGTAGGTGACGGTCTTGCCTTGCCAGACCTCCGTGCCGGAGGCGTGCTGCCGGGCTGCCACGTCGGCGGTTCCGGCGAGCAGGGCGACGGCCGACACCGGAATCAGCAACCCCGCCGCGCGGAACCTCGAGCGGAATCCGGACATGCGCATGTCGTCCCCCTACCGTGGCTTAGACGGCAGGCTGGGGGAGAAAGTCGGAACACTCGCCCGACAGGGACGCGTGCGGCCGCGCCGCGGGAATTCCAGTACAAGAGGCCGCGCCGTGAACGCGTCATGATCGGCGCACGGAGGACAACAGCACCCGCACAAGGAGACGCGCGGTCAGCGCTCAGCCCATCGCGGTTACGCCCAGCCAGGAGAGGCTTGGAAGATCGCCGAAGCGATCCCTGAAGATCCTGTAGTAGTAGTGCTCCTCTTTCGTGCGCAGCGTGTAGCCGTTCTCCAGGCGCTTGTGGCGCCTGAAGTCGTCATCCGAGACGGTGCGCTCGGCGCGCCCGGCGATGATGTCCTGGACACCGGCGCCCTCCCAGAATTTCGCTTTTCCCCGGTTCAAGACCGGCTCCGGCAGCCGGCCCTGCATCGCCAGGCGCAGGATCCACTTCTCGACTCCGTCCTTGATTTTGAGCGCCGGTGGGACTCTCCAGGCGAGCGCCACGACCTCCGGATCGAGGAACGGGATGTGGGCGACCAGGCCGAACGCGGCCGAGCAGCGGTCCACTCGCTGCAGGGCCGTGTTGTGCAGGGCACCCGTGATCTTGAGCAGTTCGGCGGGAAGCTCGGAGAGCGACATCTCCTTCAGATAGGCGTACCCTCCGAAGAGCTCGTCGGCGCCCTCTCCCGAGAAGACCTGGTCCGCGTAGTCCGCGGCTTTTCTGGCCACCAGGTAGTGCATGACCGACGACCGGACCAGGTAGGGGTCGAAGGACTCGAGGTGGAAGATGACCTCGGGCAGCGCCGCCATCAGATCTTCCGGTTCCGCCACAACCTCGACATGGGTCGCTCCCAGGTACTCGGCCATCTGCGACGCATAGCGGAGGTCGGGCGAGTCCTTCAAGCCCCCTGCGAACGTGTGGAACGATCGCAGTCCGGGACGGGCCAGCGCCGCGATGGCGCTCGAATCCAAGCCGCCGCTCAGCCAGGACGCCGAGGCGTCCCCTGTGATCCGCGCGCGGACCGCCCGCTCGAGCGCGTCGCGCAGCCGCACCGCCGTCGTCTCGGGCGGCTCGTCGAGCCAGACCTGCCGGGCCGGGAGCGGATCGGGGACCGAGAGCTGCGCGTCGCGGAGCGTGGCTCCAGGAGGCAGTTCATGCACGTCCTGCGTGGCAGCCAGCAGACCCTTGACCTCGGAGGCGAAGCACAGCCGGCCGTCCGCGGCATGCCCGTAGTAGAGCGGGGCCAGGCCGATCGCATCCCGCTGGAGTTCCAGGAGCCCATTGGCCGCTCTGGCCGACGCGGAATGACACCCACCGGAACCGTCCTCGACCGCGCCCGTGGCTCTGAAGGGCTCCAGCGCCGAGGCGTCCCGCGCGGTCGAGGCAATCCCGAGCGTCGAATGAGCCGTGGAAAAAACCAGCCTCGAATTCGGCCCGCGGTGCGCCATCCGGTCCAGCATGGCGCCGACCAGGTCCATCCGGCCAGAATCGTGGATGCCCGCAATTCCTGACATGCGTCTACGCCTCCCTCGCTACGAGCGCTTCCAGCCGCTCCCGTTCTCCAATGCGCCGGCCGGTGCGGCTGTCGACCGCGTGCCAGGCGCCGTCGATGAGGTGGGTCCTGACCGTCCCTTGGAGCGCGGGATGTCCGCTGAAATGCGGGGTGTCCAGGATGCCCTTTCTGATGGCCGCGGCGATGACGACCGGATCGCTCAAGGGGTCCGGGCCGAGTCCCCGGTCCAGGCTCCGGATCGCGGCGAGCAGGACTTTGGCCTCCGCCTTGAGTTCCGCCTTCCTCCGGTTCAACGCCGCGCTGCCCGACACGTCCGGCAGGCCGTGCAGGCAGTTCCAAATCACGCCGTGCGCGATGTGGCAGCTCTCGATCAACTCGTCTGGATACGCGGCATGGTCGCCTTCGCTGTGCGCGACCACGTGGAGGATGTGCGGCTTCAAGTACAGGCTGATCAGCGAGGAGGCGGCCAGTTGGCCTCGCGCGATCCGCGGGTCCGGCGAGAAGTGGGCGATGCCGGCCCTGACTTCCCGATAGACGGAGAAACGGTCGTCCTCGAGGTCCGCGATCAGTTCCTGCTTCGCCATCATCTTCGCCAGGTCCATCTCCGGCGACGTTCCGGGCGGGGTGTTGAACATGAACTGGGCCACGTACGTCGTGACCCCCAGGTGCTTGGCATTGTGCGCGGCCAGATACGCCGTGGCCACGGCCAGGGAGTCGTGGGCGTCCCGCAGGCTCCATTGATGGGATTCGTTCACTTCGACCGGGATGTTCCTCTCCGCGTACCACATCATCGCCCGCTGGTTCTCGGCGATGGCGGCCTCGAGCGTCCGCTCGGACCGTCCGTCCATCTCGCTGTACCACGTGAGCGGGATGGCGCCCCAGGCGTTGTTGATCGTCCTGACCGACATCTCCGCCCAGGCCACCAGGTCATTGGTGCCGCTGTAGCAGCGCATCAGCGGATGGTTACCGCACCTGGAAGCGCCGTAGATGGCCTCGAGGTCCTCCGGACGCCGGACCGGGACACCGCCCGCCCCGGCAAGCTCCGGTCTCATCCGGTCTGGCCTGAAGAAAAACTCCTGGGCGTTCTGATCCGGTCCGAGTGACAGCACGTCCAGCACCTGGGCTTCTGCGATCGTCCGGGCGCCGGCGATGGTCTCTTCGAGAGAGGGGCGGCCGAAGTGATGACGGATCACGGGATACGGGAACTTCTGTTCGATCCGTTCCTTCAGGGTCTGAGGAAAGAGAGCGGACCCGCGTTCGCCGGTGTCGCCCCTCAGGAACGCCCTGATCTCGTCCTGCGGTTCCGTGCCGTCGAACACCCTGGCGAAGAAGGCCTGCTTCCGCGCCACGGCGGCCACGGCCGGGGTTCCTCCGAAGACGTACTTCGGGCGCTGGAGGCCGGGATGGCTGCGGATGCGTTCTCCAAGCGAGTCGAAAAGGCGCTCGGCGACCTCCGGCGTCAGCCGGTAGCTCACCGCGACGAGATCCGGCTCGAGCCGGGTGACTTCCGCGACGAGCCGCTCGATTGGGACGGCCGGTCCCAGCGACAGCCCGGTCATGCCCTCGGGCTCGGCCAGCTGCAGGAAGTGGTTCAGCCCGGCGATGTGCACGCAGTTGCCGAGCGCGCAGCCGAGAATCAACGGTCGCTTCTTCATGCGCCCTCTCCGATGGCCAGGAGCCGCAGCTCTCTCAGGGTCATGTTGTGGATGCCAAGGCTCTCGACGGTCCTGCCGCACGCCCAGTAGTCGGTCTGGTTCAACGTGGACGCGAGGCGGATGATGGAGTCGATGGCCGGCGTGTCCACCTTGAACTTCCGGCCGACCGACGCGATCGGCACCAGGCTGGTCGGCACGTCCTCGGTGATATACCGCATCCGCAGCCTGTTGGGCGCCAGGATGCCGCGGTAGCCCGGGTTGGCCCGGATGGCCTCGTACAGCGTCGCGCCGACGGAGTGATAGGCCATGAAGAGCCACTGCCGCGCGGTCAGGGCCCGGATGCCGAGCGTTTCGGCCACCAGGACCCGTTCCTGGTCAACGGCTTCCAGGACCTGGCTGACAGACGGGGTGGCGCCCTGCGAGTAGAACTCGAACTCATTCTCGGCTTCGATCCAGCCGGCGTTCAGCACGCAGAGCGTGGGGTGAAAGACGGCGCCGATGTTGTCCAGGCTCGTCTTGAAGATGTTGTCGCCTGCGACGAACTGCGGGAAAGCCGTCCTGAGCTTCCTCAGCACGCTGGGAATCATGTGGGCCCTGACGGAGGCCACCGGGATGGAGTTCTTGATGCCGAAGATCCTCGCCTGGCCCGGACCGATGGCCCTGGACGCGTAGAGGAACGTCTGGGCTTCGGCGACGATCACGTCCTTGGTCACGCCGTGCGCGGTGAGGACCTGCTTGAACTCCAGGGCGCCGAAGGTCCGCCCGGGGTTGAGCACCACGATGTGCCCGTCCCTGAGGTGCGGGGCGACGGCCTCGGCAATGGACCGGTGGGCGGTAGCGGGCACGACGACCATGAGGACGTCGGCATCCTCGACGGCCTGCCGCATGTCGGTGGTTGCCAGCTTCAGCTTGCCGAACCCCTCCGGGCCGCACTCGCTTTCGATCTGGATGCCGCCTCTCGTGATGACGCCCCAGATCCGCTCTTGGCTGCGGTTGTACAAGCTCACCGTGTGCCCCATCAGCGCCAGGTGGCCGGCCATGGCCAGGCCTCCGTGCCCGGCTCCGAGGACGGCGAACGCCGGCTTGGATGTCGGCCCAGTGGTCATGTCGTCTCCTCGCTCTCTTCTGTCTCGGCCTTACGCGGGCGCCGACAACTCTGTCATCAGGCCTTCACGGCGCCGCGCCGTCAACGTTTTCGCGTCTGATGCAGGCGAAGCGGTCACTCGCTTCCAAGACGGGAACCGCCAGGAACCGGTCATCGGGCGTTCCCGGCGGTTCTCTCCGATGGGAAGCAGCGCCAGCCGGGGCTGCCGTTCGAGAGCGTATCCGGGCCGGAGCGTGGCCGAATCCGCAGGAGGGGGCCCCCGTATTCTAGTCGGAATGAAGTCAGGGCTGGTGAAAGGCGGTGGACACGCCCTCGACGCTCGGACGCGCCGCTCCGGCCCCACCAGCGCCGTCACCACGGTCTGCTTCAACGCCTGGGTGTACGGGTCGGAGGCTTCGATTCCACTTGGCGTGCTCTCGGACCTTCTGTGCATGTTGCCTGGAGCGGCAACGCTGCACGATGCCGATCTCCAGCGTCCGGTGCGCCAAGTTGCCGTGGCCCGCAAGCTCGACACAGCCACGAGTGGCCACAATCCGGGACTGCCGGGGCAGCCAGGACTCCCCGGGGCAAGTCCCGATCAGCGAGAACGTGCGGTAATCGCGCTATGATCGACCGACGGAGGGATGGCCGAGCGGTTGAAGGCGGCGGTCTTGAAAATCGCTGTACGGGAAACCGTACCGGGGGTTCGAATCCCTCTCCCTCCGCCAGCCTTCGCTCGGCTGCGCCGAGCTTCGGCCAGGCAGGCGAG
>CAZBIP010000047.1:0-3331 GCA_964491885.1 uncultured Vicinamibacterales bacterium
GCCTCCTTGAGGTCGGCGACGGCCGCCTCGGGGAGCCGGCTCGGCTCCAGGCCGACCAGGCGGATCAGTCCCGCCACGGCGAGCAGCTTGTGCGTTTCGTCCTTCGCGCCCCGGGCGAGGCCGATAACGTCGTCCCGGGCCGTCACGGTCGGCCAGGCCGCCATCGCCCGCGCGGCGGCGTCGGCCACCTCCGCGTTCGAGTCGCGCAGGGCCGTCCGCAGCACGGACAGGGCCCCGTCGTCGCCGACGAGGGGCAGGAGGGCCAGCAGACGCGCTCTCTCGGCAGGTTCCTTCGTCGTCATGAGGCGGGTCCGAAGGAGCCGCGAGCGCCCGTCCGCGTTGCCGATCTTCTGCAGCAGCGCCGCGACGGTCTTCTCGGCCTCGGCCAGCTCGGCCTCGTCCTGGCTGCCGACCAGGAGGTCGAGGACTGGCGACACGTCGGAGGGCGACGCGATGGCGCGCAGGGTCTTCAGCGCCTCGATGCGGACGGCCGGCGACGCGTCACCGAGCGCCGCCGCGACCGCGGGCTTCGCCAGGAACACGCGCCGCTCGGAGACGGCCCTGAGCAGTTCCACTGCGGCCGCCGGGGCCGGCTTCTTCCCCAACATCGCGAGGACGGCGTCGTCCGCTTCACGGCCCTTGACCGATCCCAGGGCGACCCTGGCGGCATCCTGTTCCGGCCCTCTCGGCGCCGACGCCGCCCGCTCGACGAGGAACGGCACGGCCGACGCGTCTCCTGCCGATTCGAGGGCCTTCAACGCGGCCACGCGAACGGCCTGGGACTGGCTGCGGGCTGCCATCAGGATGGCCGGGCGAACCCGGTCTCCCGGATAGCCTGCCAGCGCGGCCAGCACCTGCACCTGAAGCGCGTCCGGAAGCTTGGGCAGCCGGTCGCACACGGCCCCGATGCCTGCGGCAGGCACCGCACGGCCGATCCTCGACACGGCCGCTTCGCGTTCCACCGGGTCCGCGCTGTCGAGCATGGTCAGCAGCAGCCCAGGCGCCCCCTCTTCGGCAGCGTCGATCTCGCCGACGAACGCGGCCGCGCGAACGGCTTCCGGCAGCGATCGGTCGGCAGACAGGCGTTTGTAGGCCTGAACCGCACCGTCCAGGTCCTTGGCGGCGACCAAGCCATCCACCGCCGCCAGCAGCGCCGCCGCGACGGCGGGCTTGAACGGGCCGGTGGCGGTGCCGAGGGCCGGCGTCAGCGCTGCCACGGCACCCGCGCCTCCGATCCGGCCGATGGCGGCGGCCGCCGCCTCGGCGAGCGCGGGCTGCGCCAGCAGCGGAACGAGCGCGGGCAGCGCCGTCGCGGACCTCCGTTCGCCGAGGGCCGCCACGATGCCCGTCTTCACCGCGCCGCGAGCGGGCTTCAGCGCATCCACCAGCGCCTTCTCGCCCGCGGGTCCGGGCAGCCGCTCGAGCACGAACATCGCCAGGTCGGCCGTCTTGACGTCGCGGAGCATGGCGCCGAGCGCGGGCGCGGCCGTGTCACCGGCCACGACCCGCAGGACGCGGGCGGCAGCCAGCTTCGCCGGCGGCGTGGCAGGCGTCTTCAGGTAAGCCAGGAGCGCGGCCTCACACGCTGCGCGGCCTGCCGGGTCGTCCTTGCGCGCATACACGTGGTCGCGCAGGTTCCAGAAGGCGGAGGAATCAATCCCGCCGTCGTGGGTCGCGAGCGCCTTCAGCACCGCGTCGAGGGAGGCGGGCGCCGCAGCCGCCGGCGCCTGGGCCCACACCCCTGCCGCCGCAACCGCGAGGAATGCGCACGCCAGGATCGCTGCACGGACGGCCGGGAAGCGCCGGGACGAGTTCGCTATGGTCATGGTCGTCACAGGGCACCTCGCCTCAGGCCGGAAGCTGATAGGGCGCGCGGTAGGCGTGGGCGAGCATCCGCTCCGCGCCGGGGTCGCCGATGATGGTCTCGGTGGCCGGATCCCACTTGAGGGTCCGCCCGGTTTCGATCGCGACGATGCCGAGATGGCCGACGCTCGCCGAGCGGTGCGCCACTTCCGCCGGCGCAATCGTCAGCGCGCGGCTGCGCACGCAGTCGAGGAAGTTCTGCGCGTGGTCGCGGCTCTTGTAGAGCCGCTTCTCGTTCGGCCCGATGACTTCGTTGACGAGGTGGGCGGGCTGGCTCTCGAACCCGCCGCGGTCCACCCACACCCAGCCGTACTCGCCGAACCACTTCGTGCCCGACTGGATCTGCGGATACCCGCCGGCGATCACCATCGGGGGGCCGTCCGCGTACTTCGTCTCGACCCAGAACCGCTTTGCGGCGTTGTAGATGCCGGACGTCGGGAACTCGCCGGTGCCCTTCACTTCCACGGGACCGGTCCGCTCGACCCCGAGCGCCCAGTGGGCGATGTCGAGGTGATGGCCGATCCAGTCGATCAGCTGCCCGCCGCCGAAGTCCATGTTCCAGCGCCAGTTCATGTGCACGCGGGCGGTGCAGTACGGCCACCACGGTGCCGGCCCCAGCCACGTGTCGTAGTCGAGGCCCGGGGGCGGGTTCTCGATCTTCTCCTGGCCGAACGTCCGCGCGAAGTCCGTGTAGCCCGACGGCAAGCCCACCTCGACGCGCTGAATCTTGCCGATCCGGCCGCTGGCGACCAACTCCGCCGCCCGGTGGAAGTTGTTCTCGGACCGCTGCCAGCTCCCGGTCTGCCAGACGCGGCCGTAGCGCTCGATCGCGTTGCAGAGCGCCCGGCCCTCGCGCAGGTTGTGCGTGAAGGGCTTCTCCCCGTACACGTCGAGACCGGCGCGCACGGCCGAAATCGACAGGATCGCGTGCCAGTGGTCGGGCACGGCGATCGACACGGCATCGAGATCGCCCCGCGCGAACAGCGCCCGGTAATCCTTGTACGTCGCGCACGCCGTGTTGCCGTACTGCGCGTCGACGGTCTCCTTCGCCCGCTTCAGGATGGCATCGTCGAGATCGCAGCAGGCGACCCACTGCACCTCGGGCTTGCCGAGGAAGTTGCGCATGTTTCCCGGCCCCTGCATGCCGAAGCCGATGCCGGCCATGACGATGCGGTCGCTCGGCGCGACGGCGCCGCCGCGGCCGAGTGCCGAGGCCCTGACGATGCTGGGGAACGCGACGGCCCCGGCCACCGCGGCCGGGACGGTTGAGAGGAAGGTGCGGCGGCTGTATCCGCGCGTGTGGCCCATCGTGCTGTTCTCCCGCGTCACGGAGGAATCCCGAGAGGACGTCCGAAGACGACGGCGCGATTCTATCGCAGGCGGCGGCCGCGTGACCAATGCGGCCCGTGCGAATGCGGGCGGCTCGCGCGCGGCGGACTGGATCTGCGGGACGGATGCGGGACGGCCA
>CAZBIP010000047.1:3431-5587 GCA_964491885.1 uncultured Vicinamibacterales bacterium
GGGCCGACCAGATGGTCGACCCGGCTTTACACCGGTTCCGGCCGGGGCGTAGCATGCGCGGCATGCCCACCCGCCGCGAACTGCTGAAGTCGTCGTCCGTCGCCCTCGTCGGGTCGCTGATGGCTGGAGGCGCGCCGACCCTCCGCGCCGCATGGCCCGACTCGCGCCAGGCAGGTGCGCCCCCCAGGGGCCCCGTCAAGCCGCCCCGGCTGAAGGCCGGCGACACCGTGGGCCTCGTGCTGCCGTCGTTCGTGCAGTGGGACCCGATGTCGATCGACATCCTGCTGGACTCGCTGCAGGCGCTCGGCCTCCGAGGCAGGCTCGGGAAGCACGTCCACGACCGGCGCGGCTACTTCGCCGGCCGCGACGAGGACCGTGCGGCCGACGTGAACGCGATGTTCGCCGATCCCGAGGTAAACGCGATTCACTGCATCCGCGGCGGGTGGGGCGCGGCGCGGCTGCTGCCCCTGCTCGACTGGGCGTCCATCGCCGCCCACCCGAAGATCTTCATCGGGTACAGCGACATCACGGCGCTGCTGCTGTCGCTCTACGCGAAGACGGGGCTCGTCACGTTTCACGGGCCCGTCGGCGCGTCGTCGTGGAACGCGTTCAACGTCGAGTGGATGAAGCGCGTGCTGTGGAACGGCGAGGCCGCCACGTTCGCGAACACCAAGGCGGCGGACGACACGCTGGTCCCCGTGAAGAACCGCACGCGGACCATCACGCCCGGCAAGGCCAGGGGCCGCCTGCTCGGCGGCAACCTCACGGTGCTCAGCGCCATCGTCGGGTCCGGCTACCTGCCGGATTTCGGGGACTGCATCCTGTTCCTGGAGGACGTCGAGGAGGCGCCCTACAGCGTGGACCGGATGCTGACGCAGCTCAAGCTGGCCGGCATCCTGGACCGCGCGAAGGGCGTGGCCTGGGGCACGTGCGAGAAGTGCGATCCCGGCCAGGGGTTCGGGTCCCTGACGATCCCCGACGTGCTGGACGACCACGTGAAGCCGCTGGGCGTGCCGGCGTTCTCCGGGGCGATGATCGGCCACGTCGACCGGCAGTTCACGCTGCCGCTGGGCGTCCAGGTGGAAATCGACGCGGACGCGGGCACCCTCACCATGCTTGAAGGCGCCGTCGCGTGATGGCGCTTCGTGCCATAATCCAATCGTGCCGGAAACTGTCCCTCAACGGAGCCTGAGATGACGAATGGACCGCACGTGCTGACGCGTCGATCGTTCCTGGAACTGGCCGGTGCCGCGCCCTTCGCGTGGGCCCTCGGCCGCTCGCGGCGCGCCATCGCCGCCGCGCACATTCCCGTCGCGCTGCAGATGTACTCGGTGCGCGGGGACAGCGCGAAGGATTTCGACGCCGCGCTCGCCGCCGTCGCCGCGATGGGGTTCGAAGGCGTCGAGTTCGCCGGGTACTTCAAGTACGAGAAGGACGCGCCCGCGCTGGCCGCGCGGCTGAAGGCGCTGAACCTGAAGGCGGCCGGCACCCACATCCGCACCGCCAGCCTGGTGGGTGACGCGCTGAAGGCGACGATCGACTTCCACCAGGCGATCGGCTGCCGCTTCCTCATCGTGCCGAGCGATCAGTCGTTCACGGACCCCGAGAAGAGCAAGGCGCTCGCCGACACGTTCAACGCGGCGGCCGCGGCGCTGAAGCCGCTCGGGATGGCCTGCGGGTACCACAACCACGTGAACGAGTTCAAAACCGACGGCGGCAAGACGTTCTGGGACCTCTTCGCCGAGCGGACGACGAAGGACGTCATCCTGCAGCAGGATTGCGGGTGGACCATGGCGGCGGGCCAGGACCCGGCGGCGTACGTCAGGAAGTACCCCGGCCGCAGCCGGACGGTGCACTTCAAGCCGACGGTCAAGGCGGGCGACACGGAGAAGAAGGCGATCTTCGGCCAGGACTCGGTCGACTGGAAGTCCGTCTACGAGGCCTGCCGGTCGGTCGGCGGGACGGAGTGGGTCGTCCTGGAGCAGGAGGTCTACCCCGACGGCAAGACCCCGATGGACGCGACACGGGAGTCGTTCGAGGGCATCAAGAAGCTGCTGGCGTCGGTCTGAGCGGCGGCGTGGCCCGCGGCCCGGGATTGTTCGCCCGGCAGTTCGGCGCTATGGTACGCACGTGGCCGTCCGACAGGGCCCCCGGCA
>CAZBIP010000047.1:5597-12911 GCA_964491885.1 uncultured Vicinamibacterales bacterium
ATATGGCAGATCTCGAAATCCTCAAGAAGAAGTACGGTTCCGTCATCGAGTACGGACAGAAGCGCGGCGTGAGCTGGAAGAACATCCACATCGAGAACAACAAGCTGCTCATCCGCGGGGCCGCTCCGGCCGACTTCGTCAAGAACGAGGTCTGGCTCAAGATCAAGGACATCGACCCGTTGTACGCGGACCTGACGGCCGACATCACGATCGACTCGTCGCTGAAGGTCCCGGATCAGACCTACACCGTCGTGGCGGGCGACACGCTGTCGAAGATCGCGAAGACCTACTACGGCGACGCGAGCAAGTACATGAAGATCTTCGAGGCCAACAAGGACCAGCTGAAGGACCCGAACCTGATCAAGGTCGGCCAGACGCTGAAGATCCCGGAGTAATCGCGGCGCTACGGCGCATTGCGCCGCTGCAGAACGGGGGGCGCCGGTTTCGTGCCGGCGCCCCCCGGTTTGTCTCCGTTCGCGCACTCACCAGGGCGCCCGCCGGCCGCGTCCGGCCTGACTAGCGCCAAGCGCCTAGACCCCAGCGCCTGCCAGCTACGCCCAGTACGCCTCCCCCGCCGGCTCCGTGATCACCACGTCCTTGAGGAACGCGATGGCCTTCTTCAGGCCCTCGGTGCCGGACATCAGGCTGTCCTCGTGCTCGATGCTGAGCACGTGGTCGTAGCCGACGAGGCGCAGGCTGCTGACCATGGCCTTCCACACGGGCGCGCCGTTGCCGTAGCCCACCGTCCGGAAGATCCACGACCGCTCGCGCTCCTTCGTGTACGGCTTCGCGTCGAGCACGCCATTCACGCTGATGTTGGCCGCGTCGAGCTTGCAGTCCTTCGCGTGGAAGTGGAAGACGCCGTCCCCAATCGCGCGGATCGCGGCCACCGGGTCGGACCCCTGCCAGAACAGGTGCGACGGGTCGAAGTTGCAGCCGATGACCGCCGGGGCGATCGCCCGCAGCCGGTTCATGGTCTCGGCGTTGTAGACGACGAAGTTCGGGTGCATCTCGATGGCCACGCGGACGCCGGCCTTCCGCAGCAGCGTCGCCGTCTGCTTCCAGTAGGGCACGACGCGCTCGGCCCACTGCCACTCGAGGGCCTGCGCGAACTCGGGCGGCCAGGGCGACACCACCCAGCTCGGCGTCACGGCCTTCGCGTCGGCTCCCGGGCAGCCGCTGAACGTGATCACGTTCTCGACGCCGAGCTTGGCGGCCAGCTCGACCGTCTGCTCGAAGACCTTGTGGTGGGCCTTCGCCGTCGCGGCGTGCGGGTGCAGCGGGTTGCCGTGGCAGCTCAGCGCGCTGATGACCAGGTTCCGCCGATCGATGGCCTCCTTGAACGCCTTCAATCGCCGATCGCTGGCCAGCAGCACCGCCGGGTTGGCGTGGGCGTTCCCGGGATAGCAGCCGGTGCCGATCTCCACCGCGCCGAGGCCGAGATCGACGATGTAGTCGAGGGTTTCTTCGAATGGCTTCTGGCCGAACAGGACGGCGAACACTCCGATCTTCATGCGGCCCCCTTTACGCGCGCCCACCGGCGCGACGTGGACGAGCGCCCAATCGCGTCGAGCACCCGCTGGTTCATGACTCCGTCGTGGAAGCTGGGCGACGGCACCGTGCCGTCGGCCATGGCCCCGAGCAGGTCGTCCACCATGTGCGTGAACGAGTGCTCCCACCCGATGATGTGCCCGGGCGGCCACCAGGCCGCCATGTGCGGGTGGATCGGCTCGGTGGCGAGAATGGTCCGGAACCCGCGCAGCGCCGGCGGATCCGACTCGAAGTAGACCTCGAGCTCGTTCAGCCGCTCGAGGTCGAACGCCACGCTGCCCAGGCTCCCGTTGACCTCGAACGAGCACTGGCTCTTCCGGCCCGGCGCGAAGCGCGTGGCCTCGATCGACCCGATCGCGCCGTTCGCGAACCTCACCGCGGCCACCACCGCGTCATCCACGGTCACGCGGCCTCTCCGGCGCGGGGACTCGGGAAGCGGGCGCGTCCGGATGAACGTCTCGGTGAGCCCGGACACCTCGGCGATCTCCCCGCACAGCATGCGGGCGAGGTCGATGACGTGCGACCCGATGTCCCCGAGCGACCCCGACCCGGCCTTCCGCCGGTCGAGCCGCCAGACGAGCGGGAACTCGGGGTCGAGGAGCCAGTCTTCGAGGTAGGCGCCGCGGAAGTGGCGGATCTCGCCGAGGCGGCCCTCGGCGATGATCTGCTGCGCCAGGCAGACGGCCGGGATGCGGCGGAAGTTGTGGCACACCATGTGCGCCACGCCAGCCCGCTCGACGGCGGCGAGCATCCGCTCGGCCTCGCGCACGGTGTTCGCGAGCGGCTTCTCGCAGATGACGGCCTTCCCCGCCTTCGCCGCGGCGATGGCGATCTCGGCGTGGCTGTCGCCGGGCGTGCTCACGTCCACGATGTCGATGTCGGGGCGGCGGACGACCTGCCGCCAGTCGGTGGCGGCCTCCTCCCAGCCGAAGGCGCGCGCGACGGCTTTCGTCCTGGCGGGGTCCCGCCCGCAGAGGACCTTCAGGCGCGGCGTGAGCCTGGGCCGGCAGAACGCGGACACCTGGCGCCAGGCGTTGCCGTGCGCGCGGCCCATGAACGAGGTGCCGATCAGGGCGACGTTGACGCTGGACACGCCGAAGATTCTACACCGGGGCCGGCTCACGCCGCCGCGGGCTTCCTCGTGGCCAGCGCGGCCAGGTAGAAGGCGCCGACGAGGATCAGCAGGAACTGGAACCCCATCAGCAGCGAGAGGTACTCGGCGACGCCGCCTACCATCGCGCCCAGCAGGTTGGCGCCGTAGTCGACGGTCACGTCCGGCGACCGCTTGATGCTCGATCCGAACAGCAGGCCGGAGCAGAAGATCGGGCTGAACACCAGCACGCTGTATACCAGCGACTCCAGCGCCCGGCTCTCGAGGCCGATGGCGCCGACCGGCACGACGTAGTTCGCCGCGAGCAGGGCGACGAGGATCGCGCCGACGAGCCGGGGCCGCCGGATCTCGACGCGCGCCACCACCCAGTTGGCGAGGAGCGCCATCACCAGCACCGCCGAGATGATGAGCGAGACGACCACCCACGTCGAGCCCCACAGCAGCGCGAACTGGATGATCGACTTCGACTCGAGGAGCATGAAGCCGGCGCCGAGGAAGAAGAACTCCCAGGACCACCTCCGCGCCCCGCCCCGGACGACCCCGAGCACGGCCAGGATCGACACGAGCAGCACGACGGCGAGGGCGCTCGTGTAGTGCCACGGGAGGTGCGGCGTGCGCATGTAGAGGAACGGCCAGTTGTCGGTGGCCGGCGCCACCGAGCGATCGCGGACGTGCTTCACCGGGGGCGCGAGCGGCGCGCCCTGGTTGAACGCGGTCACCTCCGATGGCGGATCCGGGTACCGCTCGACGGTCTTCAGCCTCGGCCCGACGACGATGATCCCGAGCTGGTCCTTGGCCGGGTGGACGTGCACCATCGGCTCCTCGCCGAAGGCCGCCGCGGCCGTGTTCGCCAGGCGATCCACGAGCCACGGCTCGCGGAAGTAGTTGTAGACCACCAGGACCCCGTCCGGCTTCAGCACGTCCCGCACGGCCCGGAACGACTCCTCCGTGAACATGTAGCTCTCGAGGCGCACGCCGGAGAAGGCCGACTGCAGCGTCAGCGAGTCGATCAGGGCGAACACCACCAGGTCGTACTTCTTCGTCGTCGTCCGCAGGAAGTGGCGGGCATCGTCAGCGACCTGGTGCACCCTGGGATCCGAGTACGGCCGGTCGGGATGGCCCTGCGCGCCGAGGCGGAGGATGGCGGGGTCGATCTCGACGGCGTCGACAGTCCTGACGCCGTGCTTGAGGGCGGCCGCCACGTCCGTGCCCGTGCCCGCGCCCAGGATGAGCGCGTCTTCGAAGGTGTCGCCGAAGGCCATGTACGGCCACTGGTAGAAGTACTCCTTCGTGCCCACCCTGGCCATCGACTGGTGCCAGATGTTGTTCACCTCCACGACCGTCTCGGGGCCGGCGCGCTTCACCGTGATCTTGTAGTAAGGCGACCAGATCGTGCCGCGCTGCATGTCGTAGGCCAGCCCGCCGGCGACGACGAGGCAGAGGACCGCCGCGAGGGACGCCGTCGTCCAGCGCCGGCCTCTCAGGAACGGGACGGCCGCGGCGAACGCGACCATGAACCACGTGCTCGGCGGCGCCTCGAGCCACGACATGAGCGCGAAGGCGGCCGTGCCCGCCAGGCTGCCCGCCAGGTTGATCGTGTACGCGCGCAGGGGCGGCAGCGCCGTCATCTCGGCGGCCATCCGCTGGGCCAGCGCCGCGAAGAGCGCCGCCACCGCTACGAAGATGACGGGCAGCAGCAGCGTCGTCTCGACGGCGGTGACCGGGTCGCTCGTGCCGCTCGTGAAGTAGATGCTGCCCGGCGCGTCGATGCGCACCTCGAGCCTCACGAAGTAGACGACCGCGAACAGGATCAGCTGGATGGCCGGGTACCAGATGAAGAGCGAGCGTTTCGCGCGCCCGACGAGGGCGCCGACGCCGATCCCGAGGAACGCGGCGAGCAGGATGAAGTTCGAGAAGTACGAGAGCAGTCGGATCTGGGCCGGCAGCCACCGGATCAGGGCGGTCTCGAGGAAGAGGACCAGGAAGGACGCGAGGAAGATGCGCAGTGGTGCCGGAAACATCCGGTCATTTTACCCCGGCCTGACGCGGGCCGGGATCGGGCCGGGATCAGGCCAGGCTGCCGAGCCGCGTCAGGGCGAGCACGGGCCGCCGCGCCTCGCGCGACGCGGCGAGATCGACCCGGAACTCGGCCACCCAGTCGTTGAGCATGTCCGGATCGACGAGCATCTGCTCGACGCGCAGCGCGTCGCCCTCGAAGGCCGGCGCGACGTGCGTGTGGCGGAGATTGCGCGCCTCGGGGTCGAAGCGCAGCGACGTGTGCTCCACCCGGTACCCCTCGAGGGCCGCCTTCAGGCGATCGGCGGTCCACGGCGCCCCGTCGCCGTCGCCCGGTCGGTCCAGGACGGCGATCGCACCGGCATGGTCGCCAATCCACCAGGCGCGGAGGAACGTGAAGAGGCGGGTCCTGACGCCCGCCAGGAACGCCTTCGTGTCGCGCGTGACGTCCGCTTCCGCCTCGGCCGCGCCCGGGGGCTTGACGTCCGCGCCAGGCCGGAGGCCGGCTCCCCGGGGCTGGTAGTCCGGGTCGCGCATCCGCTCCCACTCGTCGGCCAGGCTCGAGTCCACCGCCGACAGCAGCGTCCGGAGGTAGACCTCCATCTCGACCACCTCGTCGGTCTTCGCCCCGTCGGGCACGGTCTGGCTGAGCACCTTGTAGACGCTGTTGAGGTGGCGCAGCAGGAGCCCCTCCGACCGCTGCAGCTCGTAGTCGTAGATGTACTCGGCGAACGACCGGAATTGCTCGAACATCTCCCGGGCGATCGACTTCGGGCGGATGTCCTCTCCGCCCACCCACGGGTGCCGGTCGGCGAACACGCCGAACGTGGTCTCGATGAACTCGCGCAGCGGCTTCGGATACTCGAGCTTCTCCAGCTCCTCCATCCGCTGCTCGTACTCCATGCCATCGGCCTTCATCTCGGCGACGGCGCGGTCCTTGATCTTGTCGAGCTGGCGCCGCAGGATGATCTCCGGGTTCTCCAGGATCGACTCCACGAGCGTCAGGACGTCCAGCGCGTAGGTCGGCGACTCGACGTCGAGGAGCGGGATCGTCTCGAGCAGGTAGAGCGACAGCGCCTGGTCCATCGAGAAGTCGTCCTGCAGCTCCACGTTCACCCGCACCGTCGACCCCTCTTCGGTCCGCGGCACGAACTCGACGATCCCCCGGGCCACAAGGGCCCGGAACAGCTGCCACGCCCGCTTCCGGTGGGTCTTCTTCGCGGCGTCGGGCTCGTGGCAGTCCCGGATGAGGCGCTGCATCGCGCGGCACCCGTCGCCCCGCCGGCTGAGCACGTTGAGCAGCATCCCATGCGACACCTGAAACCGCGACACGAGCTGCTCCGGCTGCGCGCCGATCAGGCGCGTGAACGTGTTCAGGTCCCAGTTGACGAAGTTGTGCTCGGGAGGCCTGCGTTTCGTAACCTTCTTGCCGTCGCGGGCGGCCTTCTCGCCGAGCTTGATGTTCTCGATCACGTGCTCCGGCGCCTGCACGATCACGTGGCCGCGGTCGTCGAAGCCCTTCCGGCCGGCGCGGCCGGCGATCTGGTGGAAGTCGCGGGCGCTCAGGATGCCGGTCTTCCTCCCGTCGAACTTGCAGAGCCGCGTGAACACCACCGTCCGGATGGGCACGTTGATGCCGACGCCCAGCGTGTCGGTGCCGCAGATGATCTTGAGCAGGCCCTGCTGCGCGAGCTGCTCGACGAGCACCCGGTACTTCGGCAGGAGCCCCGCGTGGTGCAGGCCGATGCCGTGCCTGAGCCACTTCCGGATCTCGGATCCGTACGGGCTCGAGAACTCGAAGTCCGCCGTCGCCGCCGCCAGGGCGGCCTTCTCCTCGCGCGTGCAGATCCTCAGGCTCGTGAAGTCCTGGGCGCTCGACGCGGCGTCCGCCTGCGTGAAGTGGACGACGTACGCCGGCGTCTTGGCCTCGTCGGCCAGCTTCTCCAGCGTGTGGGCGAGGGGGATCTCGGCGTACGCGTAGTCGAGGGGCACGGGCCGGACCTCGGACTTCACGCTGACGGTCTGGCGCCCGTTCAGGCCGGTGAGCGCGCGCTCGAAGAAGCGCGTGTCGCCGAGCGTCGCCGACATCAGCAGGAACCGCGTGTGCGGCATCGTCAGGAGCGGCGTCTGCCACGCGACGCCCCGATCGCGGTCCGCGTACCAGTGGAATTCGTCCATGACGACGTTGTCGATGGACGAGTTGCCGCCCTCCCGGAGGGCGATGTTGCCCAGGATCTCGGCCGTGCAGCACAGGATCGGCGCGTCGCGGTTGACCGACGCGTCCCCGGTGGACAGCCCGACGTCGTCCGGCCCGAACTCCCGGCAGAGGGCCATCCACTTCTCGTTGACGAGGGCCTTGATGGGGCAGGTGTAGACCGCCCGCTGGCCGCGGACCAGCGACGCGAAGAGCATCGCCGAGGCGACGAGCGACTTGCCCGACCCGGTCGGCGTGTTCAGGACGACGTTCTTCTCCTCGAGTAGTTCGAGGACCGCCTCCTCCTGGGCCGGGTAGAGGGTCAGGCCCTTGTCGGAGACGCAGTCGAGGAAGCGCTCGAGCAGGACGTCCGCCGGCGCGTATGGATCGTCCGGAAAGTAGTCGGCCAGCCGCAGCGCCATCCCGACAGCCTAAGGGGTCG
>CAZBIP010000047.1:13011-18459 GCA_964491885.1 uncultured Vicinamibacterales bacterium
GCGCACCGGCAGCAGGAGGAGACCCGTATGGTGGATTCCGCAATCGTCCTCTGGGGACAGACGGTGGCGTACACGTTGTACGTCCTGGCCGTCATGGCGCTGATGGCCTGGTTCGCGTGGCGCGTCACCAGGGAGAAGCCAGGCGCCGGCATCAAGCCCGGGTACTTCTACGCCTTCGTGGGGATGCTCGTGGTCGTCGGCGTGTCCCTGCACTTCGTCACGTACTACACGATCCCGTGGAAGCCGATGGACATGAACCGCGCGTCCATCCAGCCGGACAAGGTGTTCGTCATCGGGATGGGGAACCACCGGTTCCAGCTGCCGTCGGAGCCGCTGCGGATCGCGTGCAACGACAAGGTCCTGTTCGACGTCACGTCCAGCGACCTGACGTACGGGTTCGGGGTCTTCCGCCAGGACCACTCGATGATCTTCCAGATGCAGGTCGTCCCCGGCCACCGGAACGACATCCTGTGGCAGTTCGACAAGCCCGGGGTGTACACCATCCGGTCCACCGAGTACTCCGGCCCGGCAGGCGTGAACATGGCCGTGAAAGACGCCATCGTCGTCGCGTGCGGCGAGGCCGACGGTCAGTGAGCGGGACTTCTTCTTCCAGCGAGTGACACCATGAGCTTCACCGACACCCTCGTCCACGGCGAGCAGGCGGCGTTCAAGCCCGACACGCTCACCCCGATGCAGAAGATGATCCTCCGCTTCGTGGTGGTGGGCCTCGTGTACTACGCGTTCGCGGTCATCGAAGGCATGCTCATGCGGCTGTACGAGGTCACCCCCGTCCCGACCGTCCAGCCCGAGCAGTTCTTCGCCATCATGACGGCCCACCCGCTGGTGGGCATCTTCGGATCGACGTACTCGGTCGTGTTCGGCGCGTTCCTGTTCCTCGTGCCGTTCCTGATGAAGAAGCCGCTGTGGAGCATTCGCCTCGCGAACTGGACGTGCGGGCTGCTGGCCGGCGGCACGTTCCTCTTCTGGTTCGCCGGGTTCCTGTCCGAATACGCGCCGCTCTACACGCTCTACTGGCCGCTGCCCGCGGACTTCACGCAGTTCAGCCTCTGGGGCGGCACCTTCTTCATCCTCGGGATCGCCATCGTCATGGTCGGCGTGGTGTTCTTCGTCGTGAACATCTTCAAGACCATCACCTACACGCCGGCCGGGTGGGACAGGCAACCGGCGGGCGCGCTCCTCGGATCGGCGCTCGGCCTGAGCGGCCTGAAAGCCTTCTTCACCAAGAAGAAGACGGAGCACCTCGTCTCGCTGCCCGTCGCGGCCATCGCGCGGGGCACCGTGGACACCGCGTTCAACGCGGCGATCATCGTGTTCACCGGGGTCCTGATCCTGGTCTACATGCTGGCCGAGATCTTCGGGACGAGCCTCAAGCACTCGGCCGTGGACGCCCTGCTGTACAAGAACTGGTTCTGGTGGGGCCTGGATCTCATCGCGGACGGCCTCGTCCTGATTTTCGTCGCCGGCACCTGGTACCTGCTCGCGACCCTGATCACGGGCAAGAAGCTCTTCATGGAGAACTTCGCCCGCGCCGCCCTCTTCGTCGAAATGGTCGTGTCGTGGACCGTGTGGTCGCACCACCTGATGTCGGACCAGGCCCAGCCGGGCATCCTGAAGACCGTGTCGGGCGAGATGGTGACCGCGTTCGAGCTGATCACCCAGGGCCTGGCGTTCTTCATCACCCTCGTCACGCTCTGGAGCGCGCGCCCGCTCAAGATGACGAACCCGCTGAAGTTCCTGCTCGGCGGCCTGCTCGGCTTCGCCCTGGCCGTGCCGGCGGGCATCATGCAGGCGGACCTCGGCCTGAACCGCATCCTGCACAACACCCAGTGGATCATCGGCCCCCACGTGCACGTCGCCATTCTCGTGGGCCTGACGATGACCCTGTACTCGGCGATCTACCTGCTGTTCCCCATCGTCACCAACGGCGCGAAGCTCTACAGCCAGAAGCTGGCCGACTTCCACTTCTGGGCGCACCTGGCGGGCGGCATCGGCATGGGCGCGTTCATGGGGATGGCGGGCCTGCACGGCATGCTGCGCCGCTCCCTCTACGTGAACGGCGAGTTCGACGGCTACATGATCCTCGCCGCGCTGTCGGGGTCGCTGCTGCTCTTCGCGTTCCTGGCGTTCTTCTACAACATCGTGATGAGCCTGGGATTGAAGGGCGTCCTCGGCATCTTCACGCCCTCGAAGCTCGACACGAAAGACCCCGTCCCGGCCGCCTGAGCCTGGCGGCCGCCAGTCAGACGCCCGCCTGCCCCGGCCGCGAGGCCGGGGAGGCGTCGGCGTCCGCGACGGCTTGCGGATTCTCCCATTCTTGGCTAACATGGCTACGTGAAACGCGCCAAAATTGGCTATCTCAAGAACAACCTCTCCAGGTACGTCGATCACGTCCGCGAGGGGGGAGAGGTCGTGATCTACGATCGCGACACGCCGGTCGCCAGGATGGTGCCGCTCGCGCGATGGGCGGGCCGAGGCGCGGATGCCGACCGGCTGGAGCGGCTCGAGCGCCAGGGCATCGTCCGCCGCGCCGCGGCAGGCCCCCGCGGCGGATCGCCTCTGGAGGCGCCCGCCCGGGTCGCCGGGAGCGTGCTGGCGGACCTGCTGGCCGAGCGCGGGGAGTCCCTGTGAGGTTCTGGGACACGTCGGCCCTCGTCCCGCTCTTCATCCGCGAGCAGGCCAGCGACCGGATGCGGAAGCTTCTCGCGGACGACCCGGTCGTCATCGCCTGGACGCTTGCTCGAGTGGAGTTCCTGTCGGCGCTCGCGCGCCGGCGCCGGGCCGTTCCGGCGGCCCGGCGCGCGCTGCTCGGCGCCCGCCGCGGGTTTCTTGAAGCCTGGCCGCACTGGAACGAGGTTGTCGCCGTCGATGCCGTGCGCGGCCACGCCGAGCGACTTGTCGAGGTTCACCCGCTGCGCGCGGCCGACGCCCTCCAGCTCGGAGCCGCGCTGGCGGCCGCCGAGGGTCACCCGGAGAGCCTGGAACTCGTCACGCTCGACGCCGCGCTCGCCGAGGCGGCTGAACTCGAGGGGTTCGTGGTCGTCAGCTGAACGGCCGTTCCGGGAACACTCCTCAGCGCTTCAGGGCCGTCTGAATCGCGGCCTCGGCGAGCGGCGCCATGATCGCATAGCCTGCCGCGTTCGGGTGCAGGTCGTCCCCGCTCAGCTCCGTGCGGAAGAGGCCCCTCGCGTCGATCATCGCCGCGAAGTAGTCCAGGTACACGTGGCCGTGCTTCGCCGCGTAGTCCTTCATCCAGGCGTTGAGCGCCGTGATGCGAGCCATGGGCCGTGTCGTCGTCTGCGGCGCCCCGCCCGGCCGCGTGTGGTAGTCGCTCGTCGGCAGGATGCTCGAGAACACGACGCGGATGCCGTTGGCGCGCGCGACCTCGGCCATCGACGCCAGGTTGCCGGCGATCTGCTCGTCGGTCATCGGCCCGGTGTTGCCGGCGATGTCGTTCGTGCCCGCGAGGATGACCACGACCTTCGGCTCGAGATCCACCACGTCCGGCCTGAAGCGGATGAGCATCTGCGGCGTCGTCTGGCCGCTGATGCCCCGGCCGACGTACGGCTTGCCCGGGAAGAACGCGCCGAAGCGCGGCTGGGGCCACGCGTCCGTGATGGAGTCGCCCATGAAGACGACCCGCGCCTCGCTCGGGGCCGGGGCGGGAAGCGCCCGGTTCGCGTCGCGGTAGCGGCCCAGGTTGGCCCAGTCCTGGAGCCGGACGTCGTTGCGGACGGCTGCCTGGACGGCGGCGGCCAGCTCCGGGCACGACGGCAGGACCGGCGGCGGCGGCGTGGGCTGCGCGACCGGAGGGGCGGCGGGCGGCGGCGCGGGAGGAGGCGCCTGGGCGCTGGCGGCTGCAGCCGACAGCAGAACGACCGCGGCGACGACGTGCATCTTCATGATCTGCTTCCCTCCCTGTTACCGGCCGCTCGGCGGCAGCTCAACGGTCCGCTTCGTTCTCACCGACTCGTCCGCCGCCAGGACGATGCGCAGGCTGTTCACCGCGTCGGCCAGGTGCGACGTGAGATCCAGGTCTTCCACGATGGCGCGGCGGAAGTACCGCTGCTCGCGCGCGCACAGTTCCAGGTGATCCGGCTCGTCCGCGAGGGCGATGATCTCGTCCTTCCGCTCGAACGCGCCGCGTTCGTCCAGCGCGCCGTGGTGCAGCAGCAGCGATTCCGCCTTCGTGTGCGAATCCGTGTCCGCCGAGCCCTTCCCGCCGCCCCCGGCCGCCTCCGTGATGCTGACAGAACCCCTGGGCCCGACCACGTCCTTCACGAAGAAGGCGGTCTCGCTCATCATCGGGCCCCAGCCGGCCTCGTACCAGCCGACGGACCCGTCCTCGAACGTCACCTGCAGCTGGCCGTAGCTGTACATCCCCGGCGGGATGTCCTCGGTGAGCCGGGCGCCGATGGCGCTCACGCGCACGGGGGCCGAGCCCGTCATGAGACACATGACGTCCACGTAGTGCACGCCGCAGTCGACGATGGGCGACATGGACCTCATGAGGTTCTTGTGCGTGGCCCAGGCCGGCCCGGAGCTCTGCTGGTTGAGGTTCATGCGCATGACGAGCGGCTTGCCGAGCGTCCGGGCCAGCTCGATGAACGTGATCCACGACGGATGGTGACGGAGGATGTAGCCGACCACGAGCTTGCGCCCGGCCCGCCTCGCGGCGTCCACCACGGTCTCGGCCTCCGCTACCGTGGTGGCGACCGGCTTCTCGACGAAGACGTGACAGCCTGCCGCGAACGCCTTCAGCGTCAGCTCCGCGTGGGTGTCGGGATACGTGCAGATCGCGACGCAGTCCGGCGCCGCGCCCGCCAGCGCCGCGTCGAGGCCGTCGTATTCCGCGACGCCTCCCAGTTCGGCCGCCAGCGTCCCGCGCGCCTCGGGAAACGTGTCCACCAGGCCGACGAGATCGAAGCCGGGCTCCGCGCGGTACGCGCGCGCGTGCGCTGAACCCATGTTGCCGCATCCGACGACGATGACCTTGAGTCTGTTGTCCATGTGCGAGTACCCCGGCAGGGAGCGCTACCTGACAAGGGGCTTGTACCCGATCAACTCGTTCCACCACTGGGGATAGCCGGTCGGGTGGCCGTCGACCATGCCCATGGCGTACTTGCCGAGCAGGACGTCCCCGAGCTTGAGCCAGTCCTGCTGCCAGGCGACGGCGTTGGCGTAGCCATACTGCGTGACGAGGTTGATGGCGGCCTTCGGGTCCTTGGCGTAGACCTGGGCGGCGCTCTCGAGCACCTTCGGCGTCAGGGTGTAGAGCATGCCGAGCCTCGGCTCGCGCGCGGCCCGCACGTGCTTGATGGCCTCGTTGTAGTGCAGTTCGGCCATCTGCTGGACGTAGATGTTCGTCCAGAATCCCGACTCGCGGTCGAACGGGCCGTACCGCTCGCCGCGCCCGAGGTGCGCCGGCAG
>CAZBIP010000048.1:0-18456 GCA_964491885.1 uncultured Vicinamibacterales bacterium
CACGTGGACGCGCTGGCCGATCGCCAGGTCCGCGAAGGCGCAGGCCGTGTCGCCCCTCCAAATGGCCGTCTGTGCCGTCGCCGTGACGGATCGACCGTCGACGACGAGCGTGCCCCCGGGGTCGGCTGGCACCAGCGACTCGATGCGGCCCTCGACTTCAACGGCCGCCCCAGGTTTGCTCGACGCGCTCCCGCTCATCGACGCGGAGGCCACGACGAGGTTTCCCGACGGACTCGGCGCGCTCGGGGACTCCGCGCCGGACCCTCCGCACCCGACGGTTCCGACAGCCACGACAACCGCGATCCCGATCCACCGGTTCATGAGCCCCTCCCGTGACAGCACCGAAACGTGTTCGACGATGGAGATGCAAGCAGGGTGCCCGCCGCTGCGCCCGGATCTCTGGCCGCGGGCCGTGCGTGTCCCGGTCAGGTCGAAACGATTGTGTAAGGGGAGCGCCCGTTTCGTGCCGGGCCGACGAAGGCCGGCGGCCGACGCTAGCGCCCGCCCCGTTCTTCGAACGACGCGTCCCACCTGGCGACGCGCTGCCGGCTGGCCTCCGCCTGCGCCGGCGTCATCTGCGCGGCGATTTCGTCGAGCGCGTCCGCACAGGATTCCTGCATCGCTCCGCTCGACCGGGTCGCGGCGAGGTGGATCCACCAGTACGCCTCGACCAGGTCCTGCGGCACGCCCTCGCCGCGCGCGTACCGTACGCCCAGGTTGAACTGCGCGGGCAGGTTCGACGCGTCGGCGGCCTGCCGGTACCACCACGCGGCTTGCTCGTCGTCGCGCTCCACGCCGATGCCGCGCGCGTGGCGCAAGGCGAGGTTGAACTGCGCGGCGGCGTGGCCCTGCTCGGCAGCCCTCCGGTACCACGCGGCCGCCTCGCCGTCGTCCTGCCGGACGCCGAGTCCCTTCGCGAAACGGACGCCAAGCTCGAACTGCGCGGGCGCGCTGCCGGAATGTGCGGCCCTCCGGAGCCAGTCCACGGCCCTGGCGTCGTCGTGCATGACGCCGCGCCCGGCGGCGTACAGCGCGGCCAGCGTGTATTGCGCCTCGGCGAGTCCCTGCTCGGCCGCGCGCGCGCACCAGGCGAAAGCCTCGGCGTCGCTCTGGGGGACGCCGTCGCCCGCGGCGTGCATGGCGGCGAACCGGTACTGCGCGAGCGCGTCTCCGCGGACGGCCTCGACGCGGCAGGCCGAAACGCGGGCATCCTCCGGCGCATCCACCGGTGCGGGGGCCGCAGCCGCCGGTGACGGCTGGACGACGAACACCACCCCGGACGACGACCCGCCGGCGGGCGGCGAGGGGATCGTCGGCAGGCCCGCGTACGGCTCCGGGGGCGGCGGGGCCTGGCTGGGCCTGGCCAGGGGCGCCGGTTCAGACGGCACGGCTGCCTCGGTTCCGGCAGACGAGGGTGAAGCGGCGAGCGCGCGCGCCGCGGCGCGATGTCCCTGGTCCGCGGCTCGCCGGTACCAGTCTGCGGCCACCACGGCGTCTTGCTCCACGCCTTCACCAGACTCGTAGGCCCTGCCGAGCTCATACTGGGACGGGGCGTGGCCCTGCTCGGCCGCCTGCCGATACCAGCGGACCGCCTGCGGCGCGTCCTGCACGACGCCATCGCCGTGGGCGTACATCACGCCGAGGGTGTGCTGGGCCTCGGCGTGGCCACGCGCGGCGGCCTTCCGGCACCAGGCGACGGCCTGCCATCCGTCGCGGGACACGCCTTCGCCTCTCGCGTGCATGACGCCAAGCGTGAACTGCGCCTCCGGGTGGCCCAGGAACGCGGCCTTGCGGCACCACGAGACGGCCGCCGCCTGGTCCTGCGCGACGCCTCGACCGGTGCCGTACATCACCCCGAGCATGTAGGCGGCCTCGGGCTGGCCCTGCTCGGCGGCCTGCTGGAACCACGCGACGGCCGCGGCGTCGTCGCGGGGCACCTGCTGCCCCTGGGCGTGCCAGAGGCCGAGGCGGTACTGCGCCAGCGCATGCCCCTGCGCGGCCGCCTTCCGGTACAAAGCCAGCGCGAGCCCCGCGTCGGACCGCCCCCCGGCCTGGCCCCGCGCGTGGCAGAACGCGAGCGCGAACTGCGCGGAGACCTGGCCCAGGTCGGCCCGTTCGCTGAGGTCGGTCAGGGGGTCTCCCTGGCAGCGCGGGGACGGTGTCGGCTCGGGGTCCACGGATCAGGCCTCCAGTCGGATATCGGCGGCAAGGCCTCCCGAGTCTACCCGATGTGCGCGCGCCGGCCGCGCCGCGCGGGGGGCGGTTGGACAGTTGACGCGCAAAACCGGGCATTTTGTGCTATGGTGATTTGGAGCGTGCGCGACCATGCGACGAGAGCTTGTGCATTTCCGCACAGCTCGCGTGCCCTCACCGTCTCTATCGTGTCGACGAAGAGTGGTGCAGCAGAGTAGGCGGTCGCACGAGGAGACGATATGGCTTCGTTGAGCGGAACGATCAAGCGGAAGGTCAGCGACAAGGGCTTCGGGTTCATCGCTGCCGGCGACGGGAAGGAATACTTCTTCCACCAGTCGGCGTGCATGCAGACGCCTTTCGACGCACTTCGCGAAGGCGACCCGGTGACGTTCGAGACCGGCCAGGGCCCCAAGGGTCCGCGCGCCGAGAACGTCCGGCCGGCGTAACCACCCCGCCCGAGACACTGTCCACCGGCGCACCCGCCCGAGGCGGGTGTGCCGGTGTCTGTACGAATCCTACCGGTAGTCCACCCGATAGACCCTGACGCTCTGGCCCGGCAGGTGAACCCCGAGCGTGAAGTGGCTCCCGCCGGCTGCTGGAAGCTCCTGGGCCGACGACCCCGACGTCATGTCGCGGACCGACCGCGCGGCGCGCGCGAGAGGCAGCGTATACCTCACGCGGGCGGGGTCCGGCCCGTGGTTGAACACGAAGACGAGCTCGCCGGCCGGCGCGCCCATGCGCCGAAGTTCGACGAATCGCGACGCCTCGAGGTCGGGCCGCTCGATCCCGGCCCATTCGCAGAGGATGTCGCCCAGCGGGTTCATGGCCGCGGGCTCGAGCGCGTTGCTCTCGCCGGCGAACGTGCCGAGGATGATCGCGCGGCCCTTTCCGACAGCCCGTTCGAAGGCCGCCGGCGATCCGTCCTCGAACACGGCGACGGCCGCGGCTGCCGGGTCGAGCACCTCGAAGTGCTCCGCGATGCTCGCCCCCTGAAAGACGCGCGACCCCCACCGCACCCTCACCTGCTTCACCGGCAGCACCTCCGACTCGCGCACGCCCAGCATCCGGTGCCAGCCGAACGCCGGCAGGACCGGCGCCGCGTGCCCGCGCTCGTCCTGCCATCCGGGGCGCGCTTCGAGAAGCACACGCCCGCCGTCCCGGACGTACGCTTCCAGCGCAGCGGCCATCTCCTCGGTCATGAGAATCGGGCACGGCACGACCACGAGCGCGTAGCGCTTGAGCCCGTCCGGCGTCAGTTCTCGCGCGCTCGGGAAGTCGACGGGGATGTTGCGCTCGAAGAACATCCGGTGGTACCCCGCGACGGCCCTGTGCATCGAGCGCCGGTCGCCATACGCCTGCTCGCCGCCGAGCAGGGGCACCAGCGGATTGAACACCACAGCCACCTTCGCCGGCGCCGGGCGCGCCGCCAGGATCAGGTCGGCATTCGCGGCGATCGCGCGGGCCGTGGCGCCGGCCCGCCGGCTGCGTTCGGTGAGGGCCCCGTCGAGGTTCACGAGGCCGTAGCCGCCCGCCTCGTACCCCGTGCTCATCGGGTAGTAGGCGTAGAAGCTGATCGACTTCGCCCCGCGCGACACGGCGCTCCACGCGTAGATGTCGAGGTCGTCGCCGCTGATGGGGTTGCCGGTGACGATCCCGTGCACGCCGTACCCGGCCTGGAGCTCGCCGACGTAGAAGCCGCGATCCCCGGTCACGGCGCGCGCCATGTCGAACACCAGGGCCCGGCGTTCCAGCGGAAAGTCCCGGTCGGGCGACGTCAGTTTCGGGTAGAAGCTCGTCCCGAAGAAGTCGACGGACGCCTTCATCAGGTAGTCGTCCGACGCGTCCATGCTGTCGGCCAGCGTCCGGAAGACGGGCGACGGGTTGGGCGCGTGGCTCGTGACGGGGTGTGCCGCGTCGATGCCCCGCACCGCGTCCGCGCGGGACTTCAGGTCGGCGGCGATCTTCTCGCCGACGAACAGGCGCCAGTCCATGAAGTCGGCGTACGTGAGGATGGTTCCGAAGCGAGGCGGCTCGACCTGCTCCCACGCGCTGAACGTCCGGTACCACGCCGCGTTCAGACGCTCGATGCTGCCGTGCCTGGCTTGCAGCCAGGCGCGGAAACGCGCCATGGTGTGCGGGCAGTAGCAGAACTGCGCGTTCGGCACGTAGGTCGGCAGCGCCCAGTTCATGACCGCCGGCTCGCTCCAGAGATCGTAGGCGTAGAACGCCGGGCTCGCCGAGGCGCGGCGCGCCACCTCCTCGAAGAACCGGAGCATCGCGCGCCGCACGCCGGGGTGGTCGAAGCAGGACCCGGGCGCCGCCTGCGACTTGATGGCCGCGCCCCCCTGCGACACGAAATGGCCGTCGGGGTACTTCACGCCGAGCCACTCCGGCGCCGAGTCCACGTAGACCTGGACGATGACCTTCAGGCCGGCTTCCTCGGCGAGCTTCAGCAGGAGTTGAAGCTGATCGAACCGGAACTCCCCCTCCCGCGCCTCGGCGGCGCTCCACTCCACCCACGTCCGGACGGTGTTGAAGCCGAGCGACTTCACGGCCGCGAGATCCCGCCGCCACGCGCCCTCGGACCCTGGCCCGACGGCCTCGAGCATGGGCGCGCGGGCCGTGCCTCCCCCGTACCACACCGCCACGGGAAAGAACGGCGCCGGCGCGGCCGCCAGCCAGGCTCCCGCGAGGATGGCCGCCGCGGAGCAGAGCACCAGGGCTCGTCGCATCACGGTCTCCCTCCTTCTCGCAACAGTTCGTCGATGCGGACGAACCGGTAGTGCCGCCGGGACAACTCGCTCAGCAACTCGCCGACGCGATCGTGCATCTTGTCGGCGCGGCCGGGACCCGATCCGACGTGCAGCAGCAGGATGAACCCGTTCAGGCCTCGCGGGTCCTCCCGCTCGCGCGTCAGGATGCTGTCGACGATCCGCTGGGACGGCACGAAGTTGCGGTCGGCCTCGCCCGTGTAGTCCGCGTTCGATCGCGTCCCTGGCGTGAACGTCACGAGCGCCAGCCCCGCGCGCTCGCCCCACGCCGCAATCTCGGCGTTGTACCACTCGTACGCCGGCAGCCAGTGCCGGACCGCGGCCCTCGCCACGCCGGCCGCCTCGATGGCGCGGAGGTTGTCTTCGAGATCCCGCGTGAACGCGTCGCGCGTCACGAGCGTCGGCCTGGCGGCGTCCCAGCCGCAGTACAGCAGGTGCTTGTCGGAGTGCGGGCCGAGGTAGTGCCCGTCGCGCACGATCCGCGCGACCACGGGCGCGAACGCGGGCGTCCGCAGGAAGTCGCCGGTGAGGAAGAACGAGGCGCGCAGGCCGCGCCGCGCGAGGGCATCGAGGATCGCGGGGCCGCCCTCGCCGAACTCGTGGCCCGTGAAGACGAGCGCGATCCGCGCCTCGCCGGAGGGTCCCCTGACGATGCCGCCGTCCCGCCGCTCGACGCCCGACTGCGCGCCGGCGGCCAGCACGGACGCCGCGACGGCCGACGCCAGCGCCGCCCGCCTCAGGGACTCGCGCATCTCACACCGCCGTGTCCCGGCCGGCGGCATCCGCCGGCGGCGGCTCGCGCCAGTCCAGCCCTTCGTCGTACCAGGATCGCGGGTCGTCGATCGACTCGAGGTGGGTCAGGATCGTGACATCGGGCACCTGGGCCCGGATCATGGCCTCGACGTCCTCGATCAACTCGTGCCCGCGGTGGACGGTCCAGCCGCCGGGCACGAGGACGTGGAAGGACACGAACCGCCTGGCGCCTGACTGCCGCGTCCGCAGGGCGTGGTACTCGACGCCGTCGGTCAGGTGGCTGTCGAGCGCCGCCTTCACCGCCGCAAGTTCGCCGGCCGGAAGCGCGGTGTCCATCAGGCCGTGCACCGACCGGCGCACGATGCCGACGCCAATCCACACGATGTTCGCGGCCACCAGCAGCGCCACGACGGGATCCAGCCACAGCACGCCGGTCGTGACGACCGCGACGACGCCGACGATGACGCCGACCGACGTTCGCACGTCCGACAGGAGGTCCTGGGCGACGGCCTCGAGCGCGATGGAGCGCTGCCCCTTCCCGACGCGGAGCAGGAGGAGCCCCACCGCGAGGTTGATCGCGGACGCCGCGGCCGACACCGCGAGGCCGAGGCCGGCCCGCTCGATCGGCTGGGGCACGAGGAGCCGGTGCACGGCCGCGGCCCCGATACTCACGGCGGCGACCAGGATGAGCGTCCCCTGCACGCCGCTCGAGAAGTACTCGGCCTTGCTGTGGCCGTACGGGTGCTCCTCGTCCGCCGGCCTCGCCGCGATGCTCAGCATGACGAGCGCCATGACGGCGCCGACCAGGTTGACGATCGACTCGACGGCGTCGGAGAGGAGGCCGACCGACCCGGTCAGGAGGTACGCGACGGTCTTGAGCGCGATCGTCGCGACGGCGGCGGCCAGCGAGAGCCAGGCGTAGCGCCTGACGTCGGGGATCCCCACGCGCCACAGGATACCCGACCGGGCAGCCGCCCGCCAGCGGCGCGGAACGGGCCGCCGCGCGGGCCTACAGCAGCTTCGCGGCCATCTCCGCGATCCGCGACCGCACGACGTCGTGCATGGTCAGGTGCGCGAAATTCGGCTGGCCCTTGAACCGCTCCACCACCTGCACCAGGCCGTTCGAGAGCGAGGTGATCTCGGCCCGGTCGATTTGGTCCGGGTCGCCGGTCAGGATGACCCGGGACCCCTCGCCGGCGCGCGTCAGCACGAGTTTCATGTCCTCCTGCGTCAGGTTCTGGCCGTCGTCCACGATGATGGCGGCGTCGTGGATGGACCGGCCCCGCAGGTAGTTGATCGGCGCGATCTCGAGGAGGTTCGACTGCAGCAGGTTCTCGACCGTCGGGTGCGAGGGTTCCTTCTTCTCGCCGTGGTGATCCGCCACCTGGTTGGTCCAGCGGGCGCTGTTGTGCAGCCGGCGCATGATGAAGTCGAGGTTGTCGATGACGGGCTTCGCCCACGGCGCCATCTTCTGGCCGAGGTCGCCCGGCAGGAATCCCAACTCGCGCCCCGCTTCGGCGTTCAGCCGGTACACCTCGATCCGCGCCACCTTGCCGGCGCGGAGCATCTCGTAGGCCGACAGGAGCGCGATGAGCGTCTTGCCGGTCCCCGCGATCCCGACCAGGCTGACGATGAGCGACTGGTCGTCGAGGATGAGCTCGTGCGCGCACGCCTGCTCCGGGTTGCAGGGGCCGAAGCGCTCGCCGTTCTTGGTGTTGACCCGCCGCAGGTAGCCGGCGCCGTCGTGCTGCTTGAAGATGCCCCACGCGCTCTTGCCGTTTCCCGAGACGTGAAGCTCGCAGCACTGGTTCGCGAGCAGTTGGGTCACGTCGACGAGATCGCCGAGCGCGTCGGCGGGCAGCCGCTGCTCGCGGTGGAGCGTCGAGAGCAGGCCGGCGTGCTCCACGGGCACGTCGATCCGCACGCGACCCGAGTAGAACTTCTCGGGCGAGGCCACCGGGCGGTCGCTCCAGTAGTCCTCCGCGCTGACGGACCGCGCCCGCGCCTTGCACCGCATCGCCGCGTCGCGGGTCACGAGGATGACCTGCTCGCCGGGGTGCTGCTGCTGGTAGTCGTCCGCCAGCAGGATGATGGCGTCGTCGGCGTAGCCCGGGTTGAAGCCGGGCCACGCGCGGCGGAGGTCGAGCGTCCCCCCGTGGAACTTGAGGAGCCCGCCGTTCATCGGGATGCCCGACCCGAGCTGGTCGGCCGATGCGGCGGTCTGGACCTCGTCGAGGAACTTGATCGTGTTGCGCGCCGTGTAGCCGACGCCGTTCGCCGACGTGCGCTTGCGGTCCAGCTCCTGGAGGACCGGGAACGGCATGAGCACGGTGTTGTTCGAGGTGAGATTCTGGAGCGCGTCTGGAGCCGAAACGAGGATGCTGGTGTCGACGACGTAGGTCTTGCGAGGGGATCCCGCGTCCGTGATCGCCATCCGGTCCTCCTGGGGCCGGGGCACGGCGCGGCCGCGCGATCGGGTCCCCGCGGAGAAGGCGAGGACCGCCCGCCGCCGAACCTGCGCCGGCTCTGGACCTGGAAGCTCCCGCGCTGGGATGCGGACGCCGCCTGGGCCGTCGTGCCGACATCATAACGCCGTACGCCGATTGCGGCGCAACAAGTATCGCGGCGGAGGTAGACTAGCCGCCAGCGGGCCTCGCGGAGGCACGTGACCGAGGCCCTCCGGAGGGGCGTGCGCATGGACACCGTCCTCTTGGCGAGATGGCAGTTCGCCATCACCTGCGTCTATCACTTCTTCTTCGTCCCGCTGACGCTGGGCCTCGTGTGGCTCGTGGCCGGCATGCACACGGCCTGGGTCGTCACCGGCAAGGACGTGTGGAAGAAGCTCACGAAGTTCTGGGGCAAGCTCTTCCTCATCAACTTCGCCCTCGGCGTGGCGACGGGCATCGTCATGGAGTTCCAGTTCGGCATGAACTGGGCCGAGTACTCGCGCTTCGTCGGGGACGTCTTCGGCGTGCCGCTCGCGCTCGAGGCCCTTCTCGCCTTCTTCCTCGAGTCGACGTTCCTCGGGCTGTGGGTCTTCGGCTGGGACCGGCTGCCCAGGAAGGTCCACCTGGCGTGCATCTGGGTCGTCGCGTTCGGCGCGAACCTGTCGGCCCTGTGGATCCTGATCGCCAACTCGTTCATGCAGCAGCCGGTGGGCTACGTCCTGCGGAACGGCCGGGCCGAGATGCAGGACTTCGCGGCGCTGGTGTTCAACCCGCACGTCCTGGTGCAGTTCCCGCACGTGATCACCGGGTCGATGGCCCTCGCGGGCTTCTTCGTGCTGGGCATCAGCGCGTGGCAGCTGCGGCGTTCCGGAGACGAGGAGAACCGCGACGCCTTCAGGCGCGCGTTCCGCATCGCCGCCCCGTACGCGCTCGCCGGATCGCTCCTCGTGGCGCTCGTCGGGCACACGCAGGCGCAGCACATGATCAGGACGCAGCCCATGAAGATGGCGGCCGCCGAGGCGCTCTGGGAGAGCGAGGATCCCGCGTCGATGTCGCTCTTCACCTGGGGCAACGAGCCGGAGCGGCGCGACGTGTGGGCGGTGAAGGTGCCCGGCTTGCTGAGCTTCCTCGCCTACAACCGCTTCGGCGGCGAGGTGAAGGGCGTGAAGAACATCCAGGCGGAGTACGAGCAGCGGTACGGACCCGGCGACTACGCGCCCCCGATCAAGTGGACGTACTGGACGTTCAGGGCGATGGTGGGCTCCGGGACGCTGATGCTGCTGCTGGCCGCCTGGGCGGCGCTCGCCGCGGGGCGGAACCGCATCGACGCCAGCCCGCGCCTGCTCGCGCTGCTCGTGCCCGCGATGGCCCTGCCCTACGTCGCCCACAGCACCGGCTGGATCTTCACCGAGATCGGCCGCGCACCGTGGATCGTGTTCGGGCTCCAGAAGATCGCGGACGGGGTGTCGAAGGCCGTGACCGCCGGCGAGCTGTGGCTCTCCCTGGTCGGGTTCACGATGCTGTATGCGGCGCTCATGGCCGCCGACGTCTATCTCCTCGCGAAGTACGCGAAGGCGGGCGTCGCCGGGAAGGACCTCGCGGCCGCCGACCACGCAGCCACAGAGCCTGCGCGCGCGTAGGGGGAGGCTCAGCCATGGATCTCAACACGCTCTGGTTCATCCTGGTCGGCGTCCTGTTCACCGGCTTCTTCATCCTCGAGGGCTTCGACTACGGCGTCGGCATCCTCCTGCCCCTGGGCTTCACGGACGCGGAGCGCCGCCGGATCATCAACACGATCGGCCCGGTCTGGGACGGCAACGAGGTGTGGGTGCTGACCGCGGGCGGCGCCATGTTCGCGGCCTTCCCCCACTGGTACGCCACGCTGTTCAGTGGCTTCTACCTCGCCCTGTTCCTGATGCTTGCCGCCCTGATCGTTCGAGCCGTGGCCTTCGAGTTCCGCAGCAAGGACCGCAGCACGGCGTGGCGCCGGACGTGGGACACGATGATCGTCGTCGGGTCGGCCATTCCCGCCCTGCTCTGGGGCGTCGCCCTCGGGAACCTGCTCCAGGGCGTGCCCATCGACGCGAGCAAGACCTACGTCGGCGGGTTCTTCAACCTCCTGAACCCGTACGCGCTGCTCACCGGCCTGACGACGCTGGCGGTCTTCACGACGCACGGCGCGATCTTCCTCCACCTGAAGAGCACGGACCCCATCAGGATGCGGGCGCTCGACGCCATCCGGATCGCCGGGCCGATCGCCACGGTCCTCGTCGGCCTCTTCATCGTCGCCACCTACGCCTGGACCGACGCCTTCAGCCGCCTCGGCGTCAACCCGGGCGCGGTCCCGGTGCTGGCCGTGGCCGCCATGCTCGGCGCCGGGGCCTTCGTGCGCGTCAAGCGGATGGGGTGGGCGTTCACGATGACCTGCCTCGCGCTCGCCCTCGCGACCGCGACGATCTTCCTGGCGCTCTACCCCAGGGTGATGGTGTCGAGCCTCAACCCGGACTGGAGCCTCACGATCTACAACGCGTCGTCCTCGCCCTACACGCTGAAGGTGATGAGCGTCGTCGCGCTCGTGTTCGTGCCCGTCGTGGTGGTCTACCAGGGATGGACGTACTGGGTGTTCCGGCACCGCGTCGGCCCGGAGACGAAGCTCGAATACTGATCCCGGACCGCCCGTGCTGACACCGAGGGCCCGGCGCCTGACGATCGCGTCAATCGCCTGCGGGACGCTGGCCGGCGCCCTCGCCGTGGCCTTCTTCGTCCTCCTCGGCACCGCCGTCGACGCCGTCTTCGTCGGCGGCCGGACGCTCGCCGGCCTGCGGAGCCTGCTCGCGGGCCTCGCAGCCCTTGCCCTTGCCCGCGCCGGAGCGTCGTGGCTCGGTGAGGTCTCGGCGCACGCGGCCGCCGGCGACGTCAAGATCGCCATCCGCGACGGGCTGCTGCGCGCGCTGCTGCGCCGCGGCCCCCGCGGCGCGGCGGCCGAGCGCACGGGCGAGCTGGTCAACACGCTGGTCGGCGGCGTCGAATCTGTCGAGGCCTACGCCGGCCAGTACCTGCCCCAGGCGGGCCTGGCGGCGGCGGTTCCGCTGATCGTCCTCGCAGCCGTCTTCGCGATCGACCCGCTGTCGGCCCTCGTCCTCGCGGTCACCGGCCCGCTCATTCCGCTCTTCACGTGGCTCGTCGGCGGCACGGCGCGGGCGCGCACCCGCCGGCAGTTCGTCACGCTCTCCCGCATCAGCGCGCGGTTCCTCGACGCCGTCCAGGCGTTGCCGGTGCTCAGGGCGTTCGGACGGGCGGACGCCGAAGCCGGCGCCATCGCACGTGCCAGCGAGCGCTTCCGCGCCGTGACGATGTCGGCGCTGCGCGTGGCGTTCGTGTCGGCGCTGACGCTCGAGCTGCTGGCCGCGATTGGCGTCGCCATCATCGCCGTCGAGGTCGGCCTCCGGCTGCTCTACGCCCGCATGGCGTTCCGCGACGCGTTCACGGTGTTATTGCTCGCCCCGGAGTTCTACCGGCCGCTTCGCAATCTCGGCGCGGCATTTCACGCGGGGCTTGCGGGGCGCGAGGCCCTGGCGCGGGTGCGCGAGATCGAGGCGGCGGACCGGCCCGTGTCCGCGACGGATGGGTCCCGTGAGCCGGGGCGAGGCGAGGGGCACCCGCCCGGCCCGAGGCCCCCCGCGGTCGCGTTCCGGAACGTGTCGTTCTCGTACGCCGCCGGCGGACGCCGCGCGGTCGACGGGCTGAGCATCGGGCTGCCGGCGGGCCGGACGCTGGCGCTGATCGGCCCGAGCGGGTCGGGCAAGTCCACCGTCGCGCGCCTGCTGCTGCGATTTCTCGATCCCGACTCGGGAGAGATCCTGGTGGATGGCGTGCCGCTCGGCGGGATGGACGCCTGCGAGTGGCGGCGCGCCGTGGCCTGGGTCCCGCAACAGCCCCATCTCTTCCACGGCACGGTCCTCGACAACCTGCGCCTGGCCCGCCCGGAGGCCGGAGAGGGAGCCCTCGCGGAAGCGCTCGCGCGGGCGCATGCCGACGCGTTCGTCCGAAGCCTGCCGCTCGGGCTGGACACCCCCGTCGGGGAGCGGGGACAGCGCCTGTCGGGTGGAGAGGCGCAGCGCATCGCCCTCGCCCGGGCGTTCTTGAAGGACGCGCCGCTGCTCGTGCTGGACGAGCCGACGGCCCACCTCGACCCCGCACACGAGGCCGCCATCCGCGAGTCGATGGCCGAATTGCGCCGCGGGCGGACGGTGCTGCTCATCGCGCACCGGCTCACGACGGTGGCCGACGCGGATGCCCTGGCCGTCCTGTCCGGCGGCCGCGTCGTCGAGGCCGGCACGCCCGACGCGCTGCGGGCAGCCGGCGGCCGGTACGCGTCCATGCTGCGCGCGTATGGAGGCGCGGTGTGAAGGGGCCCTGGAGGTTCGTGGCGTCGCTCCTCAGGCCGATGGCCGCGCCGTTCGGCGCGGCGGCGGCGCTCCAGTTCGCCACGATCGCGTGCGGCATCGGTCTCATGGGCACGTCGGCGTGGCTCATCGCGACGGCGGGACTTCATCCGTCCATCGCCGTCCTGGGCGTCGCGATCGTCGGCGTCCGCTTCTTCGGCATCGCGCGGGGACTCCTGCGGTACCTCGAGCGCCTGGCCTCTCACGGCGCCACGCTGTCACTGCTCTCGCGGCTGCGCGTGCGCATCTACCGCGCGTTGGTGCCGCTGGCGCCGGCCAGGCTGCTGGACGAGCGGAGCGGCGATCTCGTCAGCCGCCTCGTGGACGACGTCGAGACTCTGGACACGGTGTACGTGAGGGTGCTCGGTCCCTCCGTCGCCGCCGGACTCGTCGCGGCGCTCGTGTGCGCCGTGCTGGCCTCGCGCGGGTCGGCCCTTGTCGCGGCGGCCGTCACGGGCCTCGTCACCGCGGGTGTCGTCCTGCCGGTTGCCGCGCTCCGGCTCGGCGGACGGTTCACCGCCCGTGCCGTGGCCCAGCGCGCGGACGTCGCCGCCCGCGCCGCCGATGCCGTGCAGGGAATCGGGGACTTGCTGGCGTTCGGGCGAGGCGCCGATTTCCGCGACGACCTGGGACGCCGCACCCGTGAGCTTGCCCACACTCAAGCGCGGACGGCCCGCGTCGAGTCGGCGGCATCGGCCGCGGTGGGCCTGGCGGGCGACCTCACGCTGCTTGCGGTCTTCGCCCTCGCCGTGCCGCTGGTCCGATCCGGCTCCCTGGACGGCGTCCAGTTGCCGGTGGCCATGCTCGTCACGCTGGCCGCCTTCGAGGTGGCCGCTCCGCTTGCCGCCGCGTGGCCGCGCCTCGGAGCCACCGGTGCCGCCGCCGATCGCATCCAGTCGCTCGTCGCCGGCACGGCGGCAGTCGAGGACCCGCCGGACCCCGTCCCGGCTCCTCCGGGACGCACGCTCGACGTCCGCGACCTTTCGTTCCGGCACGCGGGTGCCCGCCGGGAGGCCCTGCGAGGCGTGAGCCTCCGCCTGGAGCCGGGACGGCTGGTGGCCGTGGTCGGGCCGAGCGGCGCGGGCAAGTCCACGCTCGCCGGCGTCCTCCTGCGGTTCTACGAGGTCCCGGCCGGGTCGGTCCTGCTCGATGGCCGCGACGTCCGGGACTGCCGCGCCGACGACGTGCGCGAGCGCGTCTCGTACGTGGATCAGCGCGCGAGCATTCTGACCGGCACGATCCGGGAGAATCTGCTGCTCGGCATACCGCCGGCGGCCGACGCGGCTTCCGAGAAGACGGCGATGGAGGCGGCGATCGACCTCGTGGGCCTGGACGCCCTGCTGCGCGGCCTGCCCGAAGGGCTGGATACGTGGATTGGCGAACAGGGGCAGCAGTTGTCCGGCGGCGAACGCCAGCGCCTTGCCCTCGCGCGCGCCGTCCTCAAGCCGGCGCCGTTCCTGATCCTCGACGAACCAGGCGCCCACCTCGATCCCGCCTCCGAGCGGCGCCTCGCCGAGTCGCTGTGGCTGATCGCGCGCGACCGCGGGGTCCTGCTCGTCACGCACCGGACTGTGGGGCTGGCGGGCGCGGACGAGATCGTGGTGCTGCACGAGGGCGCGGTGATCCAGCGCGGGACCCTCGACGAACTGCGGCGGCAGGACGGGTGGTTCCGGCGTATGCACGACCTGCAGCGCGCGGCCGCCATCGTCGAGGAACGCGGCGGCGAAGCGCGCTAGAATGAACTGTTCGGATCGCCGCCCGTCACCGAGAGGAGCCTGGCATGGGAATCATGGATTTCATCAAGGGCGAGTTCATCGACGTCATCGAGTGGACCGATGACTCGCGCGACACGCTGTCGTATCGCTTTCCGGACGAAGACAAGGCCATCAAGAACGGCGCGCAGCTCATCGTCCGCGAGTCGCAGGTCGTGCAGTTCCTGTACCTGGGCCAGTTCGGCGACACGTTCGGCCCCGGCAAGCACACGCTCACGACCGACAACATCCCCGTCCTGACGAAGCTCAAGTCGTGGAAGTACGGCTTCAACTCGCCGTTCAAGGCCGACGTCTACTACATCGCCACGCGCCTGTTCACGGGCAACAAATGGGGCACGGCCAACCCCGTCATGGTCCGCGACGACGACTTCGGGATCGTGCGGCTGCGGGCGTACGGCATCTTCGACTTCAAGATCGTCGAGCCGAAGCTGTTCCTGAAGGAGGTCGCCGGGTCGGACCAGCACTTCCGGCTCGACGAGTTCGCCGACACGATGCGGTCGCGCATGGTGAGCGTCTTCAGCGAGGCGCTGGCGGAGTCGCACGTCCCGGTGCTGGACGTCGCGACGCGGTACTCGGAGCTCGGCGAGGCGCTGCTGCCGATCATCAACCCGGCGGTCGGATCGAAGTACGGCCTCGAGATCACCAGCTTCATCGTCGAGAACGTGTCGGTGCCGCCGGAGGTCGAAGAGGCCATCGACAAGCGCTCCAGCATGGCCGCCATCGGCAACCTGAACGACTTCGTGAAGTACCAGATGGGGAAGGGCATGCAGGAAGGCGGGTCGGGCGCCGGTGGCACGGCGGCCGAGCTGGCCGTCGGCTTCGGCATGGCGCAGCAGATGATGCAGCAGGGGCTGATGAACCCGCAGGCCCAGGCGGCGATGAACGTCGGCGGCGGCGCGGCGGCCGGGCCCGTCGTCGATCTGCTCGCGCCGGCAGACGTCGCGACGCTGCTCGGCGTCCCCGAGGTCGACGTGATGGCCATCATCACGTCCGGCGAACTCAAGGCGAAGAAGATCGGCGCCAGCTACCGCGTGACGAAGGCGGCGCTCGACGCGTACCTCGCGCAATAGCCGTGCAGCCGGGCGCCGGGCCTGACGGCCCGGCTGCCGGGTGGTGGTGGCGGCGACGCCCGGGGGCCGCGGCCCCCGGGTGGCCCGCATCGAGCGTCGTCGAAGGGCGGAGGCGTCCGTGACCGAAATCGCCGCAATCGAGAAGCACGCCTGTCCGGCCTGCGGCGCGCAGGCCGAGTGGAGCCCCGGCAAGCGGAAGCTGGTCTGTCCGTTCTGCGGCACCGAGTCGGCCTACGCGTTCGACACCGACGGCGGCAAGGTCGCGGAGATCGACCTGCTGCAGGCGCTCCGCGAGCTGCCGGACGAGGCGCGCGGCTGGAAGGCCGAGCGCCGCACCGTGCAGTGCCGGAGCTGCAAGGCCATCATGGTGTACGACCCGGAACGGGTCGGCCAGAACTGCGAGTTCTGCGGGTCGCCCGCGCTCGTGGACTACGAGGAAATCAAGTCGCCCATCCGTCCCCAGGGCGTCCTGCCGTTCAAGGTCTCGCAGACTCAGGTGCGCGACGCGATCCGCCGCTGGTACGCGAGCAAGTGGTTCGCCCCGGGCGCGCTGAAGAAGAAGGCGCTCGTCGATCAGCTGAAGAGCCTCTACGTCCCGTACTGGACGTTCGACGCGCAGGTGCACTGCCGCTGGGCCGCCGAGGCCGGTCACTACTACTACGTCAACGAGGAGCGTCGCGACAGTCAGGGGCGCGCGCGGGTCGAACGGGTGAGAAAGGTGCGGTGGGAACCCGCTGCCGGCGAGATCGATCACTGCTTCGACGACGAGCCGGTGTCGGGAACCACGGGCGTCGACGCGTCGCTGCTGAAGGGCGTCGAGCCGTTCCCGACGTCGGAGCTCGTGCCGTACGACACGGGCTACCTGTCGGGCCACGTGGTCGAGCACTACCAGGTGGCGCTGGCGGAGGCGGCGGCGCGCGGACGCGAGGCGATGGAGTCGCAGTTGCGGGTGCTGTGCGGCCAGCGCGTGCCCGGCGACACCTACCGGAACCTGCGCATCGATCCGGTTTACGCGGACCAGACGTTCAAGCACATCCTCGTGCCGGTGTGGCTGCTGACGTACACGTTCGGCGCAAAGACGTTCCAGGTGGTGGCGAACGGGTGCACCGGCGTCCTGGCCGGACGCTATCCGAAGAGCCCGTGGAAGATCCTGTTTGTGGTGCTGATCGCCGCGCTGGCGATCGCCCTCGTCGCGCTGGCCCAGAACTAGCTGCGAGGCCCGGGAGGCGGCTCGAATGAAGCAGAACTTCCACGTCGGCATCATGGGCAACCTCTTCTCGGGCAAGACGACCCTGATGCACGCGCTGGCGAGGGACCCCTACAAGCGCGATCTCGAGGCGCTGGTGGGCGACGCCGAGTTGCACGCGTTCTCGGAGCGGGTGGACAAGGGATCGCTCGTCGACGAGTGCCTGGCCCTGTTCTACAGCGACCGCGTCTCGAACATCTTCCCGACCGAGGTCGCGTTCCTGCAGATGCGCACGATCCAGCAGCGCGAGATCCGGCACCTGATGACGCGGGAGAGCCCGCGCGGCGTGGTCATCGTGGAGGACCGCCCGTTCATGGACGGCCCCGAGGTGTTCGTCGCGCGGATGATCGAGTCCGGCGAGATGCCGCCGGCGCACGCGAAGCTGTACCGGGCGCTCTTCCAGCAGACGCTCCGCAACGAGCACATCCGCCTGCCGGACCTGACGGTCTACCTGCGGGCGGAGCCCGACGCCCTCGAACGCCGGCGGGCCAGGCGGGCGGCCGAGGGCGACGATTACGCGGCCACCATCAAGGCGGAGTACCTGCGGGAAATCCACGAGCAGTACGAGGCGATCGCCGCCAACTGGAAGCGGACGCTGCTGCGCTACCAGGAATTCGCCATCGTGCCGCCCGACGCGGACCTCATCACGCTCCCGGCCGAGATCGACATGAACGAGCACCCGGACTACGTCCACGTCGCGGCCGCGACGATCCGCGAAAAGGTCCGCCGGATGCTCGCCGCCAGGCAAAAGGGCCTGTAGGCCCGCAGCCTTAGAGCGCCGTCACGTACTCCCGCGCCGCGCGGATGTCCGCCACGCGCTGGTTCCCCGCTTCGCGCTCGATGCACAGGTCGCCCGTGAAGCCGACCTCGGCGAGCGTGGCGAAGAAGGCCTTCCAGTCCACCTGGCCCGTGCCGAGGCGCACTTCCTCGCCCCACGTGCCGGGCGTCTTCGTCGCGACGGCGTCCTTCAGGTGGACCTGCCGCAGCCACGGCGCGAGCGTCCTGAGCGCGGCGACCGGGTCGCCCTTGCCGTAGAGGATCATGTTGGCCGGGTCGAAGTTCACGCCGACGTTCGCCCGATCGAGCTTGGTCAGGAAGGTCGCAAGCGTCGCCGCTTCCTCCTGGCCCGTCTCGAAGGCGACCGCCATCTGCTTGGCGGCGAAGAGTTCCGCGACCTGGTGCAGGCGATCGACGAGCTTCGCGAACGACGGATCGCTTTCCTCGTGAGGCAGGAAGCCCGCGTGGAACGTCACGAGCGTGAGGCCCATGGCCTGCGCGAGGTCCGCGTCGGCCTGGATGTTGGCCCAGGTCTGCGGCCACGTCGCGTCGGGGACGACGCCGCCCGTCGCCTTGATGGTCTCCAGCGTCGTGTAGTCCTCGCCGACCGTCCCGAGCATGCCCGAGACGCACGTGACGCCCTTGGCGGCGCAGCGGGCGGTGAAGTCGGCCCATCCGCCCTTCGCGTTCTCGCGGATCGGGTCGAGGGCAATCTGGACGCGCGAGAGCCCGGTCTCGGCGAGCTTCGCGAAGAGGTCGTCGGCCGACTCCGGCTGCAGCGACCAGCTGCAGACCCCCAGGCGGCGTGCGATCGGGTTCTCGGGCTTCTCCACGGGCGCGGGTGCCGGCTGCGGTTGCTGCTGGCGGCAGCCGGCGGCGGCGCCGAGCGCGCCGACCAGCGAGATCTTCAGGAAGTCACGGCGGGTCGATTCGTTGACCATCTGCGGGTCTCCTTTGCGGGGCGCCCCCTATCTTAACCCGG
>CAZBIP010000049.1:0-14364 GCA_964491885.1 uncultured Vicinamibacterales bacterium
CGCTGGTGTTGCAGGTGCTGGTGTTCGCGCGGGTGTTCCTGCGAGTCGCGATGGTTGGGGCCGAGCGTCACCTGGATCTCGCGCGGCGGCCGGCGGCCGCGCGGGCGCCTTCGCCCGTGCCCGACATGCTGTTGGCCCAGGCCCCTGCCTCCTCGCCCGGCCAGGAAGTGGCCGCCCCCGCGGCGGACCTGACGGGAGCCCCCCCGGACGACTCGCCCGCTGACCCAATGCCGGAACCTGCCGTCGAGCAGGCCCGCGAGCGCCGGGACGCCTGAGACCGCTCTTCGCCGTCCCGCCGGGCGTCCGGCGCACCGTCCCGTTGCGTCCCATGCGTCACGACGATGTTGCGGAAGCGAACCCTGCCGCGGTCGAACCGCATGGGTCCGCGCGCGGTCAATCGGAAGTGAGGGTAAAGCCTCCCCTCCGCGCCGCCTCACGCAGGCGATCATCGAGGCAGACGAACGCCTCGCCGTGAAACCGTTCCGTTCCGCTCAGGGCAGGCGCTCCACGCCGAGCAGCGACACGTCGTCACGGAGCGGGCCGCCGCTCCACCCGCGCACGGCCGCCGCGGCGCGGTCGAGACCGTCGCGCAGCGGGAGCCCACGCCAGCGCGTCACTTCTTCGGCCAGCCGGTCGCGGCCAAACTCCCGCCCCTGATCGTCGGCGGCCTCACTGACCCCGTCCGTGTAGAGGTACAAGCGATCGCCGGGCTCCAGCGTCACCGCCGCGTCCTCGAAGATCGCATCTTCGAGCATCCCGATGGGAAAGCCGGTGCCCCCGACCACCTGGGGCGAATCGCCCCGGCGCAGGAGGATCGGCGCCGGATGGCCGGCCGTCACGTACTCGAATCTCCCGGATGACGGCGTGATGACGCCGTAGAGCAGTGTGAAGTACTGGCGGGTCCGATCCATCGGGAACTGGCGGTTGAGCCGGTCGGCGACGCGCGACGGCGCGACGACGGCCGCTCCGGCGCCGGTCCGCTCCGTGAGCACCGACCCTTCGGCCGACGTCGACAGCAGGTGCGCCAGGGTGAACGACAGCAGCGCGGCCCCCACGCCGTGGCCGCTCACGTCGAGCACGTACAAACCGACACGTCCGTCCGGGAGTGGGTCGATGCCGACGCCGTCGCCCGCGAGGTCGTCGCACGGGAGAAAGACATGGGCGATTCGGAATCCGCCAGTCTCCGTTTCGGGCGGAGGCAGGAGGGACTGCTGCACGCGGGCCGCCAGCCGCAAATCGTGCTCGAGCGACTCCTTCGACTTGCGGAGGCCCTCTTCCGCGAGGCGCCGCGCCGTCACGTCGGACTGGATCCCGATGAAGTGGGTCACCTCTCCCGACGAGTCACGGATCGGCGTGATCGACAGCCGGTTCCAGAAGGTCGTCCCGTTCTTCCGGTAGTTGAGGACCTCCACGAGGCACTCGCGCCCGGCGTCGAGGGCGGCCCGCAGTTCCGCCATCGCCGACTGATCCGTGCCCGGTCCCTGCAGGAAGCGGCAGTTCCGGCCCATCACCTCCGCGATGCCGTAGCCGGTCATGCGCTCGAAGCCCTCGTTCGCGTAGATGAGCGGTCGGTCGGGCAGCCGGGCATCGGCGATGGTGACGCCCTCGGCCGCCACGGCAAGCGCCCGGTCCTTCAGCGCCAGCCATTCGGCCAGATCTTCGGAGTTGTCCGCCGCGGCGGGCCGCTTCGTCCTGGGCATCGGGACCTCCCGCGTATTCTGCCTGCGGCGCGGGGCGAGGGCAAGGCGCGCCCCCCTGGCGCGCCCCGCCTCGCCTGGCCGCGGGCAGGCCGCGGGTCGCCGCCGCCGATCCGCCGGCCTGATGTAACGTCCGGCGCCGCCCCGGCGTCTTAGAAGAGGCTCGGCCGGCGCCGGATCGGCGGCACCGCGTCCTGCGCGCCCCTGGGCAGGTGACCGCGATCATGGTTGACAGCGTCTGGATATGGGTCGGGTTCAACGCCTTCGTGCTCGCCATGCTGGCGCTGGACCTCGGCGTCTTCCACCGCAAGGCCCACGTCGTCGGGCTCAGGGAGTCGATCGGCTGGACGTCCGCGTGGGTGGCACTGGCACTGGTGTTCAACCTGGGCGTCTGGTACTTCGCCGGGCCGCAGAAGGCCCTCGAGTTCTTCACCGGCTACGTCATCGAGAAATCGCTCAGCGTCGACAACATCTTCGTCATGGCGATGCTCTTCTCGTACTTCGCCGTGCCGCCGATCTACCAGCACAAGGTGCTGTTCTGGGGCATCCTCGGCGCGCTGACGATGCGCGGGGCCATGATCGCGCTCGGCGCGGCGCTCATCGCCAGGTACTCGTGGATCGTGTACGTCTTCGGCGCGTTCCTGATCTTCACCGGCGTCAAGATGATCACGAAGCGCGAGGAGGCCATCCACCCCGAGCGGAACCCCGTCGTGCGGTGGTTCCGGCGCCTCGTTCCTGTCACGGCCGACTACCGGCAGGACCGCTTCTTCGTCGTCGAGCGGGGCGTCCGCCACGCGACGCCGCTCTTCGTAGTCCTGCTCCTCGTGGAGTTCACCGACCTCATCTTCGCGGTGGACAGCATCCCGGCGATCTTCGCGGTGACCACGGACCCGTTCATCGTCTTCACGTCGAACGCCTTCGCGATCCTCGGCCTGCGGTCCCTGTACTTCGCCCTGGCCGGCGTGATGGACCGCTTCCACTACCTGAAGATCGGCCTGGGCGTCGTGCTGTCGTTCGTGGGCGTCAAGATGCTGCTGGCCCACTCGCCGTACAAGATCGACACGATGGTGTCGCTCGGCGTGGTCGTCGGCATCCTGGCGGTGTCCGTCGTGGCGTCGCTCCTGCGGCCGCGCCGGATCGAGCCGTTCGAAGGCCCGGCCGGGCCCGAAGCGCTTTCCGGCGAAGGCGCGCCCGGCGCGAAGCCGTGAACGCGTTCCTTTCTCGCACATCCCGGAGGAGTGTCATGCGCGTGCGTGTGGCGGCGGCAGCCGCAGTCATCTTGGCATCAGCGGGGGCATCAGCGGCGTGGGCCCAGGAGCGCGTGCGCATCGACGTCGAGGGCGGCGCGGCGGTCTCCGGCTACAACGACGTGCGCATCCCCGGCGACTCGGGCACCCTGTTCTCGCTGACGGACGACTTGTCGTCCGACACCGAGTCCTTCTGGCGCGTCCGGGCCGACCTGCGCCTGGCCCCGAAACACGTCGTGTCGGTGCTCGTCGCCCCGCTGCGCATCGACGCCTCCGGCCGCTTCAACCGCCCGGTGGCGTTCGCGGGCGCGGTCTTCGGTGCCGGCGAGCCGGTCAGGGGCCTCTACGTCTTCAATTCCTACCGGCTGACCTACCGGTGGGAGCCGGTCCGGACGCCGAACTGGCTCCTCGGCGTCGGGATCACGGCGAAGATCCGCGATGCGGAGACGCGCCTCACGTCGGGCGGAACGATCGCCAGGAAGACCAACGTCGGGTTCGTGCCGCTCGTGAACTTCAAGGTCGAGCGCCGGCTGGGCGACCGCGCGGCGCTCCTCCTGGAGGGCGACGCGCTGGCCGCCCCGCAGGGCCGCGCGGAGGACGTGTTCGCGGGGCTGCGGTGGCGCGCGAACCGGCACGTCTCGTTCAAGGCTGGCTACCGGTTCCTGGAGGGCGGCGCCGACAACGACACCGTCTACACGTTCGCGCTGGTGCACTACCTGTCGGCGGGGGTGGTCCTGACGTTCTGACGCCGTACGCGGCGCGGGCCGGAGCATCGCCGCTCCAGCCCGCGTCTTCCTGCTGCCTCCAGGCAGTCCGACGGCAATTCTCGAGGGACCCGCCGGGGCAGGGTCACTCGTTGACGTGCACCACCTTGGCCGGCGGGAACCCGTTGAACCAGGTCGCCGACGCGTTGCTGTACGCGCCGATGTCCACCGAGTAGACGAGGTCGTCGAGTTCGAGATTGGGCAGCATCTCGGACTGCGAAATCGTGTCGAGCCCGTCGCAGGTCTGGCCGAAGACCGCGCACACCTCCGGCTGCCCCTTCTTGAACGACAGGATGTGGTACGGGCAGTGGTCGAAGATGATGCCCGAGTAGGTGTGGTACACGCTGTCGTCGATGTAGTAGCAGGTCTTGCCGTCCCGAACGGCCTTGCCGATGACGGTCGCGATCGACGTGATGGCGGTGGCCACGAAGAAGCGCCCCGGCTCCGCGATGATCTCGAGGTCCTTCGGGAACAGCCGGTCGATCTCGCGGTTGATCGTCCGGGCCAGGAGGCTGAACGGCGGGACGTGGCGGTTGTACCGCACGGGGAACCCGCCGCCGATGTCCAGCACTTTCAGGACGAACCCGCGCGACGCCGCCTCCTTCATGACGGCGGCCGACATGTTCAGCGCCTGCACGTAGTTCTCGAAGTTCGTGCACTGGCTGCCGACGTGGAAGCTGAGGCCCTCGACCTCCAGCCCGGCGTCGCGGGCTTCCTCCAGGAGGGCCACCGCCTCGCCGGGGTCGCACCCGAACTTCGACGACAGCTCCACCATCGATCCCGTGTTCGGCACCCTGAGCCGCAGCAGCAGCCCGGCGTGCGGCGCGAACTCGCGGACCTTGCCGATCTCCGCCCGGTTGTCGAACGTCACGAGCGGCTTGTACTTGTCGAGGGACTCGAGCGTCTCCTTGGCCTTCACGGGGTTCGCGTAGACAATCTTGTCCCACACGAAGTCCTGCCGCTCCCGCGCGGGCCGGTGGCGGATGAGGTCGTACACCAGCTGGAACTCCGGAAACGACGCCACGTCGAAGCTGGCGCCCGCCTTGAACAGCGTCCGGACGATCTCCGGCGCGGGGTTGGCTTTCACCGCGTAGTACCCCTGCACCCGCGGCAGGTGGCGCTTGAACGTGGCGTAGTTCTCCCGGATCGCGTCGTGGTTCACCACCACGAGCGGCGTGCCGTGCTCCCGGGCGAGCTCCTGCAGCTGCCGTGCGCTGACCTTCGCCATGGCTCAGTCCAGAACCGGGTCGGAACCGTCGATCATCTTGACCTTGTTGTGCGTGAAGTACTCCCGCGTCAGCGCCTTCACCATCGCGGGCCGCGCGTCGTACAGGCGCCGGAGCTTCCGCGGCTTGTGCCGGGCCAGCGCGTAGTGCGTCAGGATCGGCATCGCGATCGTCGTGTCCGTGTAGCAGACCACCGCGTCGGGCAGGCGCGCCGGGTCCACCTTCCCCCAGCTCACCGCCTCGCTCGGCGTGGCGCCGCTCAGGCCGCCGGTGTCGGGCCGCGCGTCGGTCACCTGCAGGAAGTAGTCCTGGCCGAACTCCTTGATGCGCAGCACTTCCTGGATCTGGGGCTCGGTCTGCAGCATGAAGTTCTTCGGGCTGCCGCCGCCCCACAGGACGACGCCGCTCTTGCCGCCCGACCGCTTGGCGGCCAGCACGAAGGCCGTCGTCTCGTTGACGTCGATGGACGGATTCATGCGCAGTTTGCTGCCGCGCAGTTCCACGCCGGCGACGTTCATCCCGATCGTCGAGTCGCCCGGCGACGAGGTGTAGCACGGCACGCCGGCGCGGTACGCCGCCGCCAGCACGGACACGTTCTTCAGCCCGGCCTTCCGCTCCCACTCGGCCGCGTACTTCCCGAGCAGGTGGTGCAGCTCCGCCGTGCCCATCTCCCGCTGGAACTCGGGCTGCATCAGGATCGCGCGCAGCGTGTCGTCGGTCGCCATCAGGCAGTCGCTGTAGCCCATCAGCACGTCGTAGACGCGCACGATGTCGTTGTCGCGCAGCTCCGTGTCGTCCATCCGGAAGCTGCCCATGCGGATCGGGTAGTTCAGCGCGAAGTGGAGGTCGTGATAGAGGATCGCGCCCGTCGACACGATCCAGTCCACGAAGCCCGCCCTGATGAGCGGCACGATCGACGACACCCCGAGGCCCGCCGGCGTCAGCGCCCCCGAGAGGCTCATGCCGATCGTGACGTCGGGCTCGAGCATCTTCTCGACGAACAGCTGGCAGCCCTCGCGCAGCCGCCCCGAGTTGTACGCGAGGAAGGCGTCGTCCACCAGGTCGGCGAGCTTCTCCTTGCCGGTGACGTTGCGCGGCAGGACGCGCCGGCCGGAGAAGTACTTGTGCCGCTCCGGCAGCGCCTTCTTCCTCATCCACTCGGGCATCTCCGAGAGGTCCTTGCGATAGCGGGACTGCGCGGGCGTCTTCTTCTTCATGGCTGCGGATGCTCCACGGCTTGCCGGCTGCCCCCCGCCGATTCGCTTCTTCCGCGCCCGTGCGGCGCGGCGGGCGGATGGCGGTGCGGGCGCCAGTCGGTCTCTGCATTATAAGGCCCGGCAGCGCCGCGGGCGGGCCGCGTCTCGTGGTACGCTCGGCGGGTCGCCGCGCCGACGGCCTCGCCGCGTGCGCGGCAGGTGAGACGCCATGAGCCTCGAGGACATCGACTTCGCCGGGCGGTACCGCACGGATCCCGGCGTCGTGAGCCGCGCCGCCCACCCGCCGGAGTTCTGGGACGGCCGCGCGGCCGGCATGAGCGAGCGCGCGGGCCGGTCGGACTACGCCCGCCAGTTCGTCGCCCGGATGGACCTCGAGGGCTGCGCGACGCTGCTCGACGTGGGATGCGGCCCCGGCACGATCGGCCTCGCGATCGCGCGGCGCCTCGATCGCGTCTACGGGCTCGACTACAGCCCCGGCATGCTCGCCGCCTTCGGCGAGCGCGCCCGGGCGGAAGGCCTGTCGAACGCCACCCCTATCTTGAAGGCGTGGGAGGACGACTGGTCGGACGTGCCGGCATGCGATCTCGTCGTCGCGTCACGCGCGACGGCCGTGGACGACTTCGAGGCCGCGGCGAAGAAACTGCACGAGAGAGCCCTGCGCCGCGTCTACCTGACCTACCCGGCCCACGGCCGCTTCGCGGGCGACGGCGTCCGCCGGGCGCTCGGCCGGCCGCACGGCCCGCTGCCGGACTACCTGCACGTCGTCGGGATCCTGCACCATCTCGGCATCCACCCCCGCCTGGACTACATCACGGAGGAAGGCCGGTTCGAGGGCTGCGACGGCTTCGAGTCCTTCGCCGCCAGGGTGCGGGGGCTGACCGGAGAGCTGAGCGCCGCGGACCTCGACATCGTCCGCGGCTACTTCGAGGAGCACCGGGGCGAGATCACCGCCGAGAAGATGCGGTGGGCGTTCATCTCGTGGGACGCGGGGCCGCGTCCCTGACCGGCGTTCGCGCGCGCGTCTACTTTGCGGCCTTTTTCTCCGCGGCGCTCTTCGTCCTCATGTCCGCGGCGTGCGCCCGCTTGTACGTCTGGATGTCCTTGAAACGGCCCTTGCTGTCACGGACGGCGTAAAGCTTCGTCCCGGACACGCTGCGGTGCGTCGTGCGCTTCGTCGCCATGGTTCTCCTCCTCCGCGGACTCCGCCCCGTGGGCGCGCCAGCGGCGGGCCGCCGACATTATCGCCCCTTCCGTCGCGGGCAACAACGGCGCGCCGCCCGGTCGCGGCTATCGCGCGCCCTGCGCGCCGAGCACGACCGCGGCCTGCGCGGAGGCGCGATCGGTGAACGGCCGCCTCATGTCCTCCGGGTCGTCCATCCGCGGCGAGGCCGCCAGGCGCCGCCAGTCGAACCGCCGGTCGAACGGCTTGAACGCCTCGTCCGGGTCGAAGAGGCGCGTGTCGGGCGGGCGGACCGTGTACGGCCGGGCATCGGGCCGGCCGGAGGCGAACATGTCCAGCGGCAGGGGCGCCGCCGCGTCGAACTGGTTCAGGGGAGGAAGCCCGAGCGTCGTGAAGACCAGCCGCATGATCGATCCGAAGTCCGCGAGCGCGTGCGACACGTACCCGCGCCTCACGTGCGGCCCGATGAGCATCAGGATCGACCGGTGCGCCTCGACGTGGTCCCGGCCGCCCTGCGGGTCGTCCTCCGTGACGACGACCAGCATGTTCTTCCACCAGGGGGTGCGCGACAGCGTGTGGATGAGCCTGCCGAGCGCCAGGTCGTTGTCGGCCATGTAGGACTCGACGAACGGATAGCCGTCTCCGGGATGCTCGTCGGTCAGGTGGTCGTTGGGCAGGACGATGGTGACGAGCCGCGGGAACGGCTCCTTCCCGCTCAGCCAGCGGTCCCGCAGTTCCTCCTCGAACATGTCCATCCGGTACTGGTCGGGGATGGCCATGTTGAAGGTGGCGAATTTCCGCGACGTGCGGTCGAACAGCGGCTTCGGGAGCGGGAGGCTCACGGCCATGCGGATGCCGGTCTCCTTGAAGGCCTGCTCCTCGATGCTCGCGGGCATCTCGGTGCCGAACCCGAAGTTGAAGAACGGCACCCCGTGCCGGTCGAGGTGCTCCCAGAGCGCACCCGCCTCGTTGTAGTCCTCGGGGTTGACGACCGCGCTGCTGCCGGACACGTAGCGGCGGCCCGGCGCCGTGCTGAACAGGCGCGCCTCGATGCGGGATCGCGCGTTCACCTCCACCCACTCGTTCGGGTAGACGCCGGCGACCCAGCGGTGGCCCGTGTTCGACTGGTCCGAGTCGCAGTAGAAGTTGTCGCTGATGGCGAACTCGTCGGCCAGCGCCTGGTGGTTGGGCGATACCTTCGCGCCCTCGACCATGAGCGCGCCGTCCTCGCTCTTCACGGTCATGCCCAGCCCGAGCGTCGTCAGCGACGCGTCGCCGTCCACATCCTTCCGCTGGCCGAACACCTGGTCGAACGTGCGGTTCTCCTTCACGACGAACACGACGTGCGTGATCGGCCCGTCCTGCGCGCGGCCGGCGAGCGCCGCATACAAGGGATGGCCCGGCCGGACGACGATGTCGCGGCGCGCGAGCGTGTTGCCGAGAACCTGCCGGGTCTGCGGCGCGAGGCTGCCCGTGGCCGGCACGGGCACGATCTGAAGCGTGCCCTGCATGATCTCGGCCGGGTGCAGGCCGCGCGCCGGCGCCACGAAGCCGCGCCCGCCGTTCGGCCCGGACCCGAGGCCCTTGGCGCTCGACACGAACAGCGTCCGGCCGTCGGGCGAGACGGCGACCTCGGACGTGAACCAGCCGGCCGGGATGTACCCCTCGACAGCCTGACGGCCGGTATCCACGACCGCGACGGCGTTGAGGCCCGCGCAGGCAACGTAGAGCCGCCGCTCGTCCGGGCTGAGCGCGAGACCGAACGGAATGACTCCGCGCAGGCCTTCGAGGCCTGGCACATCGAGGTCGATCTGTCCGGCCGTCTCTCCGGACTCCGCGTCCACGATCGTGATCGTGTCGTTGGTGGCATTCGACACGTAGACCCGTTCCCGGCCCGCCACCACGCCGCCGGGGCTCGACCCGCCGATCGTCCGCAGGCCGTCCCGCTCCGCACCGACCAGGTACCCGGTCTTCACGCGCGCCGTGACCGCGCCAGCCGCCAGATCCACGCGGACGAGCGACATCGCGTCGGGGTGGTTCGGGCTGCCCAGCCCGGGCACCCTCAGGCCATCGACCACCGTACCCTCTTCGGCTTCCCTGGACGGCACGCCGTAGGCGGGGAACGCCAGGCCGGCGGTCCGGCGGTTGTGCTCGGTGACGCCCGGCAGGAGCGGGTACTCGAACATGCCCACGTTCGTGACCCACGCGTGCCGCCCGTCGGGCGAGAGCGACACCGAGAACGGGTTCCGGCCGACACGCACGGACCGCACGACCGCCCGGCGCGTCAGGTCGACGGTCACGAGCCGGTAATTGAACTGGTCCAGCGCGTAGATCGTCTTCCCGTCGGCGCTGAGCGCGAAGTCGCCGACGAAGCTGTCCCTGAAGCCCCGGCCGTCCAGCGGAATCGTCAGGACGACGCGCTGCGACTCGACGTCGAGGGCCTTGATCTCGCCGGCGTTGGCGCTGCCGAAGTAGAGCAGCCGCCCGTCGGGGGAGAAGGCGACGCCCATGTACGTGCCGTCGCCCAGCTCCTTCGCCGGCTTCACGCCGTACGGCGGGATGCGCACGCTCGAGCCGGACGCGCCGAGATCGACGATCTCGACGGCGGCCGGCCGGATGAGCGCGATGCGCGACTGGTCCGGCGAGACCGCCATGCCCCAGTTATAGGACTGGGTGTGGAACACGCGGCCCGCGGGCGTCACGCGGCGGCCGCTGATGAGCGTGGCCGCGTCGCCCGAGATCGCCGGCACGCCGTCGCGTTCCGGGGCCTCGGCAAGCGTCACCCGCACGGCCTGCGGCGCCTGCCGCCACGACCAGACTGCCGCGGAGGCGGCAGCCGCGATGAGCAGCCCGGGAACGAGGAGCCTGGACGTGATTGGTTTCATGACACCTCGCCGATGGGACGGCAGTCGCCGGAGCGGGCGCTCGGCGGCTGATGCCGGCCCCTCGATGGGGACCGACGCCTACCGGAACCTGATGCGCGCCGTCACCGGGAAGTGGTCCGACGGAGAGCGGCCGTCGCGGGACGACCGCACGATGGCCGCCTCGATGACCTCGGCGCCGGGTTCGACGAACACGTAGTCGATCTTGTCGCCGGACGTGCGGCCGGCGTCGAAGCCGGAGAACGTTCCCACGTCGGCCGCCTGCGCGTGCAGCACCCGGAAGCTGTCGCGGAACGACGCGCGCATGGCCTCGGTGGCCGGGTTGCGCTCGCCGGCGTTGAAGTCGCCGGTCACGACGGCCGGCGCTGCGGGATCCCTGGCGCCGATGACCTTCAGGAGCAGCGCCGCGCTGCGCTCGCGCGAAGGCTGCGACTGGTGATCGAGGTGGACGTTGTAGACGTAGAAAGGCAGACCCTCGCGATCCTCGAAGTACGCCCAGGTGCAGATGCGCTCGATGCGGTTGCCCCACGAGGTGGACTTCACCACGCCGGGGGTGTCCGAGAACCAGAACGTGTCGCTCCGCCGCGCCTGGAGCCGCGCGGTGCGGTAGAGGATGGCCGTGTACTCACCGGCCTGGCGGCCGTCTGCCCGGCCTACGCCGACGAACGCGTACCCGGGCACGGCGTCCAGGATCTCGTCGATCTGGAAACGCAGCGCCTCCTGGAGCCCGACGACGTCCGCCTGCTGCTCGCGGAGCAGCGAGAACAGCTGCTCCCGGCGCAGCCGCCAGTGGTTGTCCCCGTCGGCGGCGGTTCCGTAGCGGATGTTGAACGTCATCACCGACAGCGGCGCGGCTGGCGCAGCGGGAAGGACAGCCGCCTGGCCGGCGCCCTGGGCAGCCAGGGCCGAGGGCCCGGCCGCAGGGAACGCCGCGGGGGACAGCGAAACGAACAGGGAGAGCAGCAGCAACAGCCGGGTCATGGTCGGTCCTCGGGAAGGGCGGGCCGGGCGACATGATACACCCGGGCGACGCACCTCGCGCCGGGGCGCTGCGCTGCGGTGGCGGCCGCGCAGCCGCGGCGATTCAGAAACCGGCGTCCGCGGTCCAGTCGAGCCACTGCGCCCGTCTCAGCGCGCGCGCCTGGTTCTCGTCGATGCGGTAGGTCCGGCGGTAGAACTCCAGCGCCCACGCGTGGACGGCGACGTCGGCGAAGCGGCCGGGATGGGCGCCCTTCGCCATCACCATCAGGTCCAACGGGTACTCGAGCCGCCGGGCGCAGTTCATCGGGGTCCACGGCAGCGGATACACGCGCCCCTCGCGGACGGCGCGGAGCCGCCTGAGTTCCCGGAAGCGGGGCGCTTCGGCCAGTTCCCAGGGCGGGTGATAGCCCCCGGACGTGGGCAGGAAGATGACGTCCGGATCGAGGGCCAGGATCTGCTCGGCATTCAGCAGCACGCGCGAGCCGGGCCCGGCGTAGGCGTTCCGCGCGCCGATCACGCGCTCGATCATCCACGACTCGGCGCTCTCCCGGCCCCAGGCGAACGCGGCGCCGCCGGACGACCGTGCCCCCGACGACAGCCCGAGGTAGAGCACCCGAGGCTGCTCGCGCTCCGGCACGTCGCGCAGGCGCGCGCGGATCGCTTCTTCGCTCGCCGCGAGCTCGTCCGCGAGCGCCGAGGCCTCGTCTTCGCGTTCGAACAGCGCGCCGAGCACGGCGATTTCCTCGCGGAGCGTCTCGAGGCCCCGGCCGCGGTAGTCGGCCGGCGACCGCAAGACGATGGCCGGTATCCCCATCGCGCCGAAGACATCGGCCATGCGCGGGACGGCGTCGCCGGACGCCCCGGCGGTGCAGTCCCCCGCGCGCAGGATCACCACGTCGGGACGGGCCGCGGCGATGGTCTCGTAGTTCACCGCGTCGCCGCTCGTGTAGCTCGCGCACGGAAGATCGGCCAGCCAGGGATGCAGCGCCCGCATCGTGCCCATGCCGTCCGCGACCGTCAACGTCCGGCCGTCGTCGGCCTCGTAGCGGTACTCCCAGGTCCGCTGCTGGCTCGACGATCCCAGCGCCACCAGCGCGCGGATCGTGCCGAGCCGGAACATGACCGACTCGACGAACCCGTCGCTGATCGTCGCGACGCGCGAGACGCGCGCGGGCACCGGCACGGCCACCCCGCGCATGTCGGTGACCGTCCGGGCCGCCGCGCGATCGAGGGTGCGGCCCCGGCCCGGCGGCTCGGAGTCGCGCGGACCAGCACAGGATGCGGCCGTCAGGGCCGAGGCCGACAGCAGGATGGCCAGCGCCAGGCGCCGCGCCGTCACGTCCCCGTCCTCCCGTGCCTGTCGGCGACCTCCTTCGGCAGGATGATCGGCGTGCCGGCGGCCATGCCGGGCTCGCACACGCCCGGGTACAGCCGCTCCAGCGTGCCGGCGTTCAGCGCCTCGCCCGGAGGGCCCTGCGCCACGATCGCGCCCGCCTGCATGACGAGCACACGGTCGCAGAACCACGCCACGTGGTTCGGGTCGTGGGTGCAGCACAGCACGGCCGTTCCCGCCGCGGCGAGGCTCCGGAGCACGCCCCAGATGCGGACCTGGTTGTGGAAGTCGAGGCCCGACGCAGGCTCGTCGAGCAGGATCACCGGGGTGCGCTGGGCCACGGCCCGCGCGATCAGGACGAGCTGGCGCTGGCCGCCGGACAGACGGTCGTACGGCCGCCCCGAGAGGCCGCCGAGCCCGATCCACTCGAGCGTGTCGTCCACGATCCGCCGGTCCGCGTCCGTCGCCCGGCCGAGCAGGCCCAGGTAGGGCGTCCGCCCGAGCATCACCACGTCGCGCACGAGCAGCGGGAACGGCGGCTTGTGCTCCTGCGGGACGTAGGCCATCAGCCGGGCCCGCTGGGCCGGCGGCAGCCGGCCGATGCCGTGTCCGCCCACGTCCAGCGTCTCCGCGGTCCCGGGGAGCAGCCCGAGGCAGCACCGGAACAGCGTCGTCTTGCCGCAGCCATTCGGGCCGAACAGCCCGCAGACCTGCCCGGCGCCGGCGTCGAACGACACGCCGTCCAGCACGCGCAGCGGTCCGTACGCGAACTCGAGGTTCCTGACCTTCAGCATCGCGCTACCCGAAGAGCCCGGCGGTGCGCTGCCGGACGAGCGCGGCGAGGAAGGGCCCGCCGACGAGCGCCGTGACGATGCCGACGGGAATCTCGGACGATGTGATCGTCCGCGCCGCGGTGTCACACAAGAGGAGGATGACCGCGCCGAGCAGCGCGGACCCGGGCACGACGAGGCGGTTGTCGGGGCCGATGAGCAGCCGCACGGCGTGGGGCGTCATCAGGCCGATCCAGGGCACGATGCCCGTCGCCGCCACCGACACGGCGGTGGCCAGGGTCGCGGCGCCGACGAGGACGGGGCGCGCGCGCCGGGGATCGACGCCGAGCGTCGCGGCCTCGTGGTCGCCCATCGACAGGACGTTGAGCCGCCAGCCTCCGGCGATCATGACGGCGGCCGCGCAGGCCACGACCGGGCCGGCCACGGCCACGTCCTGCCAGCTGGCGAAGTAGAAGCCGCCCATGAGCCAGAACACGAGTTCCCGCAGGGCGCTGTCGTCGGAGAGGTACTTCACCATCGACACGCCGGCCGCGAACATCGAGCCGACGATGACGCCCGACAGGACGAGGGTGACGACCGGGGCGTCGCCTCTGGATCTGGCGAGGAGGTGCACGATCCCGACGGCGGCCAGGGCCCCGATGAACGCCGCGGCTTGAACCGACAGCGGGAAGCGCGGCGCCACCATCCCGAGCGCGGCGCCGAAGGCGGCGCCCGAGGACACGCCGAGGATGTAGGGCTCGACCAGCGGGTTCCGGAACGACGCCTGGAACACGGCCCCGGACGAGGCGAGGGCCGCGCCGACGACGATCGCCAGCAGGATGCGAGGGAGCCTGAGGTTCCAGACGACGGCCGACGCCACGCCGGCGCGCGCGTCTTCGACGGCGGATCCGGGCAGAAGGGCCGCGAAGATGTCGGCCGGCGAGAGGCGGTACGCCCCGAGGCCGAGCGCGAGCGCGGCCGCGGCCAGCAGCGCCGCGCCGAAGGCGGCGAGCCACAGGCCGCCCCGCGGGAGCGGGGCGCGCGGAGCCTGCTGCGCCGGGCGGGGC
>CAZBIP010000049.1:14464-18022 GCA_964491885.1 uncultured Vicinamibacterales bacterium
CCCCCTTGAGCACCGTCGTGGACACGGGACACAGCCCGAGCCGCGACGCGAGCGGCGGCACGCCGCCGACGGACATGAACTCCCGGTAGCTCGCGGCGTGCTCGCCCCCGGCGAGCCGTTCGATGAGGTCGATCCCGAGGCCGGTCGCCAGGCTGCCGACTCCGTTGCGGGGCCCGCCGTGGTAATCCAGCACGAGAATCCGGCCCTCGTCGCCGACCACCCGCACCGCCTCCTCGAGGACGGCCGCGCGCTTGGCCGGCGGCAGCGCGTGGAGCATCATCGACATCAGGACGAGATCGACGGTCGCGTCGGCGAACGGGAGGTGCGCGCCGTCTCCGACGAGGATGACGGCCGACCCGCCGAGTTTCCGCGCCGCGACAGCCGCCATCTCGGGCGACGCGTCAATGCCGGCCAGCCTGCATCCGAGCGACCGGTACATCTGCAACTGCGCGCCCGTCCCGCATCCGACGTCGAGCACCAGCGCGCCGCGTGCCGGCGTATGCAGGCTCATGCCCCGCCGCCTCGCCGACGCGAGCAGCGGTTCCAGCACGGGGTCGTACAGCCTCGCGACCCAGCGGTCGAGGTTCCACGCCATCCGGACATCCTAACCTGACTGGACCCGGCCGTCCGGCCGGACCGTCCGGCCGGACCGTTGACCGGACCGGCCATCAACGGTAGTGTGTGCCGCATGGTTCGGACACCGCGGGTGACAGCTCTGCTCCTGGCCATCTCGTTCGTCGCGGCGGCTCCGTGGGTGGCGCACGCTCAGCCAGCCGCGCAGGACGAGCGGGTCGCGGCCTCGTTCGTGCTCGCGCTCGGCCGCACGCCGGCGGCCGCGGAACTGAGCCAGTGGACGGCAGGCGCGCCGGCCTCGATCGCCGACCTTCTGGCCCGGCACCGCCAGCGGCTCCGCTCCGACCGGGCCGCTGCGCGGGACGCGGCGACAAGAGCGAGCGTGGACGCGCTGGGCCGCCCGCCGGCCCAGGGCGACCCGGCCGCGCCGGCCGGCGGAGACGCCTACGTCGACGCCATGAAACGGCATCTCGAGCGGCTGGCCGGGCAGCCCGCCGAGTACGAGCAGGTGCTCCATCGCGCGTATCGCCTGGTGCTCGCGCGTGACCCGTACGATGTCGAGATCGCCTACTGGAAGCGCCAGCCGGTGCTGTCGTACGCCCTGCTGGCCGGGTGCATCGACAACTGGGGCCGCCGCAACCAGCCTGGCTTGATGGCCACGACGGGCGTGGCGACGGTGTCGATCAACAGCCCGTACCTCGTCGCCGTCCGCCTCTCGCCCGCTGTGGCAGCTGAGGCGCGCATGGCCGCGGGGCTTGCGCCGGGCGGCGGCCGGGCCGCCGCGCTCGCCCGCGCGCGGAACATCGTCGCGCCGGGCGCCGCCGAGGTCGCCTCGGACGGCGGCATCCACTTTGCCGCTGCAGGCTCGGATCGCGTGACGCCCCCACGCTGACGGCCGCCGGCACGGGCGGCTCGCCGCCGACATCGCACGCTCATGAATCACGAGCGGGGGAAGACATGCATCGAATCGCGGTTCTGGCCATCGCTCTGCTGCTCGCGGGCCCCCAGGCCATCGGCGGGCAGTCCCCTGGCGGCCCCATGACCCGTGCTCCCGGCGTCTACCCCGGAGACCCTCGCGAGTACGTCGGCCCTGACCTCCGTATCGACGCCGCGACCTACCGGAACCTTGCCCTCCTGAGGCCCGCGTTTCATTCGAGCAGCTACGACTACAACCTGACCGCCCAACTCGTCACCGACGGCATCGTCGAAACGGCCATGCCCCGCTTCGTCGTCGTCGCCACCGGCCAGCAGGGACTGCTCTCGACAGAAGCCAGGAACCTCCCGGCGCAGCTGGCCCAGGGTCCGCTCGGCGGCCTCACGCGGCAGCAGATGGTGTGGCCGAAGCACAAGCGCGAGTGGGTGATGGACGAGAACTGGGTCACCGCCATGACGCTGCGCGGGCCGCAGGCGTGGGTGCAGATCGAGCTGCACGGCGGCGCCGAACCTCTCGAATTCGACGAAGTGCACACCCAAACCACGGTCGCGGCGTCGAGCTCGGGCCCCGAGAACTGGACGTGCTCCGTGCTGGGCTCGGACGATGGCCGGACGTGGACGGCGCTGGCCAGGACCGCCGGCATGACGGTCACGGGCGGCGACGTCTCGCCGGCTCTGAAACTGACCGGTCCCTCCCGCCATCGCTGCGTCCGGATCGTGTTCGACGACCCTCGCGCCGTCTCGTGGAACGTCAGCGAGGTCGGCTTCCGGCTGCGCGGCGCGCCCGTACGCGTGGGCGGGCCGCACCAGTTCTCGAGCGCCTGGATGAGCGCCGGGCACGGAGAGGAATGGGTCTACGTCGATCTGGGCGCGCCCTGCACGTTCGATCGCGTAAAACTCCACTGGCTCGCGCGCCCGGCCGACGCCGTCCTGCAGGTGTCGGACGACGCGTCCGCCTGGCGCGCCATCCGCGCGCTGACCGCGGGCGCGGGCCCCGGCGACGACGTGTTGTTGAAGCCCGCGGTGCGCGGCCGCTACGTGCGCGTGCTGATGACGAAGCCCGCGGGCCGCGGCGAATGCGTGCTGACGGAACTGGAAGTGTTCGGCCGCGGGGGTCCGGTACCCGTGGCGAGGCCGCTTGGCGCGGCGAAGCCAGACGGCCGTGTGGATCTGGCGGGAGGCGGCTGGCGCCTCCAGCGCGACTCGCTCGTCCAGGCGGACGGCCCCGCCCTCGCGACCGCCGGGTTCGACGACACCGGGTGGGTCGTCGCCACCGTTCCGGCGACCGTGCTCACCAGCTACCTGAACGCCGGGGCGCTGCCCGACCCGAACTACGGCGACAACCAGTTGATGATCTCGGACGCGTTCTTCCACGCCGACTTCTGGTACCGCACGGAGTTCGCCACGCCCGCGGCGGGAGCCGGCCGGCGTCACTGGCTCAACTTCGACGGGATCAACCTCAACGCCGACGTGTTCCTGAACGGCGAGCGGGTGGGCCGCATCGAGGGCGGGTTCGCGCGCGCCCGCTTCGACGTCACGTCGAGGCTTCGGGCCGGCGGCACGAACGCGCTCGCCGTCCGCGTGGAGAAGACGACCGCCCCCGGCAGCGTCAAGGAGAAGACGTTCGAGAACCCCGACAAGAACGGCGGGGCCCTCGGCGCGGACAACCCGACGTACCACGCCTCGATCGGCTGGGACTGGATCCCGACGATCCGCGGCCGCAACACGGGGATCTGGAACGACGTGTACCTGACGAACAGCGGCCCCGTGACGCTGGACCACCCGTCGGTCACGACCATCCTGCCGCTGCCCGACACGACACGCGCCGACGTGCATCTGACGGTGCAGGTGAGCAACCACTCGGGCGCGCCGGTGTCCGGGACGATGCGCGGCCGGTTCGGCGACGTCGCGTTCGACGCGCCCGTCGCGCTGCCCGCCGGCGGCGCCCGGACGCTGATGTTCGACCCGGCGGCCGTCCCCGCGCTGCGCCTCGCGAACCCGCGGCTCTGGTGGCCGAACGGGTACGGCGGCCAGCCGCTGTACGACGTCGAG
>CAZBIP010000050.1:0-17914 GCA_964491885.1 uncultured Vicinamibacterales bacterium
GGCGCTGGCGACGGCCCCGTACGTCCCCGGGCGCGAGTGGCCGGCCCAGGAGATCTCGCTGACACGGGACGGGCGCGAGGTGCAGCTGGCCCTGGCCGCGACGCCGCTGCACGGCGAGGGCCGCGCGCCGGAGGGGCGGGTCCTGGTCGTCGACGACATCACGCCTCTCATCAGGGCCCAGAAGGTGGCCGCCTGGCGGGAGGTGGCGCGGCGCCTCGCGCACGAGATCAAGAACCCCCTGACGCCGATCCAGCTCTGCGCGCAGCGGCTGCAGCGCCAGTTCGCGTCGGCACCCGAGCACGTGCGCGGGGTGGTGGACGAGTGCACCGGCACGATCGTCGGCGAGGTCGAGGCGCTCAAGACGCTGGTCGACGAGTTCTCGCAGTTCGCGCGCATGCCGGCGCCGAAGCGCGTGCCGACGGACGTCCACCAGCTGCTCGCGAGCACGCTCGGGCTCTACGACGGCCTGTTCCAGCACGTGCGCATCGAGACGCTCTTCGCCGTCTCGCTGCCCGCGATCCGCCTGGACCCGGACCAGATCCGCCGGGTCGTCATCAACCTCGTGGACAACGCGATCGAGGCCGTCAATCAGCGCGGGCTCATCGTCGTCGAGACGCGCCACGACGCGGAGCTCGGCGTCGTGCGCATCGTCGTCGCCGACGACGGCCCGGGGATCGCGCCGGGCGAGCGTGACAAGCTGTTCATGCCGTACTACTCGACGAAGAAGCGCGGGAGCGGCCTCGGGCTGGCCATCGTCCGCCGGATCGTCGCCGAGCACGGGGGCACGGTGGACGTCGGGTCGAACGAGCCCCACGGCACCCGGTTCGTCATCGAGCTGCCGTGCGGGGACGCCGAGACCGCGGCCGCGGCGGAGGCGCCGTGAAAGCCGCCATCCTGATCGTGGACGACGAGCCCGGCGTGCGGGCCGCCCTCACCGGCGTCCTGAAGGACGAGGGCTACAGCGTCGACGCCGTCGACAGCGGCGAGGCCTGCCTCGACCGCGTGACGCGGGCGGCCTACGACGTCATCCTGCTGGACATCTGGCTGCCGGGCATCGACGGCCTGACGACGCTCCAGCGCCTCCGCGACCGCCAGGTGGACGCGGCGGTCGTGATGATCTCCGGCCACGGGAACATCGAGTCGGCCGTGCGGGCGATCAAGATCGGCGCGTTCGACTTCATCGAGAAGCCGCTGTCGCTCGACAAGACGGTGCTCGCCGTCGGCCACGCCCTGCGCCAGCAGCGGCTGGAGGCGGAAAACCTGGCGCTGCGCGCGCGCGTGGACCAGGACCTGAAGATGGTGGGCGAGAGCTACGCCATGAACCAGCTGCGGGAGCAGGTGGCGATGGCGGCGCCGACGAACGGGCGCGTCCTGATCTCGGGGGAGAACGGCACGGGCAAGGAGATCGTCGCGCGGTCGATCCACGCGCTCAGCCGGCGGCGCGGCGGCCCCTTCGTCGAGGTGAACTGCGCGGCGATCCCCGAGGAGCTGATCGAGTCGGAGCTCTTCGGGCACGTGCGGGGCGCCTTCACCGGCGCCGTCGCGGACCGGCGCGGCAAGTTCGAGCTCGCCGACGGCGGCACGATCTTCCTCGACGAGATTGCCGACATGAGCCTGAAGACGCAGGCGAAGGTGCTGCGCGTGCTGCAGGAGCAGGTCGTCGAGCGCGTGGGCGGCGTGGCCCGCATCCGCGTGGACACCCGCGTCCTGGCCGCGACCAACAAGGAGCTGACCGAGGAGATCAAGGCCGGGAGGTTCCGCGAGGACCTGTACTTCAGGCTCAACGTCATTCCCATCTTCGTGCCGCCCCTGCGGGACCGGCAGGACGACATCCCGCTGCTCGCCGACCACTTCATGCGGCTCTTCGCCCGCGAGTACGGCCGCCGCCCGAAGAGCTTCGACGACTCCGCGTCGTGGGCCCTGGCGCAGTACAGTTGGCCGGGGAACGTGCGCGAGCTGCGCAACGTGGTCGAGCGGCTGATCATCATGGTGCCGGGCGAGGCGATTACTGCGCGCGACCTGGCGTTTCTCGGCGGCGCCCTCCGGCCGGAGCCGGCGGCCGCTGCCGCCGAGATCCGGCCCCTGCACGACGCCCGCGACGAGTTCGAACGCGACTACATCCTGGCGGCGCTGGCGCGCGCGCAGGGCAACATCTCGAGGACCGCCGAGGCGCTCGGCGTCGAGCGGAGCAACCTGTACCGGAAGATGCGCGGCCTCGGCATCGCGTCGCCGCGGGGCGGGGAGCGCGAAGACGACGCCCCGTGAGAGTGGACTATAATCGGTCGGCGAGCGCACCCTGATGACCGATCCGAGACCCGCAGACGCGCCGCTCCGTGACGACGACCCGCCGGACCTGGAGCGCGAAGCCAAGATTGACGAGCTGCTGCTCGCGGGGCTCGAGCACTACTTCGGCGGCCGTTTCCAGGAAGCCATCAACGTCTGGGGGCGCGTGCTCTTCCTCGACCGGGGCCACGCGCGCGCCCGCGCGTACATCGAGCGGGCCAGAGGCGCGCTCGCGGAGCGCCAGCGCCGGGCCGAAGAACTCGTCGAGGAAGGCGTTGCCGCGATCGACAGGGGAGACGGTGCGGCCGCCAGGAGACTCCTCGCGTCGGCCGTGGCCAGCGGCGATCCCCACGACCTGGCGCGCGCCCACCTCGATCGCCTCGATCGGCTTTCGGCGCCGGTGCCGGCGGCGCGGTCACGGCGGTTCCGGTCGCGGGCGGCAGCCGAGGCCCCTGCGGGAGGACTCGAAGCCGAGCGTCCGCCGCGCCCGGTCCGGACGTTGCCCATCCTCGTCCTGGCGCTGTGTGTCATGGTCGTCATCGTCTTCGCGGCGTCCCGCGACTGGCTCGGACCCTTCGTCACGCCCGGAGCGCAGACGCCGCCGGGGACGGTCTCGGCCGCGCTCGCCCAGCAGCCCCTGCCCGTGCCTCGGCCGGCGGAGCTCGCCCTGGACCGGGCGCGCGACCTGTACGCCTCCGGCTACATGAAGGCCGCACTGGCCGCGCTCGACGGTGTATCGGCCGCGGACCCGCTCGCGCCCGACGCCAACAGGCTCCGCGCGGAGATCCAGGGGGCGCTGATCGCCCCGAGCGCCGAACGGCCGCCCGCAGGCGCGACAGGAGCGGCTGTCGCATTGCCCGAAGCGGGGCCTGCAGGGGCGCCCCGATGAAGTGCCCGAAGTGCGGTTACCTCGGCTTCGAGACCGGCGACCGGTGCAAGAACTGCGGGTTCGACTTCTCCCTCGCCGATCTCGGAACCTCGACGCCCCGCGATCCCGCTGCCGCGCGCGCGGCTCGGTACCGGCAGGACGGCCGCGGCCCGGGGGCCGGCGTGGACCGCCCGCTCGCGGGACAGCCGGAAGGCACCCCGGTGGACCTGCCGCTCTTCGGCGGTGACGGCCGCGTGCCCCTGCCTCCGCCGCCGAGGCCGCCTCTCGCGGTGCGCCGTTCGACGCCGACGCCGGCGAGAATACGCCAGCGGCCGGTGGTGCCGCAGACGGATGCCCTGCCGCTCGACCTCGACGAGCCCGCCTCTGCCGCCCCCGGCCCGGCGTCAGATGTTTTCGCCGCTGCCGACGCCGCGGTCGAATCGGCCGCCGGGCGGCCGGGCGAAGCCCCGGCGCCTCCGGGCCGCCGGGCCACGGCCGCCGCGATCGACGTGGGCCTCCTGCTGCTCGTGGACCTGGTCGTGCTGCACTTCACGCTCGCCGTCTGCGGGTTGACGCTGAACGACGTCCACGTCGTGCCCGCCGCGCCGATGGTCGTGTTCTTCGCGATCCTGAACGGCGGCTACGTCGTCCTCTTCACCGGGACCCTTGGCCAGACGCTCGGCAAGATGGCAGCCTCGATCGAGGTCGTGCCGGACCGGCCGGGCGTCATGGACCTGCCGCGCGGCGCGCTCCGCGGGGCGGCGTTGGTCCTCTCGATCCTTCCGGCGGGGCTCGGCTGGGTCGCCGGCCTCGTCGGCGACGGCCGCAGCCTGCACGACCGGCTCGCGGGAACGCGCGTCGTGCGCGTACCCGGGTCGTGACGGTCCCGGCGACCCCGTGCCCCGCTGTGACGCCATGACCAGACCATCCGTGTCCACGCGCGCCGCGGTGGCGCTCGCCTCGTTCGGGTATGTCGGCTTCGCGCCGATCGCGCCGGGAACGGTGGGATCGGCTGCCGCCTTCGTGCTGATCCTGCCGTTGCGGTGGGCCGGCGTGCCGGGCCTGGACCTGGCGGTTGCGGTCCTGCTGTTTTTCGCGGGAGCCTGGAGCGCCCGGGTCGCCGAGCGCCACCTCGGCACCGAAGACCCCGGGCCCGTCGTGATCGACGAAGTCGTCGGCATGATCGTGAGCCTGCTCTGGCTGCCCGCGTCGTGGCCCGTCTTCCTGGCCGCGTTCCTGGCGTTCCGCGTCTTCGACATCGTCAAGCCATGGCCGGCGGGCAGGCTGGAGCGTCTGCCCGGCGGGTGGGGCATCATGGCCGACGACGTCATGGCGGCGGTGTACGCCAACCTGGTGGTCCAGGCCCTCGTCTGGTGGAGGCCGGAATGGATGCGCTGACGGGCGCGCCGGCCCGGCGGCTGCGCTGGGCCGAGATCATCGCGGTCGGCAGCGAGCTGCTGGTCCCGCCGCGCCTCGACACGAACTCCCTGTTCATCACGGAACGGCTGAACGATCTCGGCATCGAGGTGCGGGCGAAGACGATCGTCGGCGATCGCGCCGCGGATCTCGAGGCGGCCATCCGCGTGTCGATGAGCCGGACGGAACTCGTCGTGCTCTGCGGCGGCCTCGGCCCCACCGACGACGATCTGACGAGAGACGCGGTCGCCGCAATCACCTCGCGCCCGCAGGCCGAGGACCCGGCGATCGTGGAAGGCATCCGGCAACGCTTCGCGGCGCGTGGCGCGCGGATGCCCGAGCGGAACCGCCGCCAGGCGATGGTGCCGGCGGGGGCCGTCGTGCTGCCGAACGCGGCCGGCACCGCGCCCGGGCTGTGGATCGACCACGACGGGACGGTGCTCGTCCTGCTGCCAGGTCCTCCGGCCGAGTTGAAACCGATGTTCGAGCGCGTGGCCGCCGAGCGGCTGGCGGGCCTCGCCGGCGACGAACGCCTGCACCGCCGCGTGCTCCGCATCTGCGGCCGGACGGAGTCCGAGACGGACGAGGCCGTGGCGCCGGTCTACTCGCAGTGGCTGCACGACGATCCGCCGATCGACACGACGATCCTCTCGTCTCCGGGCCAGGTCGAACTCCACCTGAGCGCGCGCACGGCGTCGGCGTCCGTCGCGTCGGCGCGGCTGGACGCCGCGGCCGGCCGGCTGACGGAGATCCTCGGCGCCGACGTGTACAGCCTCGACGGCCGCGCGCTCGAAGCGGTCGTCGGAGACATGCTCCGGGCGCGCGGCTGGCATGTCGCCGTCGCCGAGTCGTGCACGGGCGGTCTCGTGTCGGCGCGGCTCACGGACGTGCCGGGCAGCTCGGACTACGTCACGCTGAACGTCGTCTGCTACAGCAACGAGGCGAAGACCGCGCAACTCGGAGTCGGCCGCCCGCTGCTCGACGAGCACGGCGCCGTCAGTGAACCGGTCGCGCTGGCGATGGCCGATGGCGTCCGGTCGCTGGCCGGCGCCGAGATCGGGATCGGCGTAACGGGCATCGCGGGGCCGGCGGGCGGATCGGAGGCGAAGCCGGCGGGCACGGTCGTGATCGCCGTGACGACGGCGGGCGCGCGCCTCGTGCGGACGTTCCGCTTCCCGACGGGGCGGACCCGCGTCCGGCTGTTCGCGGCGCAACTCGCCCTCGATCTTGCGCGACGCGTTCTTGCCGGCCTCGAGCCGGGAGCAGCCTTCGTGTACGCGCCAGGCCCGACACGTCGCTGATGCGCCTGTTCCTCGCCGTGGACCTCGATGCCGCGGCCGCGGGCGCCGTGGCGCGCGCGGCTGAGCGGCTGCGGCGGCGCGCCGACGACCGGCAGCGCGGCCTCGCACGAACGGTGAGGTGGGTCGAGCCGGGCCGCCTCCACCTCACGCTGCACTTTCTCGGGGAGGTCGAAGACTCGAGGCTGGCCGGACTACAGGCCGTACTGGCATCCCCGCTGGCCGTTTGGCCTACTCGCGTCGGACTGGGCCCGTGGGGCGTCTTCCCGCCGGCGGGCGCGGCGCGGGTGATCTGGGTAGGCGTCACGGCGGGCCGGGCGACGCTCGGCCTCGCGCACGCCGAGCTCGGCGCGCGGCTGACGCAGGCCGGGATCACGCCTGAAGCCCGGCCGTTCGCTCCGCACGTGACCGCTGGCCGCGTCAAGCTTCCCACCGGGTCGGCGTGGAGCGCGCTCGTCCAGGAAGAGCCGCCGGTGCTTTGCGAGTTCGCCGTGTCGTCCTGTACCCTCTATCAGAGCCGCCTCTCGCCGGGCGGACCCGTCTACGCGCCCCTCCTTCGGATCCCGTTCGCCGGCAGCCCGCCCGGCGGCCCGCACGCGGATGGTACAATGTCCTGATGGGCCTGTTCGGGAGCGTGCGGGAGGGTTTGCGCCGGACTGCGCGGCAGCTGCTGGGGCGGTTCGACGAGATCTCGAGCCGCGCGGATGCGCCCGAACGGCGCACCAGGCCGATCGACGCCGAGACGGCCGACGCCCTCGAGGAACTGCTGATTGGCGCCGACGTCGGCGTGGCCGCGGCTGCGCGGATCGTGAGCGCGGTCGCCGGCCGCGCGCGCCGGGGCGAGTCGCTGCGCGACCTCGTCAAGTCGGAACTCCTCGCGATCCTCGATAACGCCGGCGGCGCGCCGCCGGCCGAGGGCGATCCCACCGTCATCCTGGTGGTCGGCGTCAACGGCACGGGCAAAACCACCAGCGTGGCGAAACTGGCGCACCTGTACCGGTCAGGGGGCGCGCACCCGCTGGTGTGCGCGGCCGACACTTTCCGCGCGGCGGCCGTCGAGCAACTGGAAATCTGGGCGCGGCGCGCCGAGGTGGACGTGATCCGCGCGAGGGAGGGCGCCGACCCGGCCTCGGTGGTCTTCGACGCGCTCGCCGCGGGCAAGGCGCGAGGCCGGAGCCCCGTGATCGTGGACACCGCCGGCCGCCTGCACACCCGGGCGAACCTGATGCAGGAACTCCAGAAGATCCACCGCGTGGCCGCCCGCGAAGTGGCGGGCGCGCCGCACGAGGTACTGCTGGTGCTCGACGCGACCGTCGGCCAGAACGGCCTCGTCCAGGCGCGCGAATTCACGGCGTCGGCGGGCGTGACCGGCATCGTGCTGGCCAAGCTCGACGGGACGGCGAAGGGCGGGATCGCGGTGGCCATCGCCCACGACCTCGGACTGCCGATCCGCTACATCGGTGTCGGGGAGGGCATCGGCGACCTGGTGCCATTCGCGGCCCGGGAGTACGTGGACGCCCTCTTCGAGGAGAGCTGGTAGCGCCCCCGACCCGCCTGGCGCGTTGACAGTTCCGCCCAACCGACGCTACCATAAGGGTTTGCGCCATCGCGCGTGATGCCGGCCAGACCGCACCCTCCGCGTGGGGCGGACGGCTGCGAACGGGCGGCATCCTGGCGGCCTACGACTGTACCTATGTTCGACTCGCTCAGTGAACGGCTTCAGGGAGTGTTCCGCACGCTGCGCGGCGAGGCGCGGCTGTCGGAGTCCGCCGTGGAGTCGGCGCTGCGCGAGATCCGGATGGCGCTGCTCGAGGCTGACGTCAACTTCAAGGTGGCGAAGGCCTTCGTCGATCGCGTGCGCGAGCGGGCCGTGGGCCAGGACGTGCTGCGGAGCCTGACCCCCGCGCAGCAGGTCGTCAAGATCGTGCGCGACGAACTGATCGCGCTCTTCGGTGACGCGGCGGGCGGCCTGCGGCCGTCCAAGAGCACGCCGCACGTCGTGCTCCTGCTGGGGCTCCAGGGTGCGGGCAAGACCACGGCGGCCGCGAAGCTGGCGAAGTGGATGGGGCGCCAGGGACGGCACCCCATGCTCGTGTCCACCGACGTGCGCCGCCCGGCGGCCATCGAGCAGCTGAACGTGCTCGGGCGGCAGGCCGGCGTGCGCGTGTACGATCCTCCGGGCGAGACCGACCCCGTGGCCCGCGCCGCGCGATCGGTGGCCGAAGCGAAGAACCTCGGCTTCGACGCGGTCATCGTCGACACGGCCGGCCGGCTCCACGTCGACGACACGTTGATGCGGGAACTGCAGGCGATCCGCGACGCCGTGCATCCCGACGACGCGCTCTACGTCGCGGACGCGATGACGGGACAGGACGCCATCAAGAGCGCCGGCGAGTTCAACCGCCACGTCGGCGTGACGGGCGTGGTGCTGACGAAGCTCGACGGCGACGCGCGAGGCGGGGCGGCCCTGTCGGTGGTCGCCGTCGTCGGCGTGCCCATCGCCTTCGTGGGCGTCGGCGAGCGCCTCGAGGACCTCGAGCCGTTCCAGGCGGAGCGGATCGTGTCCCGGCTGCTCGGCATGGGCGACGTCCTCTCGCTCATCGAGCGCGCCGAGCAGGCCATCGACCGGGACGACGCCGAGCGCCTCGAACGGAAGCTGCGCGCGGACGATTTCACGCTCGAGGACTTCCTGGCGCAGTTGAAGACGCTGCGGAAGATGGGGCCCCTCGAGCAGGTGCTCGGGATGCTGCCGGGCATGGGCAGCCTGAAAGGGCTCGGCGACGCCGGGCCGGACGAGAAGCAGTTGGACGTCGTCGAGGCGATGATCAACTCGATGACGCCCGGCGAGCGCCGGAGCTTCAGGACCATCGACGGCAGCCGCCGCCGGCGCATCGCCCGGGGCAGCGGGACGAGCGTGGAAGAGGTGAACCGGCTGCTGCGGCAGTTCGCGCAGATGCGGAAGATGTTGAAGGCCGTCGGCGGAGCCGGGTCGCGCGCGGGCGGCCGGCAGCGCATGCGGCAGGCCGCGGCGATGCTGAAGGGCCGCGGCCTGGGAGCGTGAGGACGTGAGGAGCCGGGCCCGGGGGCCCGCGGTGAAGGAGTGACATGCTGGTAATTCGAATGACCCGGATCGGTGCGAAGAAGCAGCCGACCTATCGCGTCGTCGTCGCCGAGCGGCGCACGCCGCGCGACAGCCGCGAGGTCGAGCGCCTGGGGTACTACAACCCGAGGACGCGGCCGGCCACGCTGAAGGTGGACCGCGAGCGGGTGGCGTACTGGCTGAAGGCCGGAGCGCAGCCGAGCGCCACCGTCAAGAGCCTGCTGAAGTCGCACAAGGAGGCGGCGGCCGAGGCGAGCGCCGCGGCGGCCGCACCCGCGCAGTGAGCCGTGCCAGGGACGTCGCCGAGACCGTGACGCGGGCCCTCGTGGATCGGCCCGACGCCGTGCGCGTCACCGAGTCGGCCCATCGGGACGGGGCGGTGATCGACGTGGTGGTGGCGGGCGACGATCTCGGCCGCGTGATCGGGCGCCAGGGACGCACCGCGACCGCCATCCGCACGCTCGCCGCCGCGGCGGCCGAACGCGAGGGCACGCGCGCGTCCGTCGAGTTCCGCGACGAGCACGGCCAGCGCTAGATGACCGGGGATTGGGACGACCTGGTGCTGGTGGCGCGCGTCGCGCGCCCGCACGGCAGACGCGGAGAGGTCATCCTGAACCCGGAGACCGACTTTCCCGAGCAGCGCTTCGCGCCCGGGAACACCGTGCTGACCCGGCGGGGGAGCACGACCGAACGCCTGGTGGTGCGGTCGGTGTGGTTCATGAAGAACCGGCCCGTCGTGGGCTTCGACGGGTTCGCGTCGATCGAGGACGCCGAGACCCTTGCCGGCTGCGACCTCCGGGTCGCCGCCGACCAGTTGGTGGCCCTGCCGCCCGGCGTGTTCTACCGGCACGACCTCGTCGGGTGCCGGGTCGAGACGACGGGCGGGGACGACGTGGGCGAGGTGGTGAGCGTCGAGGGCGACGGAGCGGCGAGCCGGCTCGTCGTCCGCGGGCCCCGGGGTGAGGAACTCGTGCCGCTCGCCGAGGAGATGTGCCCCGTGATCGATCCGCCCGGGCGGCGGATCGTGATCGCGGCGCCCGACGGGCTGTTGGGCCTCAACGAGACGGCCCGGAGCCGCAGGGCCCGGCAGGGAGGGGCGTGATGAGGATCGACCTCGTCACGATCTTTCCGCGCGTGTGCGAGGGGGCGCTCGGCGAGGGCATCGTCCGGCGCGCCATCGACCGGGGACTGGCGGACGTGCGGGTCCACGATCTCCGCGCGTTCACGTCTGACCGGCACCGGTCGGTCGACGACGTGTCGTACGGCGGCGGTCCGGGCATGGTGTTCAAGCCCGAGCCGCTGTTCAAGGCCGTCGAGGCGCTTCGCGCGGAGGGCCCGGTGGATGCCGTGATCCTCACGTCGCCGCAGGGGCGGCGTTTCACGCAGGCGGAGGCCGCCCGCCTCGCCGCGCTGGGGCGGATCGTCCTGCTGTGCGGGCGCTACGAGGGCGTGGACGACCGGGTGCGGCAGGCGCTGGCGACGGAGGAGCTGTCGATCGGGGACTACGTGTTGTCCGGGGGCGAGCTCCCGGCGCTGGTGGTCGTGGACGCCGTGGTGCGTCTGCTTCCCGGGGCCGTGGGCGACGAGCAGTCGGTGGAGGCCGACTCCTTCAGCCGTGGGCTGCTCGACTACCCGCACTTCACGCGGCCGGCGGAGTTCAGGGGGTGGCGCGTGCCGGACGTCCTGTTGTCCGGCAACCACAACGAGATCAGGCGGTGGCGGAAGCGCGAGGCCCTGGCGCGCACGCTGGCCCTGCGGCCGGACCTGCTGCCGGACGCGGAACTGGACGATGAAGCGCGCGACATGCTGCGCGCGTTGAGGGACGAGAGAGGAGCGGATCATCATGGGCGCGATTGAGACGGTCGAAGGGGCGCAGCTCGCGGAGCGGCCCGCCATGCGGAGCGGCGACACGGTTCGGGTGCACGTCAAGGTGCGCGAGGGCGACAAGGAACGCATCCAGGTGTTCGAGGGCACCGTCATCGGCCAGCACAGGGGCGGGGCCAGGGCCACCTTCACGGTCCGCAAGGTCACGTTCGGCCAGGGCGTGGAGCGCATCTTCCCGCTGCACTCGCCGATCATCGACCACATCGACGTGGTGCGGTCGGCCCAGGTGCGCCGCGCGAAGCTGTACTACCTGCGGAAGCTGAAGGGCAAGGCCGCGAGGATGCGCGAGGCGCGCCGGCCGGCGTAGCGCCCACCGTCATCCGGGTCCGGATCCATGCGGAGGGTCGAGGCCACGCGGGACGTCGAGGAGACCCTCTGGCGTTTCGGCTTCGTGCACATCGCCGGCGTGGACGAGGTCGGGCGGGGGTGCCTCGCGGGACCGGTCGTGGCGGGCGCCGTGATCCTGCGGCCCGGCATGCCGATCGGGGGGCTCGCCGACTCCAAGCTCGTGCCGCCCCGCGAGCGCGAGCGCCTCAGCGAGGCCATCCGGGCCCGCGCGCTGGCGTGGGCCGTCGCGGAGGTCGGATCCGGCGAGATCGACCGGGTGGCGATCCACCGCGCGTCGTTCGAGGCGATGCGGCGCGCGGTGTCCGGGCTCACGCCCCGGCCCGACGCCGTGCTGGTGGATGCCTTCCGCATCCCGGACCTGCCCGTCGCGCAGCGTGGCATCGTCCATGGCGACCGCCTCTGCGCGTCGATCGCCGCCGCCTCCATCGTGGCCAAGGTCTACCGCGACGGTCTGATGCGCGAGCTCGATGCCGCCGATGATCGGTACGGGTTCGCGCGCCACAAGGGCTACGCGACGCCCGAGCACCTCGCGGCGGTCGCGCGCTACGGCTACTCGGCGCACCACCGCCGCTCGTTCCGGCCCGCGTCGCTGTTTGATAAGATCGAGGCGCGCGGCGGGCCGGCCGGCGACGCCTGACGCGATCGGCGAATGGACCGCGACGACACACTCCGACGAGCCGAGAAGCTGCTGCGCCAGGGACGCCTGGAGGCGGCCATCGCCGAGTACGCGCGGCTCGTCGAAGACTCCCCCCGGGACTGGAACACCGCCAACATCCTCGGAGATCTCTACGTCAGGGCCGGCCAGATCGACCAGGCCGTCGGCCACTACAGCCGGATCGCCGAGCACCTGGCGCGCGAAGGGTTCGTGTCGAAGGCCACGGCCCTCTACAAGAAGATCGTCAAGATCCGGCCCGACGACGAGGCGGCGCTGCTCAGGACGGCGGAACTGTCCGCGAGCCAGGGCCTGATGGCCGAGGCTCGCGTCCACCTCCGCGCGCTGTTCGAGTACCGCACGAGACGCGGCGACCGGCCGGGCGCGGTCCGGGCGGCGGCGGCGCTGGCCGATCTCGACCCGGGGGACGCGGCCGCGCGCGCGGAGATCGCCCGCCTGGTCGCCGGACTGGGCGATGCGGCGGGCGCCGCGGCCCATTTTCGCGCGGCGGGCCAGTCGTATCTGGCCACGGGCAAAACGGACCTCGCGCTGCAGGCCTGGCGCGAGGGGCTCGCCCTTGCCCCGGGCGACGAGGCCATCAGCGGCGACCTCGTCGAGTCCCTGCTCGGCCAGGGCGATCTGGATGGGGCCCAGGGCGTGGCGAAGACCGCTGCGCACTGGCGCGCCGTCGCCGCCGGCCTCGGCAAGGCGGGGCGCGAGGACGAGGCGTGCGCGGCCCTCGAGCGCGTGCTGCGGGACGAGCCGGCGGACGTGCCGGCCCGCGTGCAGCTGGCCAGGTCGGCGCTCTTGCGTCACGACTCCGAACGGGCCCGCGGCCTGCTTGCGCCGGTGGCCGGCAGCCGGGACCCGATGGTGGAGATGGCCCTCGCGGAGATCGAGTTCCGGACCGGTTCGGTGGAGGTCGGACGCGCGGCGCTTCAGCGCTCGCTCGCCGGCCGCGCGGAGCTCGTCGAGCCCGCCATCACGCTGGCCTGCGAGATCGCCCGGACCGCGCCGGACAAGGGCTACGCGGTCATCGGCGTCGTCGTCGAGGATGCGGAGGCCGCGGGAGACACCGACGCGGCTCTCCAGGCCCTCGAGCGGCTGCTCGCCGCCGCGCCCGGTCACGTCCCGGCGCTCGAGGAGTACATCCGGATCTGCGGGCAGGGCTTCTACGAGCACCAGCGCTACCGCGCGCAGGTGCAACTGGCCGACGCCTATCTGGCGCACGAGCGGTGGCAGGACGCCAGGACGCTCGCGGAGCACCTGGCGACGGCAAGACCTGACGACGCGGCGCACGCGCGGCGCCTCGCGCGCGCAGAGGAGGGCCTCGCCGCCGAAGTGACCGCACGCGCCGCCCGTGAGCCTGCGCCGGACGTGCCCGCACCGTCCCGGGGCCAGGGGGACTTCGGTCCGCGGGCCGCTCCTCGCTCGGCGCTCGTGGAGGACGCGTCGATGGCCGATGTCGCCGGGGCGCCCGAGGTCTGGGTGATGCCCGAGCCGAGGCCTGCGCACGCGCCCGTTGCGCCGCCGGCGTCGTCCGCCGGAGCGGCGTCCTGGAGCGACGGCGGCGACGCGAGTCTGGAGACCGTGATCGAGTTCACCGACGACCTGCTTGCGGACGACGGGGGCGTGTCCGCTGGCGAGGCCGAGCCGGACGTTTTCGAGATCGACCTGAGCGGGGAGATCGACGAGTTGATGGCGGCGGCCCGGCAGGCCGTCGTCGGGACGGACGGTGCGACGCCGGCGGCTGGCGCGGTGGCAGCGGAGCATCCGCGCGGCCTCGAGGGGTACTTCGAGGACCTGCGCGAGCAGCGCGGGCGGGACCTCGAGAGCGCCGGCGCGGCGCTCGCGTACGACCGGGCGAGCGAGCACGTGAACCGCGGAGAACTCGACGACGCAGAGGCGTGCCTGCGCACAGCGGCCCGCGATCCCCTCATCCGGTTCCGCGCGGCGTCGATGCTGGCGAGGATCGCGCGCGATCGGGGCCGCCTCGCCGAGGCCGTGGAGTGGCTCGAACGCGCGAGCGAAGCGCCGGCGCCGTCCGAAGACGCGTCGCGCGGCCTGCTGTACGAACTCGCCGACACGCTCCAGTCCGCGGGCGAGGAGGCGAGGGCGCTGGCGGTCTTCATCGAACTCGCGTCGAGCGCGCCAGGATACCGGGACGTCGGCGAACGTGTCGCGCGCCTGACCGGACGGCCCGGCGACGGCCGGGGCCCGTGGGGGGGACGGCGGTGAGCGTGCTGTCCCGGCTGGTGTTCTTCGCGTACTTCGCCGAGGTCGGGCTGGTGCTGCTCGTCCTGCCGTGGTCGCCGTTCTGGGGCCGGAACTACTTCGTCCAGGCGTGGCCCGCGCTGGAGGGTGTCGCGCGCAGCAGTCTCGTTCGAGGCGCGGTCTCCGGCCTCGGCATCGTCAACCTGTGGGCGGCCATGGCCGAACTCTCCGTGCTCTTCGGCATGCGCGCCGCGCGCGCGGGACACGAGCCGGGCCCGCGCGGCGTTTGACAGTTCATGCAGCGGTTCCCTAACATGGTGGCCCCATGCCGGCTGGTGATCGGCCTCAACTGAGACTCGGGATGTCGGCGCCGGACGAGCGCGCCGCGGACGTCGGCACGTATCTGCGCCGGGCCCGCGAACAGCGGGGCTTGACGCTCCAGCAGCTCGCCGACTCCACCAAGATCTCGGTCCGCACGCTCGACGCGCTCGAGCGCAACCAGTTGTCGAAGCTGCCGGGGGGCATCTTCTCCCGTTCGTTCGTGCGCAACTACGCTCGCGAGGTCGGCCTCGACCCGGAGGCCGCGGCCGCGAAGTTCGTGGCCGCGTTTCCGGACGACGTCGCGCGCGCGGAGGTGCCGGCGGCGAGAGTCGAGAACGCGGAAGGCTTCGAGAGCCACAGGCGTGTCGCGGCGTCCGCCGTGCGGCTTCTCGGGACCCTCGGCGTCGTCGTCGTGCTCGCGCTCGTCGCGTACGCGTGGTGGCAGCGTCGCGAGGCGGCCAGCGTTCCGCCGCCCGTTTCCGTGGCGGCCGCGTCGGACCGCGTGCTCGATCCCCCTGCGCCGGACGCCAGCGACCAGATCCCGGGTGCCGCGGGCGGGACGGCCGCCGCGGGCGATGCGGCGGGCGTGGCCGGCGAACCGGCTGCCCCGACGCCGATCGCGGCCGAAGAACCCGCGGCCGTGCCGCCGCAGCGCGCGCCGCTGGTCGTCGGTCTCACCGCCTCCGGGGAGTGCTGGCTGTCGGCCACCGTGGACGGCGCCGTCCAGGCGCAACGTGTGCTGGGGCCGGGGGAGCGCGCCGAGTTCGAGGCCCGGCGGGCCGTCACGCTGCGGATTGGCAACGCCGGCGCGCTGGCGATGACGCTGAACGGCACGCCCGCGAAGACGCTTGGCCGCGTCGGCGAGGTCGTGACCATCACGATCCCGGCGAACGCGATCGAGACATTCCTCCGTTAGCGCCCGGATGGACTCGCTCTACCGGACACCGCTCCTCGACTGCTTCAGGCGGGGCGGAGTCGCGGCCGACATCCGCATGATGGCGGCCGAAGGCATCCTCGCGCCGCGCGCCCACGAACAGCTCGGCCTGCTCGTGCTGCTCTCGACGGACGCCGACCCGGCCATCCGCGCCTCCACCGAGGCCACCGTGCGCCGGCTCCCTGAGCGGGACCTGGCGCGGTTCCTCGCCCGGAGCGACGTCGCGCCGGAGATCGTGGCGTTCTTCGCCGAGCGCGGCGTCCAGCCCGAAGCCGACGGCCGGCCCGCCTCGGACGAGCCGCTGCTCGAGGGAGGCGACGCTGCGGACGGGGCGGCTGGAGGGCCGGGCGCAGCTCCGGGTGAGAGCGGCGCCGGAGGCCGGACTCGGGAGGCCGCGGTCCAGCGCGTGTCGTCGATGACCGTGATGGAGAAGATCAAGGCCGCCATGCACGGCACGCGCGAGGAGCGCGCGATCCTCATCCGGGACCCCAACAAGATCGTGGCGTTCGCGGTGCTCAGCAGCCCGAAGGTGTCCGAGCAGGACGTGGAGGGGTTCGCCAGGATGGCGAGCCTGCCGGAGGACGTCCTGCGCGTCATCGGCACGACGCGGGCCTGGAGCAAGAACTACAGCGTCGTACGGGCGCTGGTCTTCAATCCCAAGGCGCCGATCGCCATCTCGATGTCCATGGTGAACCGGCTCGTCGAGCGGGACGTGCGCATGCTGGCGATGGACCGCAACGTCGCCGAACCCGTGCGGCTCCTCGCCCGGAAGGCCCTCCAGACCGGCCAGTCCCGCAGAGCCTAACGCGCCTTCTTCGCGGGGCGGGCCGCCGGCCGCCGGCCGCCCTTCGGTCTGGCCGTCGCCTTCTCAGGCTCCGGCCTGACGCCCCACTCGGAGCGCATCTGGGACAGCCCGTCCATGAAGACCGCCACGCGCTCCCGGTCTTCTTCGGTCGCGAGGGTCTTGAGGAGGGCGATGGCCTTTTCGAGATCCCGCTGGATCGTGGCGCGCGTCGTCGCGTAGTAGAGGCGTTTGATCTCGGCGACTGGGTCCATGGTCACTGTCCGGGGATGATTGGGTCCGGCGTCATTATAATGGGTTTCCATGTCACCGTTGGAAATCCGGCGCCAGATCGGTCAACTCGTGTTCCTGGGCTTCGACGGGTACGCGATCCCGCCGGAAATCCGGTCGCTCGCGCGGGAGTTCGACGTCGGAGGCATCGCGCTCTTCAAGCGGAACGTCGAGAGCCCCGCGCAGGTCGCCGAACTCGCCTTCGAGGCTGCCGGACTCGGGGCGTCCTCGCCGGCGTGGGTGGCCGTCGATCAGGAGGGCGGCCGCGTGGCTCGGATGCGGAGCCCGTTCACCGAGTGGCCGCCGATGGCGGCGCTCGGCCGGTGCGGCGACGCGGACGTGGCGGCTCGCGTGGCGCGCGCGCTGGCGCGGGAGTTGAGGGCCGTCGGCGTCACGATGGACTTCGCGCCGGTGCTCGACGTCCTCACCAATCCCTCCAACCCGGCCATCGGGGACCGCGCCCTGTCGGCGGACGCCGGCGCGGTGGCCCGGCTCGGCGCCGTCATGATCGGGGCGATGCAGGAGGAAGGCCTCGCCGCGTGCGGGAAGCACTTCCCGGGTCACGGCGACGCGGGCGTCGACTCGCATCACGAACTGCCGGTGGTCGACCTGCCGCCGGAACGCTTCGAGGCCGTGGAATGGGTGCCGTTCAAGGCCGCGATCCAGGAGTCGGTGTCGGCGCTGATGGTGGCGCACCTGCTCGTGCCGGCCTTCGACGACGCGGAACCCGCCAGCCTCTCCCGCCCGATCGTGACCGGCCTGCTGCGGGAGCGGCTGGGCTTCGACGGGCTGATTCTCACCGACGACATGAGCATGAAGGGCTGCTCGTCCAGGCACGCGCTGCCGGCCGCGACGGTGAAAGCCGTGGCCGCCGGCCACGACGCGGTGCTGTTGTGCGAGCCCAACCACGACGGCCAGGCCGGCGCGCTCGAGGCCCTCGTGCACGCCGTCGAGGACGGGACGGTCGCCCTCGCCGCGGTCGAAGCCTCACTGGCCCGGCACGTCCGGGCCAAGGCCAGGTTTGCGGGGACGAGCGAAAGGCCGTCGCGTCCCTCCGCGTCGTGGACTGACATCGTGGGCTGTGACGCGCACCAGGCGCTCTCGGCTGAGGTGCGAGCGTATGCCTGACGGAGGCGCGCTCAAGCCCCGATCGCTTCGACAGGGCGGCCGCGTGGCCGTGGTCGCGCCAGCCAGCCCCTTTCCCCGGGCCGACTTCTTCGCCGGCCTCGAGGAACTGCGCCGGCTGGGCTTCGATCCCGTCTTCGACGATCGAGTGTTCGACCGTGCCGGATACACCGCCGGCGACTCGCGTTCGCGCGCGCGGGCGTTCCTGGACGCGTGGCAGGATCCAGGCGTCGGCGCGGTGCTGGCCGCGCGCGGAGGCTACGGCAGCGTCGAACTGCTGCCGCTGCTGCCCCTGGAGTCGCTCGCCCGCACGCCGAAGATCTTCGTCGGCTTCAGCGACCTGACGGCCCTGCTGACCGTGCTGACGACGCGATGCGGCATGACCGCGCTGCACGGGCC
>CAZBIP010000051.1:0-1217 GCA_964491885.1 uncultured Vicinamibacterales bacterium
CGCATCCGCTTCCGGATGCTCGAGGACGCCTCGCGCATCCAGATCGACTTGTTCGCCAATCTCGACGTCGATCGAATCCTCTTCAGGTCGAAGCCGCTGAAGTACGAGCGCGAGATCAACGCGGTGTTCGTCGACTTCCCGCAGCCCCTTCGGAAGGGCCGGGCGTACGAGATCGCCTTCCACTACTCCGGCCATCCCACGGAGGCCGGCCGATTCGGCGGCATCACCTTCCGGAAGGACGCGGCCGGGCGCGACTGGATCAACACCGCCTGCCAGCACGTCGGCGCGAGCGTCTGGTGGCCGAACAAGGACCAGTACCGCGACGAAGTCGAGCACATGCGCCTGCGCGTCGCGGTCCCGAACGGCCTGATGGACGTCTCGAACGGCCGCTTCGACGGCAGGAAGGATCTCGGGGACGGCTACACGCGCTGGGACTGGCGCATTCACTACCCCATCAACAGCTACAACGTGTCACTGAACATCGGCCGCTACGAGCACTTCACCGACACCGCCGGCGGCCAGCGGCTCGATTTCTACTGCCTGCCCGAGAGCGTCGGCAAGGCCCGGGTGCAGTTCGCCCAGGCCAGGACGATGATGCAGGCCTTCCAGAAGGCGGTGGCCCCGTACCCCTTCCCGAAGGACGGCTACAAGCTCATCGAGGCGCCGTACTCCGGCATGGAGCACCAGTCGGCCGTCACCTACGGCAACCGTTTCGCGAACGGCTACCTCGGGCGCGACTGGACGGGAGTCGGCATCAGCACGAAGTTCGACTTCATCATCGTCCACGAGAGCGCCCACGAGTGGTTCGGCAACAGCGTCACGGCCGACGATAGTTGCCACGAGTGGATCCACGAGGCGTGGGGCACGTACCTGGAGGGGGTCTACGTCGAGCACCTGTGGGGCAAGGCCGACGCCGTCAAGTACCTGAACGGCTACCAGAGCAAGGTGCGGAACCGCGAGCCGATCGTCCCGCCGTGCGGCGCGAGCCGGACGCCGCCGCAGGACATGTACTTCAAGGGCGCGCTCTTCCTCAACACGCTCCGCTCGGTCATCGACGACGACACGCGGTGGGCGGGGCTCGTGCGGGGGTTCTACGATCGGTTCAAGTACCGGAACATCTCGACGGACGACGTCGTGCGGTTCTTCAACGAGCGGACCGGCATGGCGCTGACGCCGATCTTCGATCAGTACCTGAGGCACGCCGCGCTCCCGGTCCT
>CAZBIP010000051.1:1317-13152 GCA_964491885.1 uncultured Vicinamibacterales bacterium
GCGATCCGGCCTCGCTCGCCCTCGATGCCGAGCAGCCGCGCCGGCGTCGTCGTCATCATGGCCAGCGCGTCGGCCAGCGTGCACCCGGTGATCTCGATGACGTTCCGCAGCGCCTGGTCGAGCGACAGGATGCTGCCGGCCAGCACGCCGTCAGGCAGCCGGGCGCTGGTCGCGTCGACGACGACGTCGTAGTCGCCGAGCTTGTGCATCCCGGCCGGCATGCCGAGCGCCGCCATCGCGTCCGTCACCAGGCTCATCCGTGACGGCCCCAGCACCTTGTAGACGATCTTGATGATGGCCCGGTGCGTGTGGACGCCGTCGGCGATGAAGCCGACCGTCACGCGGTCGTCCGAGAGCAGCGCGCCGGGCACGCCCGGGTCGCGGTGGCCGAGCGTCGACTGCGCGTTGAACAGGTGCGTGCCGTAGCGCGCGCCGGCATCGAAGCCCGCCACGGCCTGGTCGAACGTCGCGTCCGAATGACCGACGCTGACGGCGATGCCGCGGGCGGCGAGCGCGTCGATGACCTCGAGGGCCCCCGGGAGCTCCGGCGCCATGGTCACGAGGCTGATGCCCGCCGCGGGCGACCAGCCCGCGACGGCCTCGAGCGTCGGCTGGCGCAGGTAGCTCGCGTTGTGCGCGCCCTTCTTCTTCGGGTTGAGGAACGGCCCCTCGACGTGCAGGCCGAGCGGGACCGCGCCGCGGTAGCCGGCCGGGCGGCCGCCCGTCACCACCTTCTGCCCCGCCGCGACGGTGTCGAGCGGCGAGGTGATGATGGTCGGCAGGAACGCCGTCACGCCGTAGCGCGTGATCTGCTCCCCGACCTTCCAGATCGTCGAAGGGGCTTCGGTGAAGTCGTGGCCGAAGGCGCCGTTGAGCTGGAGCTCGACGAACCCGGGGGCCAGCACGAGGCCCGCCGCGTCGATCACGGCCGCGCCCGCCGGCGCCGTCACGTCGGCGGCCGTCCCCACGGCGGCGATCCGGCCTTCATCCACCAGCACCGACCCGCGATCGATGACTCGGTCGGGCGCGTAAACGGTTGCGTTCTTGATGTACAGCATCGGTCGTGACTCCCGTGTCGCTCGCGCTACTTCACGATCGCCGGCAGGCTCGCGGCGGCAATCGACTGGCCGACGCGGCGGCTCTTCTCGTCCGGCAGCTGGATGTTCACGCGGGCCGCGATGTCGGGGAACTCGTCTTCGAGGACGGCCTTCGCGCCGTCCAGGATGAGCGTCCCGCCGCTGCCCGAGGTGACGCGGCCGAGAATCAGCACGTGCCGCAGGTCGTAGAAGTCGGCGTAGTGCGCGACGCCGTACCCGAGGAACGCGCCGATGCTCTGCCAGATCTTCAGGGCGCCTTCGTGCCCGGCCTCGAGGTGCGTCTGCACGTGCTTGAGCTTCTCGGCCTTCGTCGCGTCCGCCGGCAGCGTGATGCCGACGGCCGGCGCCAGGCGGAACACGCACTGTTGCGAGAAGTAGAGCGCGCCGACGCCCGCGTCGCCGGACCACTCGTCCACAGCGGCGTCAGGGTTGTAGTCCACCGGCGCGAACGCCAGCTCGTTGAGCCAGCCCGTGATGGCGCCGTCGGGATTGACGTAGCCCGCGGCCTCGCTCGACCCCAGCGCCACCCCGAGCACGGCGTTGTCGTCGAGGCTCATGGCGCCGGCCAGGGCGGTGACGTCCCCGTCGTTCGCCACCTCGAGGGGCACGCCGAACTCGTCGCGGAACTGCAGGAACATCTCCCTGATCTCGCCGAATCGATCCTGCGGGATGCCGCGGAAGAGCGACGCCACCATCGGCCGGTTGTCCACGATGACGCCGGCCGAGCTGCCGCCGATGGCGTCGAGCCGAGGCATCTTCGACGCCGCCAGCTTCAGCGCCTCGCGGATCTTGCCCCGGTGGTAGGCCGGGTCCGTCTGCTCGACCGGCTCCCACACGATCTCCTCGCTGAAGATCGCCTCGCCGTTCACGACCGCGGACACCTTCAGGTCGGACGCCCCGAGGTCGAATCCGATGCGGCAGCCGTCCAGGTGGCGCCCCAGCGGCGTCCCGCTCTCGCGCGCCGCGGGCACGTCCGCCGCGCCGCACGCGACGACCGTGAAGGGATGGCCGTGGACCTGCACGCCCATGAAGTGGTGGTCGAACGCCCGCGGGCCGTCCGCGGCATAGACGCGGGCGACATGCGCCCCGATCGACGCCGGGCCGCCCACGTAGACCTTCCAGCCGCCGCGGGCCCACAGCAGGAATTTCACGAGGCGCTCGGCGTACGTCAGATTCGCGTCTGCCCGGGCGTGTCCCTCGGGATACGCGACCGTCTCGTAGCGCGAGAGCGACCCGTCCGGGCGCTCGAGGCCCAGTACGAGCGGCACCCCCGCCCCGGAGGCGGCCACCTCTTCGCGGAACGCGCGATTGGCGAGAATCGCCGGCCGGAACGCCGGCTCCAGCGGGGGAACGTGTCGGGGGGCGACCAGGCGGAACGCTGATGGCATGGTGTCTCTCTCCGGGCGCGTGCAGGGCCTGTCACATCAACGGGCGGGGGCCGATTCGGAGGGCTCCTTTTATGTTACCCCGAGACGGCGCTCCGGGGCACCAGCGACGGGCAGCCCGTGGCGCAAGTCCGGAGGCCCCGCAGGCCCCCCCGGGCGAATCCGGCCCGAGACGGGGTAGACTGCCAGGTCATGACACAGCGTTTGAGCGGCCGGGCGGCGATTGTCACCGGGGCAACCAGCGGCATGGGACACGCGACGGCCCTGCTCTTCGCGCGCGAGGGCGCGTCCGTCGTCGCGAGCGGCCGCGACGAGGGCCGCGGGCGGGCGCTCCTCGACCGGATCCGCGCCGAGGGCGGGCAGGCCGAGTTCGTCCCCGGCGACGTCAGCCTGGCCGGCACCAACGAGCGGTTGGTGGAGACGTGCACGGCGCTCTACGGCGGCGTCGACACGGTCGCCTGTTTTGCGGGCATGCTCGGGCTGGGCTCCCTGACCGGCGTGCCGGCCGACACGTGGCGGCAGACGCTCGCCGTCAACCTGGATGCGGTGTTCTACCTGCTGCGAGCGGCCCTGCCGGTCATGAAGGCGCGGGGGGGCGGGTCGGTGGTGGTCGGCGGGTCGATCGCCGCGATGAAGGGGTTCCCGAACCACGCCGCGTATTGCGCGTCCAAGGGGGCCCTGCTCGCGCTGGTCCGCCAGGCGGCCATCGACTACGGCCCGGACATCCGCCTCAACGTCCTCTGCCCCGGCCCCGTCGACACGCCTCTCATCTGGGACTCGGCCGCGGCTTTCCCGGACCCCGCGCGCGCCGTCTCGGACGTCGCGGAGCGGACGCTCCTGAAGCGGCTGGGGACGCCGGACGACATCGCCCACGCGGCGCTCTTTCTCGCCTCGGGCGAGTCGGGATTCGTGACGGGGACCTCGCTCACCATCGACGGCGGCATCATGACCGGGGCCTGACGCCGCGGCCGCGGCGACGTCCGGGGCCGGGCCGGCGAGGCGCCTGCGCGCAGGGCCCGCCGTTCCGGACACGGCCCCGTCGCCCGCCTCGCCTGTGGTATCCTCGCGCCGCATCGAGGCCCTCCCAGGGAGATCCACATGACCACACTCACCAGGCGGCTGGCCGTCGCGTGCGCGGCCTCCGCCATCGCCATCGGCGCGTTCGGCGCGACCGAGCGCGTGACGCAGGCCCAGGCCCAGGTCCGCATCACGACACCCGAGCAGTTCTTCGGCTTCCAGATGGGCGCCGACCGCAAGCTCGTGCGCTGGGACAAGGCGGTCGAGTACTACCGGCTCCTCGAGAAGCAGAGCGGCGGCAAGCTCAAGGTCGTGGACATGGGGCCCACCGAGATGGGCAACCCCTTCCTGCTCGTGGTCGTCACCTCCCCCGCCAACCAGGCGCGGCTGGAGGAGCTCCGGCAGATGAACCTCAAGCTCAGCGACCCGCGCGGCGTGCCGGAAGCCGAGATCAGGCGCATCGTGGCCGAGGGCAAGGCCGTCATCTGCCAGACGATGAGCATGCATGCGAGCGAGGTGGGGGGCCTCAACATGGCGCCCGAGCTGACCTACGACCTGGTGTCGAGGCAGGACGAGGAAGCGCGGCGGATCCTCGACAACGTGATCTACCTCGAGATCCCGTCGTTCAACCCGGACGGCGCAATCATGATCCACGACTACTACATGAAGTACGTGGGCACGGAGTACGAGGGCGGCTCGCTGCCGTGGCTCTACAACAAGTACATCGGCCACGACAACAACCGCGACGCCCTGACGATGAACATGAAGGACTCGCGGTACGTGGGCCGCCTGATGTTCGTGGACTGGAAGCCCCAGGCGTACGTGGATCACCACCACATGGGCGCGTACGGGGCCCGCATCTACGTGCCGCCCTACGCCGAGCCGATCCGCCCGCTCGCGGACCCGCAGGTGTGGCGCGAGATGCAGTGGTACGGCGGCCACATCGCGTACAAGGAGGAGGAGGCCGGCCTGTCGGGCGTGATGAACGCGGGCCAGTACTCCGGCTGGGGCCACTTCGGCTTCCACTGGATCACGCCGTTCCACAACATCGCCGGCATGCTCACCGAGTCGGCCAGCGTGCGCGTCGCCACGCCGATCTTCATCCACCCGAGCCAGCTCGAGGGCGGGGCGCGGGACTTCGACACCTACAAGGAGCAGATGAACTTCCCGAATCCCTGGCCCGGCGGCTGGTGGACGCTCAGGGGCATCGTCGAGCGGCAGAAGGTGTCGGCGTGGGCCACGCTGGACCTGGCGGCGCGCAACCGCGAGACCGTCCTGTGGAACGCCTACCTGAAGGCGAGCCGGCAGACCGAGCGCGGCGCGAAGGGCACGCCCGCGGCGTACGCGATGACCGCCCGGCAGCACGACCCGTTGACGCTGAACAAGCTCGTCAACACGCTGCTCGACCACGGGATCGAGGTGCTGCAGTCGCCGAAGGGATTCGCCGCGCCGGACGGGATGACGTACCCGCCGGGCTCGTTCTACGTGACGCTGGCGCAGCCCAAGATGGGGCTGATCCGGTACCTGCTCGGCGAGACCCACTACATGGACAACGAGCACACCAGGAGGCCGGACGGCACGCCCATCCGGCCGTACGACATGGCGCAGGACGTGCTCGCGGAGTTCATGGGCATCCGGGTCGATCCGCTCGAGGAAGCCGTGAAGGGCGATTTCGTGAAGGTCGCCGCCCCGATCGCGCCGGCCGGGAAGGTCGCGCCAAACGCGCGATTCGGCTACGTCCTGGACGGGCGGCTGAACGACAGCTTCCGCGCCGTCAACCTGCTCTGGGACAAGGGAATCGCGGTCCGGCGCGTTGACACGGCGTCGCAGGGGCTCCGGCCGGGCGACTGGGTCGTGCCGGCCGGGAACGAGGCCGCGCTCGCCGACGCGGCCCGCCGGACGGGCGTCGACTTTGGCGCGCTCACGGCGGAGGTGCAGGACGGCGCCCACGCCTCGGCGCGGCTGCGCATCGGCATCTACCGGCGCTATCGCGGCGGCAACATGGACGAGGGCTGGACGCGCTGGCTCTTCGAGCAGTTCGGGTTCCCGTTCTCCGAGGTCTACGACGCGGAGATCCTGAAGGGCAACCTGAACGCGAACTACGACGTGTTCATCTTCGCGGACGACTCGACGGCGGCCATCACGGGCGAGCCGGCTGAGGGCGGCCGCGGCGGGGGGCGCGGCGGGGCATTTGCCAGCATCCCGAACACGACGCCGCCTGAATACCGGAGCGGCATCGGCGCGGCGGGCGTCGAGGCGATCCGGGACTTCGTCCGGAAGGGCGGCCGCCTCGTCACGCTCGGCGGGGCGACGGACTTCGCGATCACGAGGCTGGGACTGCCGATCCGCAACGCGCTGGCCGGATTGACCTCGAAGGAGTTCTTCTGCCCGGGCTCCACCCTGCGCGTGGCGATCGACAACACGCAGCCGCTGGCCTACGGCATGCCGCCGAAGGGGCTCGTGCTGTTCCACTACAGCCCCGCGTTCGACATCGCCGCCACCGACTTCAACGATCGGCATGCGATCGTCGCGCGGTATGCGGATCGGGACGTCGAGCGGAGCGGCTGGCTCAACGGCGAGGCGCACGTGGCGGGCCGGACGGCCATGGCCTCGACGCGCTACGGCCAGGGCGAGGTGGTGCTCATCGGGTTCCGGACGCAGAACCGCGCCCAGACCCACGGCACCTACAAGTTCCTCTTCAACGCGCTGGTGAAGTAGCCGTACAAGGAAAGGGGCCAGGCCCCATTTCGGACATCCGAAATGGGGCCTGGCCCCTTCTGCGGTCTCTGAACTACAGGCTCCAGCCCGCGCGGTACTGGTGCTGGATGGCGGCGTTCGCCTCCTCGGAGTTCGTGAACTTGAGCGCCTTGCCGTCCCACAGCAGCTTCTGGCCGGGGAACTTCGCGCCCACGTTGCCGAGCAGCACGGTCTCGGTGAACGGCCCGGAGTAGTCGAAGTTCGACGTCGCCTTCGTCTTGCCCTGGATCGCTTCAACCCAGTTCTGCTCGTGGCTGCCTTCCACGCGGGGAATGGTCTTCTTCGGGCGCTTGTACGCCTGCATGCGGCGCTCGGGAATCAGGCGCGGGCTCTCCGAGTACGTCTCGCACATGATCTTGCCCTTCTCGCCGACGAAGATCGTGCCGCTCTCGGGCAGCCGCCGGTCGAGCTCGAGCTCCTCGGGCCGCTCGGGCAGGATGCCGCCGTCGTACCAGTGCAGCTTCAGCGCCGGGAGGTTCTTGCCCCGCGCCGGGAAGGTGTAGTGCACGACGCAGGCGGGCGGGAAGCTGTCGGTGTACTTGATGCGCTCGTTCCTCGTGCCGCCGCCCTCGCGCGGGACGGCCACCACGTTGTAGGCGAGGTAGGTCGTCACGCTCGTCGGGTAGCCCAGCTTCAGCGTCTGGTAGGAGGCGTCCATCACGTGGCAGGCCATGTCGCCGAGGGCGCCGGCGCCGAAGTCCCACCAGGCGCGCCAGCTGAACGGGTGGTACGCCGTGTGATACGGCCGCATGGGGGCCGGGCCGATCCACAGGTCCCAATCGAGCCCGGCCGGAACGGGCAGCCCCTCCGCCGGGCGCAGCATGCCCTGCGGCCAGATCGGGCGGTTCGTCCAGCAGTGCACTTCGTGCACCTTCCCGATGGCGCCGTCGTTGATCCACTCCTCGATCAGGCGGACGCCCTCGCCGGAGTGGCCCTGGTTGCCCATCTGGGTCACGACCTTGTAGCGGCGCGCGGCCTCGGTCAGCGCCCGCGCCTCCGACACCGTGCGCGTCAGCGGCTTCTGCACGTACACGTGCTTGCCCAGCTGCATGGCCGCCATCGCGATCACCGCGTGCGAGTGGTCCGGGGTCGCCACGATGACGCCGTCGATGTCCTTCTGCTTCTCGAGCATGACGCGGTAGTCGCGGTAGTGCACGGCCTTCGGGCAGGTCTCCCAGATCTTGGTCCGCGCGATGTTGCGCTGCGCCGCCTCGCTCTCGTCCACGTCGCAGAGCGCCACGACGTCGGCCACTTTGGCCACCGCGTTGGTGTTGCTCGTGCCCATGCCGTTCGCGTAGCCGACCGTCGCCACGCGCACCCGGTCGCTCGGGGCCTGGTACCCGGTCCCGCCCAGCACGTGCCGGGGCACGATCATCACGCCCGCGGCCGCCGCCAGTCCTCCGACGAACGTGCGTCTCGAAACGTGGTTCGACGTGTCCTTCGAATCTTCCATCTTCATATCTCCGGCTTCGGGGGCATGGGTCAGAACGGACCGCAAAAAGGCCGTCGGGCGATCTTACCCGGCAACGGCGTCCTTTGCGCCGGGAAAGTGCGCGTGTTCCCCTCCAGAACGCGGCCGCCGGAAAGCCCGGCCGCCGGGCCCGGGCATCAACGGCGGTACTGGTGGTGAAGAGCCGCCAACTGGAAGAAGGAGCGGATGTAGTCGGACCAGCGGAGCTTGGATCCGGGGACGTGGTGCCACTGCCGGACCGCCACTTCGTAGATCCGGGCTTCCCGCGGCGTCTCGCCCGGCCCGACAGGAAGGGCCAGGTAGCGGGCCAGGGCCTCGACGTCGAAAATCCATGGGCTTCCGAAGGAACGGTCGAAGATGGAGGCCATCGCGCCGGTGATGCGGAACAGCTTGGCACCGCACTGGGTGTCGTACACCGGCAGCTCGAGGCTCAGGGACACCGCCGTGGCGAACACGCGGCTGAGGTAATGGCGCCCGGCCTGCCGGCGGATGTCGCGCCCCATGAGGCGCACGCGGGATCCGAGGAGGATCTCGAGGTCCGGCCGCCTGGCCGCAAGCGTCAGGAAGTCGTCGACGGCGTCCAGCGGAGTCGCCAGGTCGGCGTCCCAGAAGCCGACGAGCCCGGCGCCTGCGCGGATCCCCTCCAGCACGCCGAGCCGGACCGCCTCACCCTTGCCGCGGTTGGCGGGGAGACGCAGCACCGAGACCTGCCCGGGCGCGGACGCCCGGACGCGCTCCTGAATGTCGTGCGTCCCGTCGCTGCTGCCGTCGTCGACGAACAGCAGCCGAACCGCCGGGCGGGAGGCAAGGAAGTCCAGGAACGCCTGGGGTTTCAGGCGCTCGGCCTCGTTGTAGCAGGGCACGACCAGAACCAGATCGGGCGTCATCTCGGCCGTTCGTCCACTTGCGCGTCACAGTGACACAGGACGGGGGGAGGGGGCAAGCTGGGGATCGGGCGCTAGGGACTGGGGGCTGGGCGCTGGTCGGACATAGTTCGTCCGCGCGGCGATTCGCCTTAGAATCTTCCGGACGGTCCGTGTCCGGCGCATCAGCGCCCGGCGCGGCCCGAGACGAACGGAGGGCCCGTGAAACGCGCATTCTTCATCTCTGTACTCGCCGCGGCTGGCGTCGCGGCGCTCGGTTTGGCCGCCTCGGCCCAGATCCTGTCCAACCCCCGCGCCGCCGACCTGCAGCAGTGGGGCATCCACGACATGACGCGGCCGATGCCGCCGGTCGTCGATCCCGGCCCGGCCGGTCCTCCGGCGCCGGTGCCCGCGGACGCGACGGTGCTCTTCGACGGCCGCGACCTCTCGGGCTGGACCACAGCGAAGGGCCTGCCGCCGAAGTGGCTGGTGCGCGACGGGTACATGGAAGTCGTCAAGGGCGGAGGCGCCATCCAGACCAAGGCCGCGTTCGGCGACTGCCAGCTCCACGTCGAGTGGGCGTCGCCGGCGCCCGCCGTCGGCACGGGCCAGGACCGCGGCAACAGCGGCGTGTTCCTGATGAACACGTACGAGGTGCAGGTCCTCGATTCCTACGAGGCCGCGACCTACGCGGACGGGATGGCGGCGGCCATCTACGGCCAGTTTCCGCCCCTCGTCAACGCCAGCCGCAAGCCCGGCGAGTGGCAGTTCTACGACATCGTCTTCAGGGCGCCGCGCTTCGCCGCCGACGGATCGGTGACGGCGCCGGCGCGCATGACGGTGTTCCACAACGGCGTCCTCGTCCACGACAACGACCAGTTGACCGGCCCGACCGGCCACAAGGCGCGCCCGCCGTACAAGGCCCACGCGGACCGCATGCCGATCGGGCTGCAGGATCACAGCCATCCGGTGCGCTTCCGCAACATCTGGATTCGCGAACTCAAGTAGCCAGGGGAGGATCGCGCCATGACGACGATCGTTCGAACGTTCCGGTGGCCGGCAGCCGTCATGTTGGTGGCTGTGGCGCTCGCCTGGTTGACGCCGCAGGCCGCCGCGCAGGGCGCGGCGCAGGCGCCCGGCTCGAAGCCGAAGGCGCTGGTCGTGTGGGGCGGCTGGGCGGGGCACGAGCCCAAGCAGACGGCGGACATCTTCGCGCCCTGGCTCGCCGAGCAGGGGTTCGACGTGGAGGTGTCGGACACGCTGGACTCGTACCTCGACGCGGCCAAGATGAAGAGCCTCTCGCTCGTCGTGCAGGTGGTCACGATGAGCCGGATCACGCCCCAGCAGGAGAAAGGCCTGCTCGACGCGGTCAAGTCGGGCGTCGGCCTGGCCGGCTGGCACGGCGGACTGAGCGACTCGTTCCGGAACAACACCGAGTACGAGTTCATGGTGGGCGGGGCGTGGGCGGCGCACCCGGGCGGGGTCATCGACTACACGGTGAACGTCGTGAACCACGACGACCCGATCACGAAGGGCCTGGCGGATTTCAAGATGCACTCCGAGCAGTACTACATGCTCGTCGACCCGAACGCGGAGGTCCTGGCGACGACGACGTTCACGGGGGCGCACGCGCCGTGGATCGACGGCGCCGTCATGCCCGTGGCGTGGAAGAAGCTGTACGGCAAGGGCCGCGTCTTCCACCTGTCGGTGGGCCACGTGGCGGCGGACTTCAACGTGCCGGAGGCGAAGACCATCATGCAGCGCGGCCTGCTCTGGGCGGCGCGCGCCCCGGGCACGGGCGACGACCCCAAGCCCACCAACCCCTATCGCGCAGCGTTGCGCAAGTAACCCGGCCACTCACGCGCCGGAAGAGACGCCATGAAGACCAAGAAGCCGACACGAACCGAACGCAGGCACTTCCTCAAGACCGTCGGCGGCGCGACCGCCGCGATGGCCGCGCTGCCGGCGTTCGCCGGGGCGCAGGCGCCCGCCCGCCGCCCGGGGGCGAAGTACATGGGCGGCTTCGCCGCCCCGAAGATCGACAAGGTGCGGATCGCGATGATCGGCGTCGGGTCGCGCGGCACCGGCCACGCGTCGCAGCTCGCGTCGATCGAGGGCACCGAGATCGTCGCGATCAGCGATCTCCACGAGGACCTCGCCAAGCGCGCGGAACAGCGCGTCAAGGCGAGGGGCGCGCACGCCCCGAAGCTCTACTTCGGCAACGAGAGCCTCTACAAGACCATGCTCGCCGAGGTGAAGCCCGACATGGTGGTCGTGGCGACGCCGTGGGAGGCGCACGCCCCCATGGGCGTGGCCGCGATGCAGGCGGGCGCCCACGTCTTCATCGAGACGCCCATCGCCGTGACGCTCGAGGAGATGTGGCAGCTGGTGGACGCGTCCGAGGAGACGGGCCGGCACTGCATGCACATGGAGAACGTGTGCTACGGCCGGGAGGAGCTGCTCTACCTCAACATGGTGCGGCAGGGCGTCATCGGCGAGCTGCTGCACGGCGAGGCGGCGTACATCCACGATCTGCGCAACCAGATGAGGCAGGTCGAGCGCGGCACGGGTTCCTGGCGCACGTATCACTACATCAAGCGCAACGGGAACCTCTACCCGTGCCACGGCCTCGGGCCCGTCGCCCAGTACATGAGCCTCGCGCGGACCGAGGACACGTTCGGCTCCATCGCCTCCTACTCGTCACCGTCGAGGGCGCGGGCGCTGTACGCGAAGGCGAACTTCCCGCCCGACCACAAGTGGAACCAGGCCGAGTACCGCGCCGGGGACATCAACACCTCCATCATCAAGACCGCCCTCGGCCGGACGATCATGGTCCAGTGGGACGAGCAGTCGCCGCGGCCCTACACGCGGCTCAACCTGATCCAGGGGACCAAGGGCACCCTCGCCAGCTACCCGAACCGCCTGGCCATCGAGGGCGTGGGCAGCTTCCACGAGTGGACCGAAGGCGAGGCGTGGGAGAAGTTCGTCGCGCAGTACGAGCACCCGCTCTTCAAGCGCATCGGCGAGCTCGCGAAGAAGATGGGCGGCCACGGCGGCATGGACTTCATCGAACTGTTCCGGATGGTCGAGTGCCTGAGGAACGGGCTCCCGCTCGATCAGAACGTCTACGAGGGCTGCTTCTGGTCGTCGATCGGGCCGCTGAGCGAGAAGTCGGTCCGGGAGGGCGGCATGCCGCAGGCGTTCCAGGACTTCACGCGCGGCGGCTGGAAGACGACGAAGCCGCT
>CAZBIP010000051.1:13252-15782 GCA_964491885.1 uncultured Vicinamibacterales bacterium
AACGCCGCGTACCAGGCCTCCAGGCGGGCATCGTCCTGGAACCGCCGGCCCGCCGAGAAGTCGTAGACGGCCATCACGCCGCCCGTCGCGAGCACCCGGCCCAGTTCCGGCAGGAACAGGTCGAGCGACACGTAGTTGAGCGAGCCCGCCGCCGTCACCAGGTCGAACGACCCGGCCGCGAACGGCAGCTGCTCCGCCCTGCCCGCCACGAACGAGGCTCCCGGGGCCACCGCGCGGCTGTGCGCGAGCATGCCGCGGGACGGCTCCAGGCCGACCGCGTGCGTCGTGATCGGATCGAGCGCCGCCGTCGACAGCCCGGCGCCGCACCCGACGTCCAGCGCGCGCCAGATCGGCGCGCGGTGCTCGAGCCGCTTGGCCACGGCGCGGATGACGTGCGGGTGCACGGGAGGCCGGTCGAACGCGTACCCCTTCGCCATCCGCGGGCTGTCGTAGACGCTGTGGTAGGATTCCGCAACCATTCTCACCACCCTGGAGGAGTCCGCATGGTGTCCATTCTGGCGCTCTGGCTCCCGATCCTCGCGGCCTCCGTCGCCGTGTTCGTCGCGAGCTCGCTCATGCACATGGTACTGCCCTTCCACAAGAGCGACTACACCGGCGTCCCGCACGAAGACGAGGTGATGGCGGCCATGCGCAAGGCCGGCGTCAAGCCCGGCGACTACATGATGCCGCACTCCTCGTCCATGCAGGCCCTGAAGGACCCGGCGTTCCTCGACAAGTACGCGAAGGGCCCCGTGGCCGTGCTCACGGTCATGCCCGGCGGCACGCCCTCGATGACCGCCCAGTTCGTCCAGTGGTTCGTCTACCTTCTCGTCGTCAGCCTCTTCGCGGCGTACATCGCCAGCCGCGCGTTGCCCGCCGGCGCGCCGTTCCTCTCGGTGATGCGGTTCGCCGGCGCCACGGCGTTCATCGGCTACTCGGTGGCGCTCTGGCAGGACACGATCTGGTACAAGAAGAAGTGGACGACGGAGCTGAAGAACACCCTCGACGGGCTGGTGTACGGGCTCCTGACCGGCGCGGTGTTCGGCTGGCTCTGGCCCGCGTAGCCGGCGGCGGGCCGATCTCGAGTGTGCCGATACTGCAAAAGGGGCCAAGCCCCTTCACCGACTGCCGGGTTGTACCCCGGTGCGCGGGGAGCCCCGACGCGAGCGCGGCCCGCGCACGAGCAACTGCGGGCGAGCGGCCAGCTTCTGCGGTCAAATCCCTGACGTCACTGAGGTGGGCAGCGCTTTCACGAGTTCGACGACGAACGCCGCGCAGTACTCGCCGGCGATGGGCTGGAACTCGTCTCTGCGGAAGTCCGAGTCCGAGATGATGCGCACCGCGAGGAACGGCACCTTGAAACCCGCCGCGGTCCCAGCGGCGAACGCGCTCTCCATGTCTTCCGACGCCACGCCGTAGGTCTTGCGCATCCAGATCAACCGATCCACTTCCCGGTTGAACTCGAAGGCGGACCCGATGACTCCCTTCAACACGCGCCCGCGCGGGTTGGGCACGGCCAGCGCGGCCTCCATGGCGCCAGGGTCCCCCGGGAACCGGTCGTAGACCACGCGCTCCTTGCCGTCGAGTCTGAGACGATGGGGCATCGGCGTCCAGCGCGACAAGTCGACGCCGGCTCCTTCGTCCGCGTGCGCCGATCGGAATGCGCCGTAATCCGCGGTCGCCTCGCCGACGATGATGTCGAACACCCGCAGGTCCGGGTCGGCCGCGCCGGCGGTGCCCTGGTTGATGATGAGCCGCGGCCTGAAGTTCACGATGGCGAGCGTCGTGGACGTGGACGCGTTCACCGGACCGACTTCCGTGCGGGAGACGACCACCGACTTCCCGGCCATCCTCCCCCGCCAGAAGGTCCATGCGGCGATCTGGATCTCTTCCTTCCCCTCCAGCGCGGCGAGCAGCGGCTGCAACTCCGAATCCACGGCCCCCTGGATCACGACGTCCACGGGCGCTTGCACCGGCGCAGGCGGCGGGGCCGGCGCGGCGACGGGACGGGGAGTCGAGGCGCAGCCCTGGAGGGCGAACACGAGAAGCGCGGAAGCGGCACCGCACCACGAGAGCAAGTCGCGTCTGGTCAGCACGGCGGCATTCTACCGTCCGGACCCCGCGGCTGCGAAGCGCGCGGCCGCCGTCCGGGGCTTCACGCGTCTCAGTCCCGGGACGCGCGCGACGCGAGGAACCGCTCCCACGATTCGCGTTCGATGAAGAGCGTCAGGACGACATCCGGCCGCAGGCCGTAGAACTCCTGCACGTACCCGTCGCCGAGCGCGGCGGCCACGGCGTCGGCCTGCTCCTGCGACGCGACGACCACTGACGCGTCGCCCAGCGGGGCCGCGTCGGCGGCCTGCGTCCAGTACCCGACGCGGGTCATCCCGCGCAGGTACCAGGGCAGCGGCCACTGCTCGTACGGGCCGGCCACGACCTTGACCGGCATGGCCCGGCGGTCGGGATGGAGCGCCGAGACGTCCGCGACCCGCTGCACCAGCCGCAGGAAGTCGGGCACGGTGTGCGCGTA
>CAZBIP010000051.1:15882-17343 GCA_964491885.1 uncultured Vicinamibacterales bacterium
GATCGACGTTTCCTTCGTCGCGTAGGCCAGGCCAGCGGCGAGCCCGCCGCCAACCGCCGCCGCCCGGCTCGGATGCTCGCTGAAGCGGCCGGCGGCGACGAGGAAGGCCAGCGAGAAGCACGCGAAGAGCGATTCCTGGATGTAGAAACGGCTGTAGTAGACGAGGACGGGAGACAGGGCGGCCAGCAGCGCGGCCGCGGCCACCGCCGGCCTGCCGAGCCCCCTGGCAAGCGGCACGAACAGCAGGATGAGGCAGGCGCCGAAGAGCGCCGGCACGGCGCGAAGCGTCCGCTCGTCGAGCGACGCGAGCGTCGCCTGCCCGCGCGCCCACGCCGCCGGCAGCGTCAGGTAGTAGAGCGTCGGGCCGTGGTGGTCGTTCCGGTCGTAGCGGTAGTCGCCGGTTTCGAGCAGTTCGCCGAACTTGACGGCCTGGTTGGCTTCGTCGTGGTGCACCGGCCTCACGCCGGCGCCGGCCAGGCGGAACACCAGCGCGAGCGCCAGCGCCGCCATGACCGCGCCGCCGAAGCCGGCCTTGCTCATGCGCCCGGCGTGCCGAAGACCTCGACCTCGACGTAGTGGTTCAGATCGTTCGTGGTGTTCCCGTTCGAGTAGAGCCTCACGTACCGGGCCTTGGCACCCTTCGGGTCGAGGAGCCGCCCTTCGGCGACCTCGATGTACTCCTTGTCCTTCCCCACGCCGATCCCGGACGAGTTGTCGTGATCGTTGTTGAAGATCGTCTGCACGCCCTTCAGGAAGTCCTTGTCGGCGGCCACCTGCACGACGACGTCGCGGTAGACGCGCGCCTGCGAGTGGTAGTGCCACACGAGGATGGCGTGCAGCGAGTACGAGGCGCCGAGGTCGATCTGGATCCACTGCTTGCCGGGGCCCAGCTCGACGAAGTAGCCGTCGCCGCCTTCCTTCTCACCGTCCGTGATCATGTCGAGCTCGCCGATGACCGGCTGCATGTCGCTGCCCCGAACAGGCTTCTTCGCCGACAACAGCTTCGTCCCCACCGGGACCATGAACGCCCCTCGCGACTTGCCGGTGATGGGCTCGAGGTTCGGGCTCTTGATGTTGGTCGGGGTGCCGACGAACATCGGCTTCGGCAGCTTCAGCTTCAGCTCTTCCGTCTTCCCCGCCTGCTGCGCGGCAAGCGGCGCGAGAAGGAAGGCGAACAGGAACGTCAGCACGACAATCTTCTTGGTCACGTCTCTTCCTCACCCTTTCAACGGGCAAAGCCCCTGGCGAGCCGCTGCGTCATCGCGTCGATCGCCGCCTGGGCCTCGGCCTTCACCGCCTCGTCCTGCAGGAACCCCTTGGCGAACTCGAACGCGGCCGGGCACGGAAACGCCGCCAGGGCTCCCAATACCAGTTTCCGCTCTTCCGGCCTCGATGCCAAGCCCGCAGCCTCCTTGAGGTCGGCGACGGCCGCCTCGGGGAGCCGGCTCGGCTCCAGGCCGA
>CAZBIP010000052.1:0-17332 GCA_964491885.1 uncultured Vicinamibacterales bacterium
GGACGACGAGGCGATCGGCTGCCCGGGGCTGCTGGACGCCCTCACGGCGAGCGGGTTCAGCCGGTTCGCGTACGAGATGCCCGGCGACGCCGGCGAACGCCTCGAGGACGCGGAGCGTCTCGGGGCCGTCGGCCTGGGCGTGACGGGGGCCCACGCGGCCATCGCCGAGAGCGGCGCCATCGTGCTCGTCAGCGGCCCGGGCCGCGGGCGCCTGCCGTCGCTGCTGCCGCCGGTCCACGTGGCCGTCGTGCCGGAGCGGCGGCTCATACCGACGTTCGCCGATCTCGTGCGAGCGGAGCCGCGCCTCCTCGACGCCGGGAGCAACGTCGTGCTCGTCGCGGGGCCGAGCCGCACCGCCGACATCGAGATGACGCTCTCCCACGGCGTCCACGGCCCGAAGCAGATCCACGTGATCCTGACGCGATGAGCGAGACCAGTCTTCCCGGCCTCGGCGCGGTGGACCTCGGCGCGTTCGTCCAGCTCGAGGCCTGCAGCGACGGCCACTTCAGGGCCGGGCGCGACGGCGTGCGGCTCGTGCTGGCGCCGTCCGATCGCCGCGTCGAGTTCGTCGTGTTCGAGGACCGCACGCTGGCGTACGTCTCGTCGGGCCTGGGCTATCCGGCCTACTACCCCGTTCACAGCGTCGCGCTCGAGCGGCCGGTCCGGTCCGTGCTGATGGACCTCGACGGGACGACGGTCCGGAGCGAGCCGTTCTGGGTGTGGATGATCGAGAAGGCGACGGGCAGCCTCCTGGGCGAGCCGTCGTTCCGGCTGGACGAGTCGGACCTGCCGTTCGTCTCGGGCTTCAGCGTGTCGGAGCACCTGCAGCACTGCATCCGGAAGTACTGCCCGGATCGCTCCGTCGAGGACGCGCGCCGGTTCTACTTCGAGCACACCCACCGCGAGATGCGGGAGATCGTCGAGGGCCGCGGCCGCGCCGACGCGTTCGTCCCGGCCCCCGGGGTAAAGGACTTCCTGCTGGCATTGAAGCGGGACGGGATCCGCATCGGCGTCGTCACGTCCGGCCTCTACGAAAAGGCCTGGCCCGAGCTCGTCGCCGCGTTCAGGACCATGGGCCTCGGGGATCCGCGGTCCTTCTACGACGCCATCGTCACGGCCGGCTTCCCGCTCCGGCCCGGCGAGGCCGGCACCCTCGGCGAGTTGTCGCCGAAGCCGCACCCCTGGCTGTACGCGGAAGTCTGCCGAGTCGGCCTCGGCACGCCGTTCGCCGAGCGTCACCACGTCGTGGGCATCGAGGACAGCGGCGCCGGCGTGTGCGCGGTCCGCCTGGCCGGGTTCACCACGATCGGCATGGCCGGCGGCAACATCGACGCGAGCGGGACGCGGCCGCTGTGCCAGCACTACTGCGAGTCGTTCGACGACGTGCTCCGTATCATCCGCGGCGAGTAGCCACCGCAGTCCGTCGCCTGCCCGGTGCCTGTCCCTCGTCACTGTCTGACTAGCGCCCAGCGCCTAGCCCCGAGCGCCTGACTCTTCCCTTGCCCCTTGCCCCCGCCTTCGCCAAACGGCCTGACGGCCGGCTTCGGCGTGGCAAGCCTTGTCCCTTGCCCCCGCCTTCGCCAAACGGCCTGACGGCCCGCCCTGAGCTTGTCGAAGGGCCGGCTTCGGCGTGGCAAGCCTTGTCCCTTGCCCCTTGTCCCTCTTCACTGTCTGACTAGCGCCCAGCGCCTAGCCCCTAGGCGCCTGGCTTTCCCCTCCCTTGTCTCTCCCGATCCCCATGCACTAGGATGGCCGGGCCCCTCGTTTCGCTGGCGCAGGCCGGCATTCACTCGGAGAGGACGGGCATGAACCTGATTCTGATTGGCGCCCCCGGCGCCGGCAAGGGCACGCAGGCAGAGACCATCACGCGCGCGCTCGGCATTCCGCAAGTCTCGACCGGCGACATCATCCGCGCGGCGATCCGCGAGCAGACGCCGCTCGGCAAGGAGTTCCAGACGTACGCCAACGCCGGCGCCCTGGTGCCCGACGACCTGGTCAACCGCCTGGTCGAACACCGGCTGGCGCAGCCGGACTGCTCGCGCGGGTTCCTGCTCGACGGCTTCCCGCGCACGCTCGCCCAGGCGGAGTGGCTGACTGGAGCGCTCGACGCGACGGGGCGCCGGATCGACCGGGTGCTGCTCTTCGACGTTGACGACGCGATTATCCTCGAACGGATCACCGGGCGCCGGAGCGACCCCGAGACCGGCCGGGTCTACCACGTGACTTTTGACCCGCCGCCGCCCGACGTCGCGCCGCGGCTCGTGCACCGGCCCGACGACACCGAGGCGGTGCTCACGAACCGGCTCCGGGAGTACCACGAGAAGACGAACCAGGTCGTGCCCTACTACGAACGCCTGGGCCTGCTGAGCCGGGTGGACGGGATCGGGAGCGTCGCCGAGGTCAGGCGCCGCGTGTTGGGCGCGCTCGGCGTCGAAGAGGGCGCGGGGGCCTGAGAAACGCCGGCACGCGCGGGAGCTGCCCGCCCGGCGGGGTCTACTCGAGCGACCGCATGTACTTCCAGCGGCGGGAACCCCGCCGGACGCGCGCCTGGGGCTTGTGCGCCGCGCGCAGGCCGCGCGCCCGCGCGGCCGTGTCCCGGCATCCCGCGCAGGGCCGCTGGGCGAGGTCGTCGAGGGTGTAGCGGTCGAGCACGGCGCGCAGTTCCGCCGTGAGGTTCACCCACATCGACCGCGACGGGCACCGCGGGCTGTGTTCGCACGTGTCCGGCAAATCGACACAGTCCATCAGGCGCAGGCTGCCGGTCGTGGCCTCCATCACCTCGCGGAGCGTGATGGCCGACGACGGGCGTCCCAGCTTGTAGCCGCCTGCGCGCCCGGGCCTCCCCTTGATGAGGGAGGCCTTGCGCAGGGGGCTGGCGATCTGCTCGAGGTAGCGCCAGGGCAGCCCCGTCGCCTTGGCGATGTCCTTGAGGCCGAGAGGGGCGGCATCGCCCTGCCTGCACGCCAACTGGGACATCATCTGGAGGCCGTAACGGCCCCGGGTGTTCAGACGCACGCAAACCCTCCACAGCAATTCCTACTCCCAGGATCGGAGTCCGTCAAGTCCCTCCCCTCCGTACGCACCCCGGAGCGGCGCCGGCCAGCCCCTGACGCCGGCTGACGAATCCCGATTTTTCTACTCAGAGTCGGCCGTTGACATTGACCCGGCAGGTACTTAGGCTCTGGCGGGGCAGATTCTGGACGTCTCGTCACTCGCATTCGAAGACGCCGCATAGCGCGTGTACGCGCATCACACCACCATGCGGCTGCGACGCCCCGGAGCCCCTGAGGTTCGAGCCAGCCCACGCGCTTCTCAGGAGGTGCAGCCGTGCAGAAGGGATCGACGCACTGCCGGTACGCCGAGGACGTGAACCCGGCGTTCCCGGCGGAGATCATGGCGCAGCCTGGCGGCGAGGCCCTGCGCGACTGCATCCAGTGCGGCACGTGCAGCGGCGCGTGCCCCGTCGCGGTGCACATGGACCTGACGCCGCGGCGCGTGATCGCGATGACGCGGGCCGGCCTTGAGCGCGACGTCCTGGAATCGGTCACGCCCTGGCTGTGCGCCTCCTGCTACGAGTGCCAGGTCCGCTGCCCGCGCGAGATCAAGGTGACGGACGTCATGTACCTGCTCAAGCGCCGCGCGATCGAGAAGCACACGTACCCGAAGCGCTTCCCGGTCCCGGTGCTCGCGAAGGCCTTCTACAAGATGGTCGCCACCCACGGGCGCAACTCGGAGGCCCGGGTGGTCATCGAGCTGGCGCTGCGCACGAACCCGCTCAACCTGCTGAAGATGGCGCCCATCGGCCTCAAGCTCATCAGGACGGGGCGCATGGCGCTCGGGCAGGAACGGATCAAGGACCCGAAACAGTTGCAAGCGGTCCTCGACGCGATGGAGGAGTCCTGACATGCCGGCCTACGCGTATTACCCCGGCTGCTCGCTCAACGGGCTCGGGAAGCCCTACGACGAGTCGATGCGGGCGGTGTTCGCCCACCTCGGCATCGGCCTGGAGGAGATTCCCGACTGGAACTGCTGCGGCGCGACCAGCTACATGTCGATCAGCGGCGACAAGGCCGTCGCGCTGGCGGCCCGCAACCTGGCGCTGGCCGAGCCGATGCACCTCGAGGTCGTGGCGCCGTGCGCGGCGTGCTACCTGGTGCTCTCGAAGGCGCAGCACACGATGCAGGAGTACCCGGAAGTCGCCGCGAAGGTGAACAAGGGGCTCCGGGCGGCCGGGCTCGCTTACTCGGGGCACACCGTCGTCCGGCACCCGCTCGACGTCATCGTGAACACGGTGGGGCTCGACGCGATCCGGGCGAAGGTCACGCAGCCGCTGAAGGGGTACCGGGTCGCGCCCTACTACGGGTGCCAGGTCGTCCGTCCCTACGGCACTTTCGACGACCCGCTCCGGCCGCAGACGATGGACCGGCTGCTCGAGGCCCTCGGGGCGACGGTCGTGGAGTACCCGCTGAAGGCGCACTGCTGCGGCGGATCGCTGATGGGCACGATGGCCGACATCGGCGTGCGCATGAGCTACCTGCTCCTGAAGGAAGCGAAGGCGCGGACGGCGAACGCGCTGGCCACGGCCTGCCCGCTCTGCCAGTACAACCTCGAGGGCTACCAGGGCCAGATGCGGCGCACGTACGGCGAGGACGTGACGCTGCCCATCGTCTACTTCACCCAGCTCATGGGCCTGGCGTTCGGCCTGGCCCCGAAGGCTCTCGGGCTCCAGCGCAACCTCGTGACCGCCGAGCCGCTGCCGGCAACCGCGTGAGGGGGACGACATGCCTGCGAACGACACCTGCCGCATCGGCGTCTACATCTGCCACTGCGGCCTGAACATCGCCAGCAAGGTGGACGTGGACGCGCTGGAGCGCTACGCGGCCACGCTGCCGAAGGTCGCCCTCGCGAAGACGTACAAGTTCATGTGCTCCGACCCCGGCCAGCAGCTCATCAAGGACGATTTGGCGAAGCACAAGCTCACGCACCTCGTCGTCGCCTCCTGCTCGCCGCTCATGCACGAGCCGACGTTCCGGGGCGTGCTGCAGGAGGCCGGGATCAACCCGTACCTCTACCAGATGGTCAACATCCGGGAGCAGGTGTCCTGGGTGACCACGGACGTGGCCCGCGCGACGCAGAAGGCCCGCCTGCTGCTCACGGCGGCGGTGCGGCGCGTCGCGCTGCACGACGCGCTGCAGCGATCGACGGTGCCGGTCAACCCGAACGTCCTCGTGGTCGGCGCCGGCATCGCGGGCATCTCCGCGGCGCTGACGCTGGCGAGCGCCGGCAAGCAGGTGTACCTCGTGGAGCGGGACCCGAGCATCGGCGGGCACATGGCGCACTTCGACAAGACGTTCCCGACGCTCGACTGCGCGGCCTGCATCCTGACGCCCAAGATGACCCAGGTCGGCAAGCACAAGAACATCCACCTCATGGCCTACAGCGAGGTGGAGGAGGTCAGCGGGTTCGTCGGCAACTTCACGGTGAAGGTCAGGCACAAGGCGAGTTACGTGGACGCCGACAAGTGCACCGGGTGCGGCACGTGCTGGGAGCACTGCCCGGGCCGGCGGGTGCCTGCGCGGCGGGTCATCCGCAAGGACGGGCGGGTCATCGGGCGGACGACGACCGCGGCGGCGCCGGCCGCGGCGCGCCTGGCGGCCGGGAGCCATTCGTGAGCGAGGCCACCGTCCCGGACGGCGCGGCGGCTCGGGGCCAGGCGGCCCCGGGGACCGCCCGCCGCGCGGCCCCGATCACGCTGGCCGACGTCCGAGCCGCCGTGGACGGCGAGGCTCTCTGGTTTCCCGACCCGGCCGCGCCGGTCGCGGGGGTGGTGGTGGCCGACCTGATGAGCGACGTGCTCGTGGACGCGAGCCCGGGCTTCGTGCTGGTCACGGGCCTCGCCACCGTCCAGGCCGTCCGGACGGCCGTCATCGCGGACCTCGCGGCCGTCGTGTTCACGCGCGGCAAGGCCGTGCCGCCCGAGGTGGTGGAACTGGCGAAGGAGATGAAGGTGCCGGTCGTCGCGAGCCCGCGCTCGCTCTTCGAGGCGGCGGGCGCGCTCTACGCCGCCCTCGGGATCGAGGCGGCGGCGCCCGGACGGGGCCGCGGGGCATGACGGACGAGGCGTTCGTCCACGCGTACGAGGTGGCCGGGTCCGACTTCACGAACGCCGGCCGCGCGTCGACGAGCATCAAGGAGACGCTGAAGAACATGGGCTTCGCCCCGGCGCTGATCCGCCGCGTCGCCATCGCGGCCTACGAGGCCGAGATGAACACGGTCATGTACGCGAGGCGCGGCACGATGACGCTGCGTGTCACGCCGGGAGACGTGACGATCGACGTCCGCGACGACGGGCCTGGCATCCCGGACGTCGCGCTCGCCATGCGGGAGGGCTACTCGACGGCGACGCCGGAAATGCGCGAGATGGGGTTCGGCGCCGGCATGGGCCTGCCCAACATCAAGCGGAACACGGACGCGCTGGCCATCACCTCGGAGGTGGGCCGCGGGACGACGGTCGTCATGACGGTGCGCGTGAGCTGACGACATGGCCGACGAGCACTACCACTCGATCCGCTTCGACGCCGGCGCCTGCCACGGCTGCATGGCCTGCATGCGGGTCTGCCCGACGCAGGCCATCCGCGTCAGGCGGGGCCTCGCGGCCATGATCGAGGATCGTTGCATCGACTGCGGCGAGTGCATCAAGGCGTGCCCGAAAGGCGCGGTCGTGCCGCTGACGGCATCGCCGGCCGGCCTCGGCCGCTTCGGCTGCACGATCGCGGTCCCGTCGCCGGCGCTCTACACCCAGTTCGACGGGGAGGTCACGCCGGGCGTCATCCTGCAGGCGCTCAGGGCGAGCGGGTTCGACGCGGCGGCGACGCTCTCCTGGGCCGGCGATGCCGTCACGTGCGCGCTCGAGCTGTTCCTCGCGGACTACCGGGGCCCGGTGCCGCTCATCTCGTCGTTCTGCCCGAGCGTCGTCCGGCTCGTCCAGGTCAAGTACCCCGAGCTCGTCGACCAGCTGCTGCCGATCCTCGCGCCGCGCGAGGTGGCGGCCAGGGAGGCGAAGCTCGCGGCCGCGGCCGAGTCCGGCCTGCCCCCCGACCGCGTCCACGCCGTGTACATCACCCCCTGCCCCGCGAAGATGGTGTCCATCGTCGATCACCCGGGGATGGACGCGTCCTACATCGACTCCGCGGTGGGCATCAACGACCTGTTCCCGCTCCTGGCGCCGGTCATCCGCGAGGTCCAGACGGGAGGGGCGGACGTGCCCGAGCCGGAGACGTCGGCCGGCCTCGGCTGGGCGTTCTCCGTGAATTTGCCGAGCACCTTGTCCGAGGAGCACACGCTGTCGGTCTGGGGGCTGCCGAACGTGCTCCGGACCCTCGACGACATCGACAAGGGCAAGCTGCAGCGCTACACGTTCGTCGAGTGCCACGCGTGCTTCGACGGCTGCGTGAGCGGCGCGCTGACGGTCGAGAACCCGTACGTCGCGAGGGCCCGCGCGCTGCACCTGCAGCACGCGCTGCCGAGCCGCAACGTGGCCGACGCCGAGGCGCTCCGCGCCCGGTGCGCGCGCGGCGACTTCCGGACGACGGTGCCTTTCTCGGTGCGGCCGCCGCAGCCGCTCGGGCGGGACATCGTGTCCGCCATCAGCAGGATGCAGGAACGGGATCGGGTGGCCGGACGCCTGCCGGGCATCGACTGCGGCGCCTGCGGCGCCCCGACGTGCCTCAGTTTCGCCGAGGACGTGGTCCTCGGTTCGGCGGAGGAGGCGGAGTGCGTCTTCGTGCGCGAGGCGCAGCTGCGGGAGCGCATCGCGGAACTGACCCGCGGAGCGGAACTCGCGGCCCAGGCCGGCGCCGCGGAGGAGCGGGCATGACGATCACGGATCTCGCGGGGCTCGTGGAGGGCGCGGCGGCCGGCGCGCCCGAGGCGCTCAGCCGGGACGTCGGCGGCGGGTACGCCTCGGACCTGCTGTCGGACGTGATGGCCAACGCCCAGGACGGCGACGCGTGGATCACGATGCAGCGCCACGTGAACACGGTGGCGGTCGCGCAGCTGAAGAACCTGGCGGGGATCGTCATCGTGAACGGGCGGCAGCCCGAGCCGGACATGCTCGAGCGGGCGGCCGCCCACGGCGTGGCGATCGTGACGACGCCGTTGACGGCATTCGATGCGGCGGGCCGGCTCTACGCGGCCGGCCTGCGTGGAAGAGGGGCGTCCTGAAGGTGTTCGCGCTCGACATGCACGTGCACACGTGCCTCTCGCCGTGCGGTGCGCTCGACATGCACCCGGGGGCGATCGTCCGCGAGGCGGTGGCCGCCGGGCTCGACGGCGTCGCCATCTGCGATCACAACGCGGCCGACAACGTCGCGGCCGCCGCCCGCGCCGCGCGGGCGGCGGGCTGCCTCGCCGTGCCCGGCCTGGAGATCACGACGGAAGAGGAAGTGCACGTGGTCGCGCTGATGCCCGGCGAGTCGGCCGCGCTCGCCCTCCAGGCCCGCGTGGCGTCCGCGCTCCCGGGGCGCAACGCGCCGGGACCGTTCGGGGAGCAGGTCGTCGCGGATGAGCACGCCGAGGTGATCGGCTTCAACGCGTCCCTGCTCGCCGGCGCCACGTCCTGGCCCATCGAGCGCGCGGTGGACGAGATTCACCGGGCGGGAGGCCTCGCCGTCGCCGCGCACGCCGACCGCGAGCGCTTCGGCATCGTGGGGCAGCTGGGATTCGTCCCGCCAGGCCTCGCCCTCGACGCCATCGAGGTATCGGCCGCCACGGACTACGGCGCGGGCCGCGCCCGCTACGCGGCCCCGCTCGGCCTGCCGGCCCTCACCGGGTCCGACGCGCACAACCCGGGCGAGATCGGGCGGGCGGTGACGTTCTTCCACCTCGATCGCCCGGATGCGGTGGAGGTCGGCCTGGCGATCGGGGCCATCGAAGGCCGGAGCGTGCTGGGCGGAGGGCGGCCGATGGAAGACCTGGCGATGCACATCCTCGACATCGCGCGCAACGCCGCCGAGGCCGGGGCCACCCGCGTCGACATCCGCGTGGACGAGGACGAGGGGGCGAACGTCCTCCGCATCGAGGTGGCCGACAACGGCCGCGGCATGGACGAGGCGACCGCGCGCCTGGCGACGGACCCGTTCTTCACGTCGAGGTCGACGCGCGTCGTCGGCCTCGGCCTGCCGCTCCTCCGCCAGGCGGCGGACGCGGCGGCCGGATCGATGCGCGTCGAGTCCGAGCCCGGGGCCGGCACGCGCGTGGCGGCCATCTTCGCGCTCGACCATCTCGACCGCGCGCCGCTCGGCGACCTTGAAACCACCGTCCTGGTGCTGCTGGCGTCGCACCCGGACCTCGATCTCGACTGGACGCACCGGCGAGGCGCGCGGGCGTACAGCCTGTCCTCGCGCGACCTGCGCGCGGCGCTGGACGGGGCGCCGCTCGCGTCGCCCGGGGGCATCGCGCTCGTGAGGGCCGCGGTGCGGCAGGGGGAGGCTGGACTCGTCGCGCCCGCCGCGGGCGCGCGACGCACGGAGGATCAGCGATGACCGACGTCACGAAGATCGAACAGATCGTGGATCGCCACGGGCGCAGCCGCGACAACCTGATCGCGATCCTCCTCGACTGCCAGGAGGAGTTCCTCCACCTGCCGCGCGAGGTGGTCGAGGCGGTGGCCACCCGGGTGAAGGCGCCGGTGAGCCAGGTGCTGGGCATCGCGACGTTCTTCCGGGCCTTCAGCCTCAAGCCCGTCGGCCGCCACCGGATCCACGTGTGCATGGGCACGGCCTGCCACGTCCAGGGCGCCCCGCGCCTGCTGGACGCCGTCAGCCGCGAACTGGGGATCCAGAAGGGCGAGACGACGCCGGACATGCAGTTCAGCCTGGACACGGTCAACTGCCTGGGCTGCTGCGGCCTGGCGCCCGTCGTGACCGTCGGCACGGACGTGCACGGGAAGCTCAAGCAGACGGCGATCCCGCGGATGCTGCGGAAGTACGTGAAGGACTACAAGGCGAAGACGCACTAGGCGCGATCGGGGGGCACGGAGATGCCGAGACTGACCATCGACGACCTCAAGACACTGCGGGACCAGGCCGCGGGCGCCATCAGCCTGCGGACCGGCCCGGCGCGGGCGAAAGTGACCGTCCACATGGGCACCTGCGGCATCGCCGCGGGCGCGCGCGAGGTCATGGCGGCCCTCCTGAAGGAGATCGAGGCGCAGGGGGTGACCGACGTCATCGTCACGACGTCCGGCTGCGCCGGCCTGTGCAGCCGCGAGCCGATGGCCACGGTCGAGGTCCGGTCGCAGGCGCCGGTGAAGTACGCGAATCTGACCCCGGACCGGATGGTGCAGGTGTTCCGGGCGCACGTCCTGGGCGGCGAGGTCGTGACGGAGTCCGCGCTGGCCGCGGGGTGCGAGACCACCGGCTGAAGCGCGAGGAGGCGACGGTATGGCGTTTCGTTCACACGTCCTGGTGTGCGCGGGGACCGGCTGCGTCTCGTGCGGATCCTTCGACATCGGCGCGGCGCTCGAGCGGGAGATCGCGTCGCGCGGCCTCGCCGACGAAGTCCAGGTGGTCCGCACGGGCTGCCAGGGGTTCTGCGCCGAGGGGCCGGTGCTCATCGTCCAGCCGGACGAGGTCTTCTACTGCGGCCTGAAGTCGTCCGACGTCCCGGTGCTGGTCGAGGAGCACCTGCTGAAGGGCCGGCCGGTCCGGAAGCTGATGTACACGCCGCCGGCGGCCCCGGCGCCGGTGCCGAGGCTGAGCCAGATCCCGTTCTTCGCGAAGCAGAAGCTGGTCGTGCTCCGCAACCGCGGGCTGATCGACCCGGAGAAGATCGACGACTACATCGCCCGCGACGGCTACGCGGCGCTGGCGAAGGCCGTCAGCGAGATGACGCCGGAGGAGATCATCCGCGAGATCAAGCTGTCGGGGCTGCGCGGGCGCGGGGGCGGGGGCTTCCCCGCCGGGGTGAAGTGGGCCACGTGCCGGCAGGCGGCCCTGCACCGCGGCGTCGATCCCGTCCTCGTGTGCAACGCGGACGAGGGCGACCCGGGCGCGTTCATGGACCGCAGCATCATCGAGAGCGATCCGCACGCGGTCATCGAGGGCATGGCCATCTGCGCGCGCGCCATCGGCGCGAAGCAGGGGTTCGTGTACATCCGCCACGAGTACCCCATCGCGCGCGAACGGCTCGCCAAGGCGCTGGACCAGGCGCGCGAGTACGGCCTGCTCGGGCGCGGCATCCTCGGGACGAAGCTGGACTTCGACATCAGCATCGTGCAGGGCGCGGGCGCGTTCGTGTGCGGCGAGTCGACGGCGCTCATGGCGTCGCTCGAGGGGAAGGCCGGCGAGCCGCGGGCCAAGTACATCCACACCGTCGAGTACGGCTACAAGAACCTGCCGACGAACCTGAACAACGTCGAGACCTGGGCCAACGTGCCGCTCATCGTCAACCGCGGCGCCGCGTGGTTCGCCTCGATGGGGTCGGGCGACGTGAGCGAGAACCCGTGGAACGGCAGCTCGGGGACGAAGGTCTTCTCGCTGGTCGGCAAGGTGAACAACACGGGCCTCATCGAGGTGCCGATGGGGATCACGCTGCGCGAGATCATCTTCGACATCGGCGGCGGGATCCCGCGGGGGCGGGCCTTCAAGGCGGTGCAGACGGGCGGGCCGTCGGGCGGCTGCCTGCCCGCGACCCACCTCGACATGCCGGTGGACTTCGACAGCCTGACGGCGGCCGGCTCGATGATGGGCTCGGGCGGCATGATCGTGATGGACGACCAGACCTGCATGGTGGACGTCGCCCGCTACTTCATCGCGTTCCTCACCGAGGAGTCCTGCGGCAAGTGCATCCCCTGCCGCGAGGGCCTGCGGTGCTCCCTCGACGTCCTGACGCGCATCACGGAGGGCAAGGGCCAGGAGGGCGACGTCGCGCTGCTCGAGGAGATGGGGGCGGTCATGCAGGACGCCTGCCTCTGCGCGCTGGGGTCGTCGGCGCCGAACCCGGTGATCTCGACGCTGCGCTACTTCAAGGACGAGTACGACGCCCACGTCCGCGAGCACCGGTGCCCGGCGGGCGTCTGCAAGGCGCTGATCTCGTACACCATCGACGAGTCGAAATGCGACGGCTGCCATGCCTGCGTGACGGCCTGCTCCACCGGCGCCATCACGGGCCAGGTGAAGTACCCGCACCGGCTGAACCAGGACCTGTGCATCAAGTGCGGCGCTTGCCTCGACGCGTGCAAGCGCGACGCGGTGCTGAGGGCGTAGGCGCGGTCCCTCGACGCTGGAGGCCATGATGAAGCTCGTGAAGGTCACGATCGACGGCATCAAGACCGAGGCCGAAGACCGCACGCCCCTCGTCCAGGTGGCGGAGAAGATCGGGATCCGGATCCCGACGCTCTGCCACCATCCGCTGGTCGAGCCCTACGGCGTCTGCCGCATCTGCACCGTGGAGGTGCACATGCGGAGCCGCGTCCGCCTGGTGACCGCCTGCAACTACCCCGTCACCGACGGGATCGAGGTGTTCACGCAGACGGACCGGGTCCGCCGCACGCGGAAGCTGATCCTCGAGTGGCTGCTCGCGCGATGCGGCCACGTCCCGGTCCTGAACCGGCTGGCCGAGGAGTACGGCATCACCGAGCCGCGGTTCGGCCGCGGCGACGACACGTGCATCCTCTGCGGCCTCTGCGTGCGGGTCTGCTCGGACGTCGTCGGGGCCAACGCGCTGGGCTTCTTCAACCGCGGCACGACGCGCTACGTCGGCACGCCCTACGACGAGCCGTCCGAGACGTGCATCGCGTGCGGCGCCTGCGTGGAGGTCTGCCCCACCGGCTGCATCACCATGGACGAGGAGGCCGAGCAGATCCGCGGCGAACTGCCCCTCGGCCCGATGACGGCCATCTACATCCCGACGATGCAGGCCGTGCCCCATCAGCCGGTGATCGACTACGACTCGTGCATCCACTTCAAGACCGACGCCTGCCGCGTGTGCGCGTCGGTGTGCGAGGCCAAGGCGATCGACCACGGGCAGCAGGACCGGCACGAGGAGATCCAGGTCGGGTCGATCATCGTCGCGACCGGCTTCCAGCCGGTGGATCCGCAGAAGGTCCCGCAGTACGGCTACGGCCATTACCCGAACGTCTTCACGGCGCTCCAGGTGGAGCACATGGTGAACGCCTCGGGGCCGAACAACGGCCAGGTCCTGCTGAAGGACGGCAGCAAGCCCGCCTCCGTCGGCATCATCCACTGCGTCGGGTCGCGCGACAAGAACACCCACGAGTACTGCTCCCGCGTCTGCTGCATGTACTCGCTGAAGCTCGCGCACCTCGTGCACGAGCGGAGCGGCGCGAAGATCTACAACTTCTACATCGACATGCGCAGCGCCGGAAAGGGCTACGAGGAGTTCTACAACCACCTCCTCCAGGAGGGCTGCGAGTTCATCCGCGGCCGCGTCGCCGAGGTCTCCGACTGGGCCGTGACGCCGATGGAGCAGGGCAAGCTCGTCATCCGCGTCGAGGACACGCTGGCCGGCCTGGTCCGCCGCATTCCCGTCGACATGGTCGTGCTCTCCACCGGCCTCGAGGCGCGCGAGGACGCCGACGACGTCCGCCGCCTCTTCAACATGTCGTGCTCGAGCGACGGCTGGTTCCTGGAGCGGCACCCCAAGCTGGCGCCGGTCTCGACCTTCACCGACGGCGTCTTCATCGCCGGCTGCGCGCAGGGCCCGAAAGACATCCCGGACACCGTCGCCCAGGCGGGCGCGGCGGCGGCGGAGGCCCTGGCCCTCATCGACACGGGCCAGGTGGAGCTCGAAGCCTACACCGCCTGGATCGACGAGGAGCGCTGCTCGGGCTGCCAGATCTGCGTGCCCCTGTGCCCGTTCAGCGCCATCGAGTTCGACAAGGCGAAGAAGGTCTCGGTCCTCAACGAGGCCCTCTGCAAGGGCTGCGGCACGTGCGTGGCGGCCTGCCCGTCGCACGCCGCCCAGCAGCACCACTTCACCGACGCCCAGATCATGACCGAGATCGAGGGCGTGCTCGTGCGCTAGGAGCCAGGAGCCATGGCAACGACCGCAGCGTTCGAACCCCGCATCGTGGCGTTCTTCTGCAACTGGTGCACGTACACGGCGTCCGACCTGGCCGGCACGGCCCGGCTGGCCTACGAGCCGACCGCGCCCGTCATCCGCGTCATGTGCTCGGGCCGCGTCGACCCGCAGTTCGTCCTGAAGGCGCTCCAGGAGGGGGCCGACGGCGTGCTCATCGGCGGGTGCCACCCCGGCGACTGCCACTACCAGGAGGGCAACTACAAGGCCCTGCGCCGGTTCCGGCTGTTGAAGCGGGTGCTGACCCAGTTCGGCGTCGAGGACGAGCGCGTGCGCCTCGAGTGGATCTCCGCCAGCGAGGGCGACCGGGTCCAGCACGTGATCAACGAGATGACGGACCAGCTGCGCAAGCTCGGTCCCTGGCACGTGAGGAGCTGACGATGGCGGACAAACCGAAGGTCGCCTTCTACTGGTGCGCCTCCTGCGGCGGGTGCGAGGAGGCGGTCGTCGACCTCGAGGAACAGATCCTCAAGGTGGTCGACGCCGTCGACATCGTGCTCTGGCCCGTCGCCATGGACTTCAAGCGGCGCGAGATCGAGGCGATGCCCGACAAGTCGATCGCCGTGGCCTTCATCAACGGCGGCATCCGGATGTCCGAGCAGGAGGAATGGGTGCACATGCTGCGCAAGAAGGCCCAGCTCGTGGTGGCCTTCGGCTCGTGCGCGCACCTCGGCGGCATTCCCGGCCTGGCCAATCTCGCCAACCGGCGCCAGATCTTCGACACGGTCTACCGCAACGTGCCGACGCAGGACCCGGCGGCCGGCGTCTTCCCGGAGGAGGCGTCCGACGTCGACGGCCACCGCCTGGCGCTTCCGGAGTTCTGGGACGACGTGAAAGCCCTCGACCAGGTGATCGACGTCGACTACTACCTGCCTGGCTGCGCGCCGCCGCCGGCGCTCATCTGGGCCGCCATCGAGGCCATCCTCACCGGGACGCTGCCCCCGAAGGGCGCCGTGCTCAGCCCGAACAAGGCCTGCTGCGACGACTGCCCGCGCAAGGACTCGAAGCCGGACAAGATCGAACTCACCGAGATCAAGCGCCCCGCCACGCACCTCGCCGACCCGGAGCTGTGCTTCCTCGCCCAGGGCTTCGTCTGCCTCGGACCGGCCACCCGCTCGGGCTGCGGCAACCCGTGCATCGAGGGCAACATGCCCTGCCGGGGCTGCATGGGCCCGATGGACGGCGTCTACGACCAGGGCGCGAAGTTCCTGTCGGCCTTCGCGTCGATCCTCGCCCCCAAGACCGAGGAGGAGATTGACAAGCTCCTCGATCAGATTCCCGACCCGGTGGGCACCTTCTACCGGTTCTCGCTGCCGACGTCCCTGCTCCACCGGCGGCGGCCTGGAGCGACCGCATGAGCCAGCACATCACGATCGACCCGATCACCCGCCTCGAAGGCCACGGCAAGATCGAGATCTTCCTGGACGACCAGGGCGAAGTGGCGAACGCCTACCTGCAGATTCCCGAGCTCCGCGGCTTCGAGCACTTCTGCCTCGGCCGCGCCGCGGAGGAGATGCCGCGCATCACGCAGCGGATCTGCGGGGTCTGCCCGTCCGCCCATCACATGGCCTCGGCGCGCACGCTCGACGACCTGTACCACGTCGATCCGCCGCCCGCCGGCCACAAGCTCCGGGAGCTCTTCTACAACCTGTTCATGTTCGAGGACCACACGCTCCACTTCTACTTCCTCGGCGGGCCCGACTTCATCGTCGGGCCGTCGGCCCCGGCCGGCGAGAGGAACATCGTGGGCGTCATCGGGAAGGTGGGCCTCGAGATCGGCGGCAAGGTCATCGAGGCGCGGAAACTCGCCCGGGGGTTCATGGCCGAGATGGCCGGCAAGACCATCCACCCGGTCTTCGGCCTGCCGGGCGGCGTCAGCAAGCCGCTCAAGGCCGAGATGGTGGAGCGGCTCAAGCCCGCGGCGGATCACCTCGTCGACTTCGCGCAGTTCTCGCTCCAGGCGTTCCACGACATCGTGCTGGGCAACCAGGCGTACGTGGACACGATCCTGGCCGACTACTACGCCCACCGGACGAACTACATGGGGACGGTCGACGCGAACGGGAAGGTCAGCTTCTACCGCGGCGACCTGCGCGTCATCGGCCCGTCGGGCACGCGCCTCGCGCAGTTCCCGCCGCAGGACTACCTGAAGCACATCGCCGAGCACGTCGAGCCGTGGTCGTACATCAAGTTCCCGTTCCTGAAGACGCCGGGGTGGAAGGGCTTCGTGGACGGTCCCGACAGCGGCCTCTACCGCGTGGCGCCTCTCGCGCGCCTCAACGTCGCCGACGGCATGGCCACGCCGCTCGCCCAGGCCCACTACGAGGAGTTCTTCAAGACCCTCGGCGGCAAGCCCGTCCACAGCACGCTGGCGACGCACTGGGCCCGGCTCATCGAGGCGCTGCAGGCCACGGAGACGATCCGGGCCCTGGCCAGCGACCCCGAGATCCTCAGCCCCGTCGTCCGGAAGCTGCCCGAGACGGCCCCGACCGAGGGCATCGGCGTCGTCGAGGCGCCGCGCGGGACGCTCATCCACCACTACAGGACCGACCCGAACGGCATCCTGACGATGGTCAATCTGATCGTCGCGACGGTGCACAATTCGGCGCCGATCCAGATGTCGGTGGACAAGGCGGCCCGGGGAGTCATCCACGGCGGCAAGGTGGACGACGGGCTGCTGAACATGGTGGAAATGGCGTTCCGCGCCTACGACCCGTGCTTCGGATGCGCCACGCACTCGCTGCCCGGCGAGATGCCGCTGCGGGCGACGGTGCGGGACGCGCGGGGGGACGTGCTGCAGGTGGTGGAGCGCGGGACGCGGTAGCCAACGCCATGAGATCGGGGGCTGGGGAACGGGGGCCGGGGATCGGGGACGTCACGCCGCCCCGCGAGTCTGGCGCCGAGTCGCGGGATGAGCGCGGTGATCGGGACGGAGTCCTCGTCCTCTGTCTGGGTAACGACCTCCTGCGCGACGACGGCGTCGGGTGGGCAATCGCCGATGAGCTCGAGAGCGCGCTACGGGAAGACCATGGCGTGGGAGTCGCGGCGACGGGCAGCCAGCATCGCGACGTTCCGAACCCCCGCCTTCGCCAAACGGCCTGCCGGCCGGCTTCGGCGAGGCAAGCCGAGTCCCGAATCCCGAGCCCCGAGTCCCGAGTCCTCGTGAAACGCAGCGCTCTCTCCGGCTTCTACCTCCTCGACGAGTTGACCGGGTGGGACCGTGCGGTCGTCG
>CAZBIP010000053.1:0-4934 GCA_964491885.1 uncultured Vicinamibacterales bacterium
ACGCGCTGCCGGGTGTGCCGGCCGTCAGAGACGGCCGTGTTCACCTGCTGTTCGGAGGGGCCTTCGTCGTCCCCGGCCCGAGAATCGCCCTGACGGCGCGAGCCTTCGCACGACTCCTGCATGGGGTCGGGGACCACTGAGCAGGTCCTGACCCCGACTACTTGACGACGATGGTGTTCTTGAGCTTTTCCTGGCGCTCGCGCTCGGCCTGGAGCGCTTTCCGCCGCTCCTCCTCCGCGCGCCGGGCGCGGGCGCGCTGCGCCGAGCGATCGAGGATGGTCCTCGCGCCGCTGCGCGCGGCCTTGTTCAGCGACACGACAGGCGCCCGGAACTGCTCGGCCGTCAGCACGTTGCGCAAGTCGCTGTAACTGGGCGCGCTGTACGGAATTCGCCCGGTGTCGAAGTCGCCAAACTCGAAGAGCGAGAACGTCGGCGCCACTCCCAGGACCTCGACGTAGTACTCGAGCTTCAGCGGCGCCCTGGTGCTGGAAGGAGCCGCCGGCCGCGGGGCTTGCCGGAGCCCTCGCTTGATCCGATCGAGAGACACGGCGGAGACCGAAGCTTCGGCAGCGGACTTCAGCGACGCATCCGCGGCCTGCGCCGGCTTCTGGGAGGAGCCCTGTGCCTGCGGTTGGCTCTGAGAAGGAACCCGGGTCTCGCCCTGGGGCTGAGCCTGGCCCTGTTGAGGCGGCGGCACCTGCCCGGGCTCGGGCTGCCCTTCCGCCGGCGCGGCACGCAGGCCGAACACGAGGGCCAGGACGCAGACCGCGACCGAACGCATAGGGCTCTTCGCGCCTCCGGGGCCCGCCGGGGAGGCCACATGGCCCCGCTGCGCCGGACCCTAGAGCGATTCTACTCTGCCAGTCGCAGGTTCCGCTCTTCCAGCCACGCCATCTGGATGGCCTCGAGTTTGGGCTCGTTCGACGCCATGGGGTCGTCGTCGAAACCGTCGAGGTCCAGGACGCGCTGGCGCAGATCGGCGAAGCGGACGGCCAGCGGGTCTTCGCCGGGGAACTTCGCGTCGAGCGCGATGCCGATGTCTTCCGAGTCGGTCCACTTCACGATCCCGCTCCTTCTCCAGCCGACCCGCCGGCCGCGGCAGGCGCCGGCCTCGCGCCACGCCCCAGCTGGATCCCGCCGCCTTCCTGGACGTAGTTGCGCGTGTACATCGGGATCTCGCACACGACGTCGCCCCGCACCACCGCCTGGCACCCCAGCCTGGACTGGGGCGTCACGTCCCACGCCGTGTCGAGCCGATCCGCCTCGTCGTCCTGCATGTCGCTGAGGTGCTCTGCGCCCTCGCGGACGACCACGTGGCAGGTCGTGCACGCGCAGCTGCCTCCGCACGCATGTTCGAGCGGGACGTCGAGGTTCCTGGCGATGTCCAGCAGCGACCCGGGCTGGCCGTGATGGGAGTACGGCAACGACGCAAGGTCCACGTCCAGGATGCGCTCCTGCCCGTCGACGATGAACGTGACTCTCGGCATCTAGCGTCCCTTCGCGGCGACGTCGTCGGTCGTCCGGCCGGCCAGCGCCGCCTGCACGGTCCGGTTCATCATGACTTCGGCAAGGTGCTTCGTCACCTGATTGAGGGCGGCTGTCTTCACCTGGATCGCGTAGCGGTCGCCGGAGCCCATGGACTGCTTGAGGTCCGCCAGGCCCGCGTGGATGAGCGCCACTTCCTTCGCGCTGAGGTGCGCCGCCGCGATCTCGTCGAAGTCCGGGCGGCGGAGCGTCTTCTCGGTCGCGCTGATGACGGATTCGGCCTCGTTCCGGACCTCGATGAGCATCCGCGCGTCCACGTCCTCCTCCGCGTGCTCGAACGACTCGATCAGCATCCGCTCGACCTCCTCGTCGGTGAGGCCGTACGAGGGCTTGACCTCGATCGTCTGCGCGATGCCCGTGCGCAATTCGTGCGCCGACACGCTGAGGATGCCGTTGGCGTCGATCTGGAACCGCACCTGGATGCGCGGGAGCCCCGCGGGCATCGGCGGGATGCCCCGGAGCTTGAACCGCCCGAGGGACCGGTTGTCCGCCGCCATCTCGCGCTCGCCCTGGAGGATGTGGATGTCGACCGCGGTCTGGTTGTCGGCGAAAGTCGTGAACATCTCGCCGCCGCTCGCCGGGATGGTGGAGTTGCGCAGGATGATCTTCGACACGATCCCGCCCATCGTCTCGATGCCGAGGGAGAGCGGGGTGACGTCGAGAAGGAGCATCTCGCGGCGGCCGCTCGTGAGGATGTCGGCCTGGACCGCTGCGCCGATGGCGACCACCTCGTCGGGGTTCAGGTCCGTGTGCGGCGCCCGGCCGAAGAGCCGCGCCACCTCGCGGCGCACCAGCGGCACGCGCGTCGATCCGCCGACCAGCACCACCTCGTCGATCTGGCGCGCCTCGAGCCCGGCGTCGGCCAGCGCCTTGCGGCAGGGCCCCAGCGTCCGCGCCACGACGGGCGCGATGATCGCTTCGAACTCTCCGCGGGTCAGCGGGCGCCGGTACGGCTCCGAACGGCCCGGGAGCCCGTCGATGTCGATCCGGGTCTCCTCGGACTCCGACAGGTCCCACTTCGCCTGGATGACGGCCTTGCGGACCGCCTGTACCGCCTCCGGCTGCGCCGCCGGGTCCAGCCCGAGATCGCCGACGACCATCTCGACGAAGAGCCGGTCGATGTCGTCGCCGCCGAGGTGCGTGTCGCCGTTGGTCGCGAGCACCTGGAAGACGCCGTCCTCCAGCTTGAGGATGGAGATGTCGAAGGTGCCGCCGCCGAGGTCGTAGACCGCCACCACCCCCTGCCGCCGCCGATCCAGCCCGTAGGCCAGGCACGCCGCCGTCGGCTCGTTGATGATGCGCAGGACCTCGAGGCCCGCGATCCGTCCCGCGTCCCGGGTCGCGGTCCGCTGGGCGTCGTTGAAGTACGCGGGCACGGTGATGACGGCCGCCGCCACCTCCGGGTCGATGTCGCCCTCCTTCGCGAACCAGGCCTCGGCGCGGCGCTTCAGCTCGCGCAGGATGAGCCCGGACACTTCGGGCGGCGTGAGCGCGCGGCCGCCCAGGTCGAGGCGGATGACCCCGCCGGGCTCGCCGCCGAGCTTGAACGGGAACCAGCGCTCTTCGTCCCTGGCGTCCTCGACGCCGCGCCCCATGAAGCGCTTCACAGAGTAGACGGTGCGCGACGGGTCCGTGAGCAGGCGGCGCTGCGCCTCGCGTCCGACGAAGACCGCGCCGGACTCTTCGACGGACACGATCGACGGCAGCAGCCTGTCCCCCGATTCGTCCGCGATCACGGTCGTGACGCCCTCGCGCCGGAAGGCGACGAGGCTGTTCGTGGTGCCCAGATCGACGCCGACGACCCTGCTCATGCCTGGGCCACCTCGCCGCCTTCGCTCTGGCGCTTCACGGTCGCGAGGAGGTTCGCGAGGTACGTCCGCTCGAGCACGAGCGTCTGGAGCGCGGCGAGCTTCTCGCGGCACCCGGCGGCGTCGCCCGCCTCGAGGCACGCGTCGTGCGCCTGCGACAGGTCCACGACGCGCCGGCGGTGCTCCTCCAGGTTCGCCTCGATGGGACGCTTCGCCGCGTCCAGCCGCTCGGCGATCGCCTCGGGCGCCGCGCCGGCCTCCCGCATCCCGTCGATGGCCTCGAGCTCCTCGTTCAGCTCGAACACTTCCTCGAGCAGGCCCTGCGGGACGGCAGCCGTCGCGCCGCGGGCTTCCTTCGGTGTGAACCCTTCCAGCTTCAGCAGGTACTCCAGCCGCGCGAGCGGGTCGCGCAGCGTGCGGAACGCGTCGTTGAGGTACGAAGCCCGCTCGAGGCTGGCCAGCCGCTCCGCCGGCGCCGCGTTGTGGAAGTAGTCGGGGTGGAACAGGCGGCTGAGCGTGCGGAAGCGCCGGTCGAGGTCTTCGACGTCCAGGTGGAGCCGCCGGCGCAGCCCGAAGAACGTGAAGTAGTCGCCGTGGCGTCCCAGGGTCAGGAGCCGGTCGCAGCGCGGGCAGACGTGGACGTCTACCGGCGCCTCTGAGCCGCAGTGCTTGCACGTGTCGACGTGAACGGCGTTGGTTTCCGGGTGCATATCGTGGACCGAGCGGAGGTCCGCTGGGTTCGCAGCGGAGTTCCATGCGCCCTGGCCGGTGTGGGGGCCGCGGTGACCCGGTCCGGGCACGCCTGCGAGCCGGCGCTCACCCGCCGGCGTGTGCCAATCAGACGGTGAACGAACTCCCGCAGCTGCACGACGCCTTGGCGTTCGGGTTGACGAAGTGCAGCCCCTTGCCCATCAGCGCCGAGTCGTACTCGAGCGTCGTGCCGTTCAGGTAGATCAGGCTCTTCTTGTCGACGAAGATGCGCGTGCCGCCCGCGCCTTCGAACACCTGGTCGCCGAGGCGCGCTTCCTTCTCCCAGCTGAACGTGTAGCTCAGGCCCGAGCAGCCGCCGCCCTTGATGCCGACGCGCAGCCCGCCCTCAGCGATGCCCTGCTTCGCCATCAGCTTCTGGATCTGCGCAGCCGCCTTCTCCGACACGGTGATCATGACTGCTGCCCCTCCTGCCGTTTCCGCTGGTAGTCCGCGATCGCCGCCTTGATGGCATCCTCGGCCAGCACCGAGCAGTGGACCTTCACGGGCGGCAGCGACAGCTCGGCCACGATGTCGGTGTTCTTGATGGTCAGGGCCTCGTCGACCGTCTTGCCCTTGAGCCACTCCGTCGCCAGGCTCGAGCTGGCGATCGCCGACCCGCACCCGAAGGTCTTGAACCTGGCCTCGTCGATCACCCCCGTCTCGGGGTTGATCCGCACCTGCAGCTTCATCACGTCCCCGCACTCCGGCGCGCCGACGAGCCCCGTGCCGACAGTCGGGTCCTGCTTGGGCAGCGACCCCACGTTCCGCGGGTTGTTGAAGTGATCCACGACCTTGTCCGAATACGCCATGTGTCTATCTCCGTTCGACGGA
>CAZBIP010000053.1:5034-17269 GCA_964491885.1 uncultured Vicinamibacterales bacterium
TTCTTCAGTGCGCCTGCCACTCCATCTTCGACAGGTCCACGCCTTCCTTCGCCATCTCGTAGAGCGGCGACATCTCGCGCAGCTTGCTCACGACCGCGACGAGCTTCTCCGCCACGTAGTCCACTTCCTCCTCGGTGTTGAACCGTCCGAGTCCGAACCGGATCGAGGAGTGCGCCAGTTCGTCCCCCGTCCCGAGCGCCTTCAGGACGTAGGACGGCTCCAGGCTCGCCGACGTGCAGGCCGACCCCGACGAGACCGCCACGTCGTTGATCCCCATCAGGAGCGATTCGCCCTCGACGTAGGCGAAGCTGATGTTGAGGTTGCCGGGCAGCCGGTGCTCCATCGATCCGTTGATGTACAGCTGGTCCAGGCCCGCGTGCAGCTTCGCGCTCAGCCGATCCCGCAGCGCCCCGACGCGCGCGCTCTCTTCCGCCATCTCGAGCCGCGAGAGTTCCGCGGCCTTCCCGAACCCGACGATGCCGGGGACGTTGAGCGTGCCGGAGCGCATGCCGCGCTCGTGGCCGCCGCCGTCGATGATGGGCGCGAGGAGCACGCGCGGGTTGCGGCGGCGGACGTAGAGCGCGCCGACGCCCTTCGGGCCGTACATCTTGTGCGCGCTCAGCGACGCCATGTGCACGTTCGCGGCCGTGACGTCGAAGGGCACCTTGCCGGCCGCCTGCACGGCGTCGGTGTGGAAGAGCACGCCCTTCTCCTTCGCGATCGCGCCGATGGCCCCGACGGGCTGGAGCACGCCGATCTCGTTGTTGGCGGCCATGATCGTGACCAGGATCGTCTTCGCGGTGATGGCGTCGCGGAGCTCGTCCAGGTCGACGAGGCCGTCCTTCCGCACCGGCAGGTACGTCACCCTGAAGCCCTCCTTCTCGAGGCGCTTGCAGGTGTCGATGACCGCCTTGTGCTCGGTCACGGCCGTGATGACGTGGTCGCCCTTGTCGCGATACATGTGGGCCGCGCCCTTGATCGCGAGGTTGTCCGACTCGGTGGCGCCGCTCGTGAAGACGATCTCCTTGGGGCTCGCGCCGATGAGATCGGCCACCTGCTTGCGCGCGAGCTCGACCGCCTCCTCCGCCTCCCACCCGTACCGGTGGTTGCGGCTCGCCGCGTTGCCGAAGCGCTCGGAGAAGTACGGCAGCATCGCCTCGAGGACCCGCTGGTCCACGGGGCTGGTCGCGTGGTTGTCGAAGTAGATCGGGAACTTCAGCATGAGCGCCTCACCTACGCGCGGACGGCCGCCTGGACGATGCGAACGGGAGTGCGGTGGGCGGCGGCGGGGCCGGCGACGGCCACGTCGCCGGCCAGTTCGGACAGCGACGTCCTCGCGAGCGCCGACAGGATGATGTCGGAAATGCGCCAGAGCGGATCCCGCACGTTGCACTTCTCGTACTGGCTGCACCGGTCGCCGTGCGCCGAGCACGCCGTCACCGACACCGGGCCGTCGATGGCCTGGATGACGTCGGCCACGGAGATGCCCGCCGCCGCGTGCGCCAGCTGGTAGCCGCCCCGCGCGCCCTGCTGCGACGCCAGCAGCCCGCGCCGCGCCAGCCGCTGCAGCACCTTCGCCATGAGTTCGGTCGGGATCTCGTACTTCTCGGCTATCTCCCGGGCACTCGCCGAGCCGGGCTTGTGCGCCAGGTGCGCCATGGCGATCAGCGCGTAATCGGCCTTCTTGGACAGTCTCAGCATAGGCCCCCGCCCATATACGACCCCTACAGTCCTAGATTAAACCCTAATACAGCACTGGTCAAGTCGGAGTTGTGCAGGTGACGGTCTCTCGGATCAGGGACAAGGGGCATGGGGCAAGGGGAAGGACGGAAGTCAGGAGTCAGAAGTCAGGAGTCAGAATTCGGAATCCAGAAGCCAGACGACCGCACGATGAGCCCGCTCCGGCCGCACGGGGCATGGCTGAATTCAGAAGCCAGGAGTCAGAATTCAGAATCCAGAATTCAGAATGGAGAACGCCGATACGACAAGCCGGGGACGGCAGGGCTGAATCAGCCAGAGAGCGAGCGGATGGTCGGGTGCTCACCGCAGGCCGGGCACGCGGGGTCTCTTGGTACGGACAGTTCCCGGAACGTCATCGCGAGCGCGTCGTACACGAGCATCCGCCCGACCAGGGACTCCCCTGCGCCGACGATGAGCTTGATGGCCTCGGTGGCCTGGACCGCCCCAACGACCCCCGGCAGCACGCCGAGCACGCCCGACTCGGCGCATGTCGGCACCAGGCCGGGCGGCGGCGCCTCGGGGAAGACGCACCGATAGCAGGGGCCTCCCGCGGCGGCAAAGATTGACGCCTGTCCTTCGAAGACGAACACGGCGCCAAAGACATCCGGCTTCCCCAGGATCACGCACGCGTCGTTCACGAGGTACCGCGTCGGGAAGTTGTCCGAACAGTCGAGGATGACGTCGTAGCGCCCGATGACGTCGAGCGCATTGTCGGCCTCCAGTCGGAGGTGATGGGTCTCGACCGACACGTGGGGATTGACCGCCGTCAGGCGGCGCCGCGCCGACGCCACCTTCGGCTCGCCGATGCCGGCCGTTTCGTGCAGGATCTGCCGCTGAAGGTTGCAGAGATCGACCGCGTCGCCGTCGAGGATGCCGATCGTGCCGACGCCCGCTGCGGCGAGGTAGAGACTGGCCGGCGAACCCAGGCCGCCGGCGCCCACGCACAAGACCCGCGCGGCCTTCAGCCGCCGCTGGCCGTCGAGGCCCACGCCGGGCAGGACCACGTGCCGCGCATAGCGCTCGACTTCCTCGGGAGAGAGGCCAGGCAGGGCTTCCACCGCACAAGCATACAACTGCGTGGCCGAAACCAAACTCTCCGTGCAGCATTCCGAATTCTGACTCCTGGCTTCTGAATTCTGACTTCTGAATTCTGTCTTCTGTCTTCTGCCTTGCCCCCCGTCCGTTGCCCCCGATACACTGCCCTCATGCACCTCCCTGTGTTCGCCATGGAACGGATGCAGTCCACCTGGGAGAACCTCGTGGACTACAACCTGTCGGAGAGCGGCGTCCACCCGATGCGGGTCGAGGAGCTGCTCGACAGTGAGGCCGACCGCGCCGCGCTGCTCGGCCAGGAACTCGTCTACAACCAGTCGAACGGCACCGTCGGGCTCCGGGAGCGCATCGCCGCGCTCTACCCGGGAGCCACGGCCGAGCACGTGCAGGTGACGAACGGCGGGTCCGAAGCGAACTTCGTGTCCATGTGGCACCTCGTCGAGCCGGGCTCGGAGGTGGTGTGCATGGTGCCGAACTACGGCCAGACGCTGGGCCTCGCCGAGGGCTTCGGCGGCGTGATGAAGCCGTGGCCGCTCAGGATGTCGGACGACGGGTGCCGGTGGCAGGCCGATCTCGACGGCCTGCGGCGGCTCGTCTCGGACAAGACGCGCGTCGTCATCATCTGCAACCCGAACAACCCGACCGGCGCTCGCGTCCAGGCGGACGACCTCGACGAGATCTGCCGGATCGCGGGGCGCGTCGGCGCGTGGGTCGTGTCGGACGAGATCTACAGGGGCGCCGAGCTGGACGGCGTCGAAACGCCCTCCGTCTGGGGACGCTACGATCGCGTCGTCATCACGAGCGGCCTGTCGAAGGCGTACGGGCTGCCCGGGCTGCGCATCGGGTGGATCGCGAGCGCGCCCGACTTCGTGGCCGCGACGTGGGCGCGCCACGATTACACGAGCATCGCGCCGGGCACGCTGAGCGACCGGCTGGCGTCGGTGGCGCTCCAGCCGCAGACGCGCGCGAAGATCCTGGCCAGGACGCGGCGGATCCTCCATGCGAACCTGCCCGTCATCACGGACTGGCTGGACGCGCACAAGGACCGGTTCAGCTACGTGCCGCCCGAGGCCGGGGCGATCGTGTACGCGCGCTACGGCGGCGGGATCAATTCCACGGAGCTCGTCGAGCGGCTGCGCGTCGAGAAGAGCGTGCTCATCGTGCCTGGCGATCATTTCGGCATGGACGGCCACCTGCGGATCGGCTTCGGCAGCGAGACCCGCTACCTGCGCGACGGCCTCGACCGGCTTGCGGACCTGCTCCGCTCGGTGCCGGCGGGACCGCGCGCCTGAGTTCCCCGGGCGCGGCGATGGTCTATCTCGACCTGTTGCTCGTCGGCTTCGGCCACGTGGGGCGCCGGTTCGCCGAGCTGCTCGACCAGCAGTCGGTCCGCCTGCGGAGCGAGCACGAACTCTCGTGGCGCGTCGTCGGCATCGCGACGAGGCGCCACGGCACGGCGTACGACGCGCGCGGCCTCGATCTCATCAAGGCACGGCGCCTCGTGGAGGCAGGATCGTCGCTCTCAGCGCTGACCGGTCCCGAGAGCGGGCGCACGGTCGCGGCCGCCGCGACCGGCCTCGAACTCATCCGGCACGCGACCGCCGAGGTCAAGACGCGCAGCCTGCCGCAGTTGGTCGTCGTCGAGACGACGGTGCTCGACGTCGAGCGGGGGCAGCCGGCGACGAACCACGTCATGGCGGCGCTGCGCGGCGGCGCGCACGTCGTGACGGCCAACAAGGGCCCCGTCGCCTTCGCGTACCGGGAAATCGCGTCCGCGGCCGGGATGGCCCGCCGGCGCTTCCTGTTCGAAGGGGCCGTGATGGACGGCGTGCCCCTGTTCAACCTGGTCCGCGAAACGCTGCCCGGCGTCGAGATCCTCGGGTTTCGCGGCGTCCTGAACGCCACGACCAATTACGTGCTGACGGCGATGGAAGAGGGCCGCAGCTTCGATCGCGCCCTCGCCGAGATGCAGGAGGCGGGCATCGCCGAGGCCGACGCGTCGTTCGACGTGGATGGATGGGACGCGGCCGCGAAGACCGCGGCGCTCGTGAACGTGCTCATGCGCGGGTCGGCGACTCCGCACACGATCGCGCGAACGGGCATCCGTGACGTCGGCGCGCGGCAGGTCCTCGACGCCGTGGCGCGCGGCAAGCGGATCCGGCTCGTCGCGAGCGCGGAGCGCCTCGACGGGAAGCTGGTGGGCCGGGTCGCGCCGGTCGAGCTCGACGCCTCGGACCCCCTCGCGAACCTCACGGGCCTGCAGAACCAGGTGGTCCTGAACACGGACCTGCTCGGCCCGATCGGCATCCAGCAGCTGGAAGGCGGCCTGGTCCAGACGGCTTACGCGCTCCTCTCCGACCTCGTCACCATCGCGAGGGGACTCGGCCGGAGCGAGGCCGGCGCGGGGCCGGCGGCGCGTTGACGGCACGGCCGGCGCTCGAGCCGGTTGTCACTCGGTTGAGCGGCCCCTCCGCGGGCGCCGCGGAGCAGCATCCATGTCATTGGAAATCGGTCAGATCCGCCGCCGCGTGCAGGCGCGCCTGACGGACATCAAGCGCGCGGCCGCGGGCCGCCGCGAGAAGGTGAGCGCGGCGGAGCGCGCCTTCGAGCCCTTTCTCTCGAACGTCGCGTTCCCGACGCTCAGCGCCGTCGCCCAGAGCCTCTCGGCCGAAGGGTACCCGTACAAGGTCACGACGCCAGGCGGCGCCGTCCGCATGACGTCGGATCGGTCGCGCCGGACCTACGTCGAGATCCGGCTCGACACCACGGGCGCGGAGCCCCAGGTCCTCGCCGAGATGGGGCGGGAGCGCGGCAGCCACGTCTTCACCGACGAGCGGCCGGTGGCCGCGGCGACGCCCATCGAGGCGATCACCGACGAGCAGGTGCTGGCCGAACTCCTGGAACTGCTGCCTGAACTGATCGAGCGCTGATTCGCGGACGGGAATTGGTGAAATTGGTGACACGCTCCAATTCGACCTTACGGTCACACGAATTGGAAAGTGTCACCAATTCGGGAATCGGAAAGTGTCACGGATTCGGAGGGCTCGGGCTCGGAGACGGCAGGGGCGTCAGGCGAGGCGCTCGACGAACGACGTGTCGATGCCGTCGCGCTTCATGATGTCGAGGAACGCGGCCCGATCGTAGGCCTTGCGGTACGCCTCGCGGGGATCGACGGCGCCGCTCTGCACGAAGGCGAGCAGCACGTCGTTCATCGGCACCATGCCGTACTTGCGGCCCGAGTCGATGGCGAGCGGCAGCTGGCCGATCTTCCCTTCCGCGATGAGCGCGCCGACCGACGGCATGTTGAACAGCAGCTCGCGCGCGGCCACGCGGCCCCCGCCCGACTTGCGCAGCAGGACCTGCGCCACGGCGCCCCGCAGCGCCTCCGACAGCGACAGCGCGACCTGCGTCTGCCGCTCGTAGGGGGCGGTCTCGATCAGGCGCCCGATCGCCGCGCTCGTCGTGTGCGCCGTCACCGCGCCAATCACCAGGTGGCCCGATTCCGCCGCGTCCAGGGCCACGGCCACGAGATCGGGCGTCTTCAGGTCGTCGATCACCAGGACGTCCGGGTTCTCGCGCAGCGCCGCCCTCGCCAGCGTCGGCATGCCGTCGAGCTCGCCCCTCGCCTCCCGCTGGCTGACCATCGACCGCCGGTTCTCGTGGACGAACTTGATCTCCGTCTCGAGGGTGACGATGTAGTCGGAGCGCGTCCGGTTGATGAGATCGACGAAGGCCGAGATGAGCGTCGACTTTCCGCTCAGCCGCGGGCCGGCCACGATCACCAGCCCCTCGCGCTCGGCGCACAGGGCCTGGATGTCCCGCGACAGCCCGAGCTGGTCTGCCGAGATCAGCCGCGTCGGAATCAGCCGGAAGACGGCGCCCGGGCCGCGCTGGTCGCGGAAGCTCACGCACCGCACGCGCCCGACATCCGCCAGCTCGTACACCCATTCGGCGCCCGCACCGCCGGCAAACGCCTCGCGGCTCGCTCCGGGCGCGAGTTCCAGGATGAGCGCCTCCACCTCCGCTCTGCCCAGCGGCGGCTCGGTCTCCAGCGGCAGGATCTCGTCGTCGACGCGGATGGAGGGGCGGGCGCTGGCCGTCAGGAACAGGGACGATGCGCCGCGGGCGGAGGCGATGCGCAGAAGCCGGCCGATGCCCAGGTAGCGAGGCGTGGGAGAGGCGCCCGTCCGCGGCGCCTCGGTGCGGATCGGGGTCCGGGACAGCGGGAGCACGACGCCGGGAGCCGTCTCGCGCACCGGGCCCGTGCGGCGGGAGGCTGGCGGAGGCATCGCCGGGTCCCCCGTCCGGCCCGAAGGCTGCGCCGGCGGTCCGTTACGAGAAGGGTAGGCAGACGAAACCGGCGGCGTCGGCTGCGGGGGCGGATGGCTCGGCGCCATGCGAGGACGCGGCACGGACTCGGCCGCCGGCGGCACCGCGGCCCGGACGGCAGTCACCGGCGGACGCGCATCGGCAGCCGGCGAAACCCGAGGCGCGCTGCCAGGGACGGTCGGAACGGCAGCAGGCGCCTCGGCCTCCGGCACTTTCGCCGGCACGGCCGGCCGAGACGCCACAGGTGGCAGCAACGGCTTCGCAGGTTCGGCTGCGGGCGCTTCCAGCGGGGAGATTCTTGCGGCAGGCGCGGGACCAGCCGGCGCGGGGCTGGGCGTCGCCAATTCGACGCGCGCGGCTGGTTCGGGGGAGGCCGCCGCCGGAGAAGCCGCCGCCGAGGCGCCCGCCGCGGGAGCGGCACGCGGGACCGCCGGTCGAGCGGACGCGTCGGTTCCAGAAGGCTCCGGTGCCGCAACCGGAACCCCGTTCGGCGCCCCGACCATGCCGCGCTGGCGCCGCAGTTCGATCCAGATGTCGTCGCCGCCCCTCGCGGCGACCAGCACGAACGTATCGCCCGACCCGTCTTTCGTCTGGATCTCGCGCTCGACGGCGCCGACGTCGCTGAGCGTCCGCTGGTCTTCGGGGGACAGCAGGTCGGTCAGGGCGCCCTTCATCGCCTCCACCGTCAGCGGCCGCTCGGAAAGGTTGGAGGACCCGGTCGGCGCCAGCACGTAGGGACGCTCCCCGACATGCATGACGAGACCATCCCCGTTGGCCTTCAAAACGGCGGCGACCAGCGATTCAATGGGCGACACGTACCTCATCCGGCCCTGTCGGCCTGCTCCCTTGAGATGTCGGCCGAAATGCCCGGATTCATTAGGTTTCAGGCGCGGGGTGGCGAGCCGGCTTCGTAGATCCTCACCAGTTCGACCACCTTGATCCCTCTTGTCTGATGAGGGGCGGTGATGCGTTCCGCCTTGAGGTACTGCAGGAGGCCGTCGTCCGCGTAGTCGGGCTCGCCAACGGCGGGCAACTCGCCCAGGAGCCGGCCCAGCCCGGCCAGCGTCATGGCGCTGTCCGTGGTCCGGCCGCCGACCCGCGCCCACCCCAGGAGCCTCGAGGCCCAGGCAAAGGCGGGCCGCCTGAAGCGGATGTAGATCTCGTTGCTGATGAAGGCGTAGCCCGGCTCGGCGCGGCTGGCCGGAGCGTCCTCGACCCGCAGGAACTCGATGGCGTCGACGGCCTTCAGCGACTCGATGACGACGGCCGTGAATTCGCCCTCGCCGCTCCAGCCTGCCGATTCGACGCGCATGTTCGGCTCACGAGAGGGACCGGGCGGTCGACCCCGACCCCTTCTCTCCGAGGAGGGTGAGGAGGTCGGCCGGCTGGTCGAGGAACCAGTCGTGCGCCAGCAGCGCGGCCCGGTCGACCCTGATGAACCCGAACCCGTAGCGCGCCAGGCAGAGCCGGACGCCGCCGTTCCTGGCGGTCCGCACGTCTACGTCGGAATCGCCCACGAGCAGCGTCCGTTCGGGCGCCGCGCCGTGGCGCGTCATGAGCCACCGCAGCCCTTCGGGATCGGGCTTCCGGGGAAACGCGCCGTCGCCGAAGACGGCGTGCGGGAAGAAACGGTCCAGGCCGCAGTGCGCGAGGATTTGCCGGCCCGAGTCCTCGGGCTTGTTGGTCAGCAGCGCCAGCGCGTGGGCACCGGCGAGCGCCTCGAGCGTGTCGACCGTGCCCGGGTACGGCCTCGTGGTGTCGAACATCCGCTGCGCGTACAGCTCCAGGAACTCCTGGAGCGCCCCCGGCGGAGGCGCCGCATGGCCGGCGCGGGCCATCACGCGCTCGACGAGCACGGCCGCGCCCTCGCCCACCATCCAGCACGCCGCCTCGTCGTCCACGGGCTGGCCGCCGTGGCGCGCGGACAGCGCCGATGCCGCCACGGCCAGATCGTGGATGGAATCGACGAGGGTTCCGTCGAGGTCGAAGACCAGGAGCACGGGGTTCCTTTCGGGACGATCAATCGCCGTCGTACGTGGCGTGCGAGGTGGGAGTCTCCCAGACGCGGACGGACTCGACGGGCAGCCCCTGGGCGCGGGCGTACTCGAAGATGGTCCAGGCGATGTGCTCGGCGGTCGGATTGCTGTCCACGAGGAAGATGGGCTCCCCCAGCTCCTGCAGCGGCTTCACGAGCGGATCGTCGCGCCGGAGAATCATCTTGTGGTCGATCGCCTCGTCGATCCACGACTTGACCACGCGCTTGATGTCGCCGAAGTCGCACACCATGCAGCGGTCGTCCAGGTTGCCGCTCCGCAGGCTGATTTCGGCGACCGCGTTGTGCCCGTGGGGATGCTTGCACACGCCGTCGTAGTCGAGCAGGCGGTGCCCGTAGCAGAAATCAATGCGCTTCGTCACCGAGTACATAGGAGTATTCTACCGCCGATGACAGGACCCTCAGCAGCCGTGGCCGTCCTTTGCTCGGCTGGCCTCGACAGCGTCGTCCTCGTCGCCCACGAGGCGCAGGCCGGCAGAGTCCAGCCCGTTTACGTGGCGGTCGGCCTCGCGTGGGAGACCGCCGAGCTGGCCCTCCTCGACCGGCTGGGGCGCGCCTGGGGCCCCGGCGGGCGCGTGCTCCCGCCCGTTGTCCTCGAGATGACGATGAGGGACGTGTACCCGGCGTCGCACTGGGCCATCAGGGGCACGCCGCCGGCGTACGACACGCCCGACGAAGACGTGTACCTGGCCGGCCGCAACGTCGTGCTGCTGTCGAAAGCCGCGATCTACTGCGCCGGAGTGGGCATCCACCGCCTGGCCATCGGCCCCCTCGCCGGCAACCCCTTCCCGGACGCCACGCCCGAGTTCTTCAGGGAGATGTCGAAGGCCCTGTCGCTCGGGCTCGACCACAGGATCGACGTGGTCGCGCCGTTCGCCGCGCTCCACAAGGCCGACGTGGTGCGGCTCGGGGCGGAACTGGGAGTGCCGCTGGAGCTCTCGCTGTCCTGCATGAACCCCCGGGGAGACCTGCACTGCGGCTTGTGCAGCAAGTGCCGGGAACGCCGGGATGCCTTCGACGAGGCTGGCGTTCCCGACCCGACGCGGTACGCCGAGCCGTCGCCGCGCGGAACCGCTGGTTCGCCGCCCGGTTCTCGGGCGTGACGGACTTCGGGCGGTTCGAGATCGCCCCGCGCGCACTCCCCCGGTGGAAACGCGACGGGGGACGCGTCTGGTAAGATCGGCGGTCGAGCCGCCGCCCTCGCATGCACACGCCGTCATTTCGTCCCTCCGTCGTGATCCTGGCCGCCGCCGTCGTCGTGGCGGGCGCGGCGGAGGTGTGGCTGCGCCCGTCAGCTCCCATCCTGGTGACGCCCCTGGCCGCGTCGGCGCTCGCGCTCGTCTTCGCCTACCGGGTCTACCGCCGCGACGAAGAGGCCCGCCGCGTCCACGAGAATCAGGCCGAGCGGGCGACCGCCCTGCAGTTCGCCACGGTTGAAGCCCTCGCCCTCGCCATCGACGCGCGCGATCACTCGTCGCGGTCGCAACTGCTCCGCGAGCAGCGGCACGCGGCGGCGCTCGCCCGCGCCCTTGGCATGCCGCCCGACGCCGTGGAGGGCATCCGCACGGCGGCCCTGCTGCACGACATCGGCAAGCTGGCGATCCCGGATCACATCCTGTCGAAACCCGGCCCGCTGACGGACGACGAGCGCAGCAAGATGCGCACGCACGCCACGGTCGGCGCGGCCATCATCGCGAACGTCCCGTTCCCGTATCCCGTGGCGTCGATCGTGGCGAACCACCACGAGCGGTGGGACGGCGCCGGGTACCCCGCCGGGCTGCGCGGAACCGACATCCCGCTGGGCGCGCGCGTGCTCGCCGCGGTCGATTACTTCGCCGCCATCACGTCTGACCGCCCCTTCAACCGGGCGATGCCGGTCGAGGAGGCGATCAACGTGCTGTGGCAGGAGGCGGGCAACGCCCTCGACCCGGACGTGGTCGCCCGCTACGCGGAACTCCTCCCGGCGCTGGGCAAGGAGGACCTCGAGGCCAGGCTCGCTGCGGGTTCTCCGGCCTCCGCCCGCGGCGCGGGCGCGGCTGCCGCAGGCCGGCAGGATTCGTCCGCGCTGCTCGACGACATCGGCCAGGCGCACCGGGAGACGAGCGGGCTCTACGAGGTCGCGGCGACGATGGGAACCGGGCTCGGCGTGGCGGATTCGATGGCCGTCATCGCCTCGAAGCTGGATCGGCTGGTGCCGTTCAGCACGTGCGCCTTGTTCCTGTACGACGAGCCGAACGGCGTGGCCCGGTGCCGTTTCGCGACGGGAGCGGGCGAGAAGGCGCTTCTGGGCCTGCTGGTGCGCGTTGGACAGGGGCTGGTCGGGAAGGCGATCGCGTCGCGCGCGTGCGTCGTCAACGGCGACCCGTCGGCAGAAGGCGACGACGCGAGGCCGGACCTGGCGGAGGCCGGGCTGAAGTCCGCGCTCGTCTGTCCGCTGCAGGTGGGCGGTTCCGTCAGGGGCGTCCTCGCGCTCTATCACACGGCCGCGGGGTACTTCACCGACGATCACCGCCGGCTGGTCCTGCGGGTCTCGGGCCAGATCGCCGCCGTCGTCAACAACGCCGCGATCTTCGAGCAGACCCGCGAGGACTCGGTCACCGACTCCCTGACGGGACTGCCGAACACACGCTTCCTGTACGCGCACGCGGGCCGCGAAATCGCGCGCGCGGCGCGCCTGAAGACCTCGGTCGCCGTGCTGGTCGTCGATCTCGACAACCTCAAGCCGATCAACGACAGCTTCGGCCACGAGGCGGGCAACCGAGCCCTGCGCGCGGTCGCGGCGGTGCTGCGAGGCGCCATCCGCCCGTACGACATCTGCGTGCGCTACGGCGGCGACGAGTTCATCGTCCTGCTGTCGGACTGCGCCGTCGATCAGGCGGAGGCGAAGCGGGTCGAGTTGCAGAAGGCCGTCGAGGCCATGGCGTTCAGCGTCGGCGACCTGCTCCGCGTGCGCCTGTCGATCAGCGCCGGCGCGGCCGTCTTCCCCTTCGACGGCGAGTCGTACGAGGCGCTGCTCCAGGTCGCGGACGGCCGGATGTACGAAGACAAGGCCGCGCGCAA
>CAZBIP010000054.1:0-17253 GCA_964491885.1 uncultured Vicinamibacterales bacterium
GGCCGGCCCCGCCGGTGATACGATCGTGGGCGTCCGCAACACGCGACGGAGGAACCGGCCATGAAGCGCAACTTCCACTGCCCGAAGTGCTACGGGATCCTCAATCCCAACGTGAAGATTGTCTTGAAGGCCGAGTGCCGCGGGCGCGCGGGCCTGGTGCTCTTCAGCCCGCAGCCCGGCAATTACAACGCGATCGTGCCTGAAACCCTGGATCTCAAGAAGCACGACGAGGTCCGGTTCTCGTGCCCGCTCTGTTCGCGGGACCTCACGTCGCGCCGCGACAAGTCGATGGCGGAGATCACCTACTCCACGCCGGGCGGCGACACGGGCCGCGTGGTGTTCTCGCGCACCTACGGTCACCACGAAACGTACTTCGTGACGAAGGAAGTGGTCCGGAGCTACGGCCGGCACGCCGACCGTGACGGCATCAACTTCTGGGGCGCCGGGCCGACGGGCTGACGCGCGCTCGCCGCCGGCCGTCAGCGCACGAGGTGTGATGTGTAGCCGCGGGCGACGAGTTCGTCCCACGCCGCCCGCACTTCGTCCGGCACCGTTTGCGGCGTCTGGAAGCCGCGCTCCGCGTACACCCACATCCGCTGCACGTCTCCCACCAGGATGTTGACGACGAGTTCCTTGGGAAGCTCGGGCGTGGGATAGGCGTCGAGGGGAATCGGTGGAGACGACACCCGCACGTCAGGCCCGGGCCAGCGGCGCGCGAAAGTCGCCCACGTGCGACGTTCCATGTAGGGCTTCTGCACCGCGATGATCCGGGACGGGCGGATGCCCCGCTCCGCCAGCATCGCGCGGGAGAAGTCCACGTTCTCCCCGGTGTTGGTCGAACGGGGCTCGATGAGGATCGACGAGCGCGGCACGCCGAGGCGGACGGCCGCGTCCGCGAAGGTCTCGGCTTCGCTCTTCGTGAAGGTGCCGGCGGTCAGTTTGCCCAGGCCGCCGGAGAACATCAGGAGCGGCGCGAGCCCCCGCAGGAACAGGCTCGCCCCGTGCTCCGCCACGCGCACGTCGTTGCTGCCAAGGACGAGGATGACGTCGGCCGGCGCCAGTTCGTGGCCGAGCCGCATGTAGTCCCAGAGCGTGCGCGCGAGGTCGTCGGTCGGCGCCTGGCCAGGCCAGGCGCCCGGCACCGCCGGCCCGCCCGCTCGACATCGGAGACTGCTCCGCGCCTCCCCGCTCATTCGGGCGACTTGACGAACGGCTCGGCGTTCTCCGCCGTCGCAGCCTCGGGCCCGGGCACGACGGGCTCCTCAGGCGCGGCCGCGTGCGCCGCGTGGCCCGCCTTCTTGCCGATGAGCCACGCCGGGTTCATCGGGTACTCGTGCGGATCGAAAACGGTCCAGTACGCGTGCCACACGACGATCGCGAGCGTGGCCAGCACGGCCTCGTAGAAGTGGAACACCTTCGCGAGGTCCTGCACGATCTTCGGCCACATCCGCACCAGGGCCTCGCTGAACACGAGCATGATGCCGGTGATGGTCATCACGGCGGAGCCCCAGACGAGCGCCCAGTACTCGGCCTTCTCGGCGTAGTTCCACCTCCGGGCCGGCGGGCGGTCGCGCCGCAACCCGAGGTTGTACGCGACGACGCCGATGGCGTCCTTGAGATCGACCCACGCGAACCAGAGCGCCCTGGCGTACCGGCGCCCGGCGGGCGTGCCGAAGAGCGCCGCCACGTGGAAGACGAACAGGCCCGTAAAGGCCCACCCGAAGATCCGGTGCAGCAGCGCACGCAGTTCGCTCCCGCCCGAGAACGCCTTGAACGGCCAGCCGAAGAACGCGTCGGGGTACCGGTGCACGAAGCCGGTGTACACGAGCCCGATGAACAGGATCATCAGGGCCGTGTGCTGGTGCCGCAGCCACGGCGTCAGGCGCGTCTCCGCGAGCGGATCCGCCTTCACCGCCCGCGTGTGGTCCCGCGCCTTCTTCAGGTAATCGAGCGTGACGAACAGCGCCATCCCCCCGATCGTCACGACGATCAGGATGATGTAGACGAGGGTCACGACGTTCACCAGCCACGGGTTCTCGGCGTGGCGCCCGGCGGGGGCGTGCACCTTGAAGAACTCGGCGCCCAGGCGGCTGCCGATCCCGGGGTGGCACCGGCCGCACGTCTGCGGCAGCTGCGCGGGGTGGACCTTCGACTGCGGGTCGGTCGACGGGAGGATGTCGTGCGCGCCGTGGCAGGACGCGCAATCGGCCGCCGTGGGGTTGCCCCCCTGCAGCGCCAGGCCGTGGAAGCTCTGGGTGTACGAGCTCATCACGTCCGGGGGCAGCCCGTACTGGGTGATGATGCGCGTGGCCGCGTGGCACTGCGCGCACGTGTCGGGCACGTTCGCCGACGACACCCGGGACGACGCGACGTCTGCCGAGACGATGGTGTGCTCGCCGTGGCAGTCGGTGCACACGGGCGCGTCGCGCACGCCGCGCGTCACCGCCTTGCCGTGGGTGCTCAGCGCGTAGGTGCGCTGCACGTTCTCGTGGCACTTGCCGCACGTCCCGGGCACGGCCTTCCAGAAGAGCTTCGAGTTCTCGTTGGTGGACCGGTGCAGGTCGTGCGACCCGTGGCAGTCGTTGCAGGTCGCCGAGTTCAACGCGCCCTTCTGCAGCAGGGCGATGCCGTGGACGCTCGTCTCGTAGCTGACGATCGGGTTGCCCTGGCGCAGGTTGAACTTCCGCATCTCCGCCGTGTTGGCGTGGCAGCGGCCGCAGGTCTTCGGGAGGTTCAGCCGGTTCACGGGCGACGACGGATCGCGGGAGTTCAGGAGGTCGTGCGTCGCGCCGTGGCAGTCCTTGCACGAGGCGGCTTCCGACACCCCCTTGTGCACCGCCTGCCCGTGGTCGCTCGCCAGGTAGATGTCGGTCTCCAGGCGGTGGCAGTTCGAGCATGCGACCGGCTTCGGCGTGAAGCCCTCCGGGTGCGGCACCTCGACGATGTCCGTGTGGCAGCTGGTGCACCGGTTCTGGCCGTGGATCGACGCCCCGTGCTTCTGCTCGTCCACGTACAGCGACACGACCTGCCCCGACGGCGTCGTCGTGGAGAGTTCCTTGTCGCTGTGGCAGGCGTAGCAATCGGCGTTCTCGACGTCCTGGGGCGGCGGAGGGCTCGCGTGCACGCCCGTCGCGACCAGGCCGGCCAGCGCGGCGGCCCCCAGCAGGATGCCAAGCGAGAAGGCGAGACGGCGGGAAACGGAGATTCGCATGTCGGTCGTCCTGGCTAGAGGGAGTGGCGTGCCTGTCCCGGGCTCCCGGCCGGACGTGCGCCCCCGGAACGACGCGCATCATACCCCATCTGCGCCGCAGGCGGGCCCAGCCGCCCCAGCCGCCGCTTCGCCAGCCGGCGGGCGCCGCGCTCTGGGCGCAGGACGCGGCTTACAGATCGTAGTTCCGCCGGACGGCCCACTCGCGCAAGCGGTCCGGGAGCACCCGGTGCGCCAGGCACATCGTGCGGGCGAGCCTCCCAACCGGCGCGCGCACGGGCATGCGCCTCATCCGGCAGAGGCGCTCGACCAGGACGGCCACCTCCTCCGGCGACCCTCCGCCCCGCTCCTGCCTCTCGGCGGCCGCCAGACACCTGGCCTGCCGATCCCGGTACTCCGGCGCCGCCGGGCCGATGACGGCGCGGGCGCCCGTGAACGCCGTCGCGAAGTCGCCGGGCTCGACGCAGCAGACCTGCACGCCGAGCGGCGCGAGCTCCATCCGCATCGCGTCGCTCAACGCGGCAACGGAGGCCTTCGTGGCCGAGTAGTGCGACTGGAATGGCAGGCTGAGGCGGCCGGCGAGCGATCCGATCCAGATGACCCGGCCACTCGACGCGCGGAGGAGCGGCAACAGCCGCCTGGTGAGTTCCAGCGGCCCGAACAGATTGACGGCGAACTGCCGGGAGACGTCATCGGCTCCCACGAGCTCCAGAGCGCCGAACACGCCGATGCCCGCGTTGTTGACGACGACGTCGAGACGGCCCAGCGACTCGGCCTCTCGCGCCAGCCCGTCGATATCCTCCGGCGACGGGTACTGAAGACGGCTGTAGCTGAGCGGCAGGCCGTCCGCGCGGGCCGCTCCGGTCAGCGCGGCGGCGCGGTCCGCGCTCCGGACCGTGCCGGTCACACGGTGCCCCGCCCGCGCGAGCCGCTGCGCGATGGCGCGGCCGATGCCGTCGCCCGCCCCCGTCACCAGCACCGAGAGCGCTGCCCCCCTGTCCACGCTGGGCTCCTTTCGCACATCCGCCCGGCGGCGAACGCCCCGGGCGTGAGCGGCGTCGGGGTGCGTCACGACCCGGCCGCACGGATTCGGTGCGAATTCAGCGCGACGGGCCCCGACTCTCGTCACTATAATAGTCGGTCAGGCTCTCGAGCCCATCGGGGCTGAAGGGACTCTCATGGACCTCTTCGACGTGTGCGCGGCCTTCCACGATGCCGACCTCCTGAAAGCGGCGGGGCTCTACCCCTACTTCCGCCCGATCTCGGCGTCCGAGGGCCCCATGGCGACGGTGGAAGGCCGCCGGGTCGTCATGATGGGATCCAACGACTACCTGGGCCTGACGCATCACCCGGAGGTGATGCAGGCGGCGCACGACGCCATCGACCGGTACGGCACGGGTTGCACGGGGTCGCGGTTCCTCAACGGGAACCTCGACCTGCACGAGGCCCTCGAGCGCGAACTCGCCGATTTCCTCGGCAAGGAGGCCGCGCTCGTGTTCGCGTCCGGGTTCCTGGCGAACCTCGGCGTCATCGGCCTCCTGGGCGGCGGGACGGACGCGGTGCTGTTCAGCGAGGCCGACAACCACGCGAGCCTCATGGACGGCGCCAAGATGGCCCGGGCCAGGCGGTCGCGCGTGTTCAAGGGCGTCGAGGATCTCGAGCGCCAGCTCCAGGGGCGGGACGACTGGTCGAACGCCCTCGTCGTCATCGACGGGGTGTTCTCGATGACCGGGCGGGTGGCGGATCTGCGCGGCATCGTGGCGCTGAAGCAGCGGTACAAGTTCCGCCTGTACGTCGACGACGCGCACGGCCTCGGCGTGCTGGGCCCCGGGGGCCGGGGCTCGGCGGCGGCGCAGGGCGTCGTCGACGACGTGGACGTGCTGTTCGGGACGTTCAGCAAGTCATTCGCCAGCCTCGGAGGCTTCGTGGCCGCCAACGCGACGGTCATCAACTACCTGCGCCACCGGACCCGCACGCAGATCTTCTCGGCGGCGCTGCCGCCCTCGTCGGCGGCTTCGGCGCTCGCCGCCCTCCGGGTGCTTCGGCGTGACGCGACCCTCCTCGACCGCCTGTGGAGCAACGTGGCCTACTTCCGTGAAGGGGTTCAGCGCCTCGGCTACCAGACGATGGGCAGCACGACGCCCATCGTGCCGCTCTTCATCGGGTCGGAGACGCTGGCGTTCCAGCTCTGCCAGGAGGCCGAACAGATGGGCCTCTTCGTCACGCCGGCGGTCTACCCGGCCGTCCCGCCCGGGCACGCGCTGATCCGCACGAGCGTGACGCCGGCGCACGAGCGCGAGCACCTGGACTCGGCGCTGCGGGTCCTCGGAGAGCTGGCCGGACGCCATCCGATTCCGAACGTGGACCCCGACACGATTCCGCCGGCGCGCGAGATGGACTTCGCGGCCGTGCTGAAGGCCAGAGCGGCCGAAGGCGCCTGACGCAGCCCGCCGATCGGTGATATCGTTCCCGCCATCGCGCCCGCGGCGCGGACTGGAGGGAAGCGATGCTGCCGTTCAAGAAGATCGTCTGCCCGGTCGATTTCAGCCCGGCGTCCCGGCACGCCGTCTCGCAGGCCGTCGAGCTGGCGGCGTCATCCGGGGCTGAGATCCTGCTCGTCAACGTGGTGCCGGTCCTCCCGGCCGCGCCCTCCGACCCGAACTTCGTCTTCGAGGTCCCCGAGTACGAGCGCGCGCTGCACGCCGACGCCGATCGGCAGCTCTCGGCGCTGGCTGCCGAAGCGGCCGCGAAGGGCATCCCCGTGCGAACGGTGGTGGGCCACGGCGACGCCGGGTCGGAGATCGTGCGGATCGCCAAGGACGAGACCGCGGATCTCATCGTGATCGCGACGCACGGCATGACCGGCTGGCGGCACGTCATGTTCGGCTCGGTGGCGGAGAAGGTCGTGCGCCTCGCCGGCCGTCCCGTGCTGACGATTCCGGCGCTCCGGGACTAGTCCCCCTCCATGGCGGACATCTTCCGGCACCTGCTCGTGCTCGGCAGGCCGGCCTGCGGCAAGTCGGAGTTCATCGACTTCCTGAAGCACGCCGACCCGGACACTCGCCGCCGGCGGCTGCACATCGGCAGCTTCGAAGAGGTGGACGACTTCCCCTGGCTCTGGGAGAAGTTTCAGGACGACGAGATCTGGCAGCGCGCCGGGTACGGCCGTCTCTACACCGAGGAGTACATGCCGGGGAACCCCGGCCTCGCACCGAAGGGGGCGGCCCTCTTCGACTGGTGCATGCACAAGTTCAACGACGTCATCGCCGCCCGGTACCTCGGCCGGCGCGAGTTCTACGACTCGTCCACGCTGCTCATCGAGTTCTCGCGGGGAGGCCCCGACGGCTTCGGCCGCGCCCTCGGCGTGCTCGACCGGCGGATCCTCGAGCCGGCCGCCATCCTGTACATCGACGTGTCGCGCGAGGAGTCGTGGCGGCGCAACGTGGCGCGCTACCAGGACACGCTCAAGCACTCCATCCTCGCGCACATGGTGCCGCGCCAGACGTACGACTACTTCTACGACGTGAACGACTGGGCCGTTCTCACGGGCGGGCGCCGCTCGGGCCGCCTCGAGATCAACGGCGTGTCCGTCCCGTTCGTGTCGATGCCCAACGAGCCCGAATCGACCGACCCGGCGGTGCTCGAGCCGCGCTACAGCGCGGCGCTCGACGCACTGTGGGCCTTGATGCCGCCGGACCGCCCCGCCTGACGAGGCCGCCATGCACAACCCGATGAACCACCCGGCCGCCTACCGCCGGCGCCGATTCGCCAACTGGTTTCCCCTCGGCATCACCTACGCCACCTACTACATGGGGCGCTACAACCTCAACGTCTCGTCCACGACGATGATGGACCAGTTCCACCTGTCGAAGGCCGACTTCGGCATCATCGCGACGGCGGGCTTCTGGACCTACGCGCTCGCGGTGGCATTCAACGGGCCGCTGGCGGACCGCATCGGCGGCAAGAAGTCGATCCTCATCGGCGCGGCCGGCGCGAGCGTGCTGAACCTCGTCATCGGGTTGCTGTTCCTGAGCGGCTGGCAGACGAAGATCATCGTCGGCATGTCGCTGCTGTACGCCGTCAACCAGTACTTCCAGTCGTTCGGCGCGCTGTCGGTGGTGAAGGTGAACGCGCCGTGGTTCCACGTGAAGGAGCGGGGGATCTTCGGCGGGGTGTTCGGCATCATGATCTCGTCGGGCTACTTCCTGGCCCTGACCGTCGGCGGCTGGATCCTCGCGTTCCTCCCCTGGTACTGGGTGTTCCTCATCCCCTCGATGCTCCTCGCGGTGATGTTCGTGGTGGACGCGGTGTTCGTGAAGGACAAGCCCTCGCAGGCCGGGTTCCCGGACTTCGACACGGGCGACGCCACGTCCAGGGACGCCGACAAGGACACGCCGGTCAACGTCGGCTACCTCGCGAAGCGGGTGTTCAGCAACCCAATCATCCTCACGATCATCGCGGCCGAGTTCTGCACCGGGTTCGTCCGCCAGGGCGTGATGCTGTGGTTCGTGCCGTTCCTGAAGGAGGTGCACCGGATCGATCACGGAGCGACGCTGTTCACCGTGGCCTCCCTCGGCGTCACGGTCGGCGGCATCCTGGGCGGATTGCTCTGCGGGTTCCTGTCGGACCGCGTCTTCGGATCGCGCCGCCCGCCGGTGGCGTTCCTCTTCTACCTCGGGCAGATCGTCGCCCTCGTGTGGCTCGGCTACACGACGTCGCCCGTCATGGCCGCGCTCCTCATCCCGTTCACCTGCATGTGGATCTTCGGCGTCCACGGCATGCTGTCGGCGACCTCGGCCATGGACTTCGGGGGCACGAAGGCCGCGGCCACCGTCACCGGCATCTGCGACGGCGTGCAGTACCTCGCGTCCGGCTTGACCGGCTTCGCGCTGGGCGGCGCGCTGGATCGCTTCGGCTGGTCGGCGTGGACGTGGATGATCATCCCGTTCTCGGTCGTCGGCGCGCTGCTCATGACGCGCCTGTGGAACGAGACGCCTCTTCGATCGCATGGCGCTCACTGACGCGGGTAACGCGCCGGCCCCGGAGCCAGGCACGGCGCCAGCGGCGGTGCCAGGGGCGGTGCCGACCGTCGAGTTGCACCGCCACTTCGAGGCCGGCCTGACGCCCGAGACGCTGGCCCGGCTGGCCGTGCGTCACGGCGTCACCGAGGTCCGCACGCGGTTCGGGGTCCTCGTCCCCGGGGTGGATCCCCAGGACCCCGCTTCCATCAGGGCCTACTACGAGACCGTCTCGCGGAACGTGGCCGGCCCGGGCGGCTTCGATCGCTTCGTGGACGCCTTCGGGCTTCCGCTCTCGCTGCTGAGATCCCTCGAGGATCTCGAGGCGTCCGTGTTCGAGGAACTCGTGGCGTGCGCGGAGTCGGGCAGCCTCCACACCGAACTGCGCGGGTCGCCGTTCTCCTACGCCGGCCAGGTCCGCGCCCCTGTCGAGGAGATCGCCGCGGCCCTCGTCCAGGGCGTGGACCGGGCGTGGCTGGAGCGCGGCGTGAGCGGGACCTTCATCCTGGCGTTCAGCCGGCACAAGGGGCTCGGCGGACCCGCCGACCCGCCGGCGAAGCGGCAGGCCGCGGCGGTCGCGCGACTGGCGGCCGGGCTCCACCGTCCGGACCGCCCGGTCGGACTGGACATTGCCGGCTACCCCGAGCACGCCTTCCCCCCGCGCCTGTTCGAGGCCGCGTTGCGGCCCGCCCGCGACGCCGGCGTGCCGCTCACGGTGCACGCCGGTGAGCAGGGATACCCTCCCGCCTTCGAGGAGGCGCCGCCCTCCTTCATCGTGGACGCGGTGGAGCGGCTCGGCGCCAGACGGATCGGGCACGGCACGGCTCTCGCGGCGGACGCCGCGGCGCGAGCGAAGCTTCGGGCGAACGGGATCGGCGTGGAGTGCTGCCCGGTCTCCAACGATCGACTCGGGTACATGCCGCTCGACCGGCATCCGCTTCCGCTCTTCCTCGAGGAAGGCTTGCTGGCCTCGGTCTCGACTGACGACCCCCTCATGTTCGGCCCGTTCAGCGTGGCCGACACCCTGGCGGCCGCCGCACGCGCGCTCGGCTTGGGCCGTGACGCGGAGTTGAAGGTCGGCCGGAACGCCCTCGCGTCGGCATTCGTCACCGGGGCGCGCCGCTCAGTCCTCTCGGCACGATTCGACGCCGCAGCCGCGCTCACCGCGCCCGCGGGCGGCTGACGCCGCGGGTCCCCGTTCTGCCGGGCATCCGAACGGAACACCCGCCCCCCGGGGATCGTCCAACCTCGACAGAAGGATCACCCAGAGAGCATGACGGCTTGAGCGCCCCCGGTTCCTCCGGCAGGTCCATCATGGAGGTTGGGTATGAAGTACAGGTCGGCGGCGGTTCTCGTAGTCGCGCTCGTGGTGTCGTTGGCGGCCGCCCCGGCCGCATCCGCACAGACCAAGTGGGTGCGGGGCACGGTGGCTAGCGTCGGCCCGGACTCGGTGACCGTGACGGTCACCGGGACCAGCATGACGTTCAAGGTGACAGGGAAGACCGAGTTGACCGCCCGCGGGGCGGGCACGGCCCAGCGCAAGGCCGAGGAAGCCGGCGCCAAGGGCGTGAGGTTCGCGGACTTCGTGAAGCCCGGAGACGGGATCGAGGTCCACTACACCGAAGCGGCGGGCGTGATGACCGCCACGGACATTCACTCGGGCATCGCCCCGAGCGAGGGGGCGATGGGCCCCTCGGCGCCTGACCGCGGCAGCGCGCGCGGTTCGGTGACGGCCGTGACGGGCACGTCGCTGTCGATCAAGAGCGGCGACGAGGCGTGGACGTTCGCCGTCGATCCGAAGACCGTGGTGCAGGGCCACGGGTTCGGCACGCTCGGGCGCCAGATGGCGGCGCAGAGCAAGGCGCTGACCATCCCGGACCTCCTCGGCGTGAACGACGTCGTGGTGGTGTACTTCAGAGAGGCGGGCGGCACGAAGCTCGCCGGCACGGTCCGCGTGGTAAAGAAGGCCGCGAAGTAGGGGCAGGGCGCCCCCGATTCGTGGCAGGCCGGGACGTCCCGGGGGCGTCCCGGCCGTGCCATGTCCGGGGAATCGAGGGTAAGATCCGGGCCATGGTGCCCGCTCCCCTACCGCCGGACTGGGTGTCGTGGCCCGACGAGCAACTCCTGGACGTGCGGCTGTGCGACCTGCCGGTGCGCATCGAGGGGAGCCTGCTCGAAGAGCGCATCGCCGAGCTCCGGCGCGAGCTCGCCGGCCGCGGCCTCGACCTCCCGCTGCACTTCTACCTGGCGGACGAGTGGTTCACGCCGGACGGCGGCTCCGCCATGGCGCTCCCCTTCTACCTCGCCCACCCCCGCCTCGAGAAGCTGGAAGAGGCGCAGATGCTCGAGGTGGAGGGCGGCGACCGCGAGTGGGGCATGCGGATCCTGCGCCACGAGGCCGGGCACCTCGTCGACAACGTGTTCGCCTTGCGGCGCCGCCGGCAGCGCCGGGAGCTCTTCGGCTCCTCGTCCGAGCCGTACCCGGAGTTCTACGCCCCGAAGCCGTACAGCAAGAGCTTCGTCCTGCACCTCGACTCGTGGTACGCCCAGAGCCATCCCGACGAGGACTTCGCCGAGACCTTCGCCGTCTGGCTGACGCCGGAGAGCGACTGGCGGCACCGCTACGCCGGGTGGCCGGCGCTCAAGAAGCTCGAGTACATGGACGCGCTCATGGGATCGATCGCGGGCCGCCCCGCCCGGGTCGTCCGCGCCGACGAAGTGGACGGGCTGCGCCGGCTCCGGGCCACGCTGCGGGCGCACTACCGCCGGAAGCGGCGGCACTACGGCGTGGACCGCCCGGACTTCTACGATCGCGATCTCCGCCGGCTGTTCTCGGACGCGCCGGAGTTCTCGGGGAATCCGACGGCCGCGGCCTTCGTCACGCGGCACCGCCGGCAGGTGCGCCGCGTGGTGGCCGACTGGACGGGTATCTACCAGTACACCATCGACCAGGTGCTCGAGGACATCGTCGTGCGGTGCCGCGACCTGAGGCTGCGCCTGGCGGTCCCCGAAGAGACGGCCCGGCAGGCGTTCACCGTGCTGCTGACGGTGCAGGCCATGAACTTCCTGCACAGCGGCCGCCACAGGCTGGCGCTATGAAGCGGCTCCGCATCCTGGCGCTCGTGCACAAGCACCTCGTGCCGCCCGACGACACCGAGGGCGTGGACGTCGTGAACGCCGAGTGGAAGATGGAGTTCGACGTCACGGTGACGCTCGAGGAGCGCGGGCACGAGGTGCGGGTGGCGGGCGTCCACGACGATCTCGCGCCGGCGCGCGCGGCCATCGACGACTTCAAGCCCGACATCGTCTTCAACCTGCTCGAGGGCTTCGCCGACATCAACACCTTCGACCAGAACGTCGTGAGCTACCTGGAGCTGCTCCGGGCGCCCTACACGGGCTGCAACCCGCGGGGGCTCATCCTGGCGCGCGACAAGTCGCTCGGCAAGAAGCTGCTCACCTACCATCGCGTGCCGGTCCCGGCCTTCGTCGTCGTCCGGCGCGGGCACGCCATCCGGCCCACGCGGCTGCGGTACCCGCTCATCGTCAAGTCGCTGGTGTTCGAGGCCTCGATCGGCATCTCGCAGGCGTCGGTGGTCGAGAACGCGGAGCAGTTGGCGAAGCGGGTGCAGTTCGTCCACGAGAGCCTGGGCACCGCGGCGATCGTCGAGGAGTTCATCGACGGCCGCGAGCTCTACGTCGGCGTGATCGGGAACGAGCGGCTGCAGGCGTTCCCCGTGTGGGAGATGTCGTTCGCCCAGATGCCCGAGCACACGTGGCACGTCGCCACCGAGCGGGTGAAGTGGAGCGCCAAGTACCAGCAGAAGCACGGCATCATGACCGACGAAGCGGTCCTGCCGGAGGGCGTGGCGGCGCGCCTCCAGCACACGGCGAAGCGCGTCTACCGCGCGCTCGACCTCAACGGGTACGCGCGCGTGGACTTCCGCATGGACGCGTCGGGCCGGTTCTACGTCCTCGAGGCCAACCCGAACCCCCAACTGGCCTTCGGGGAGGACTTCGCCGAGTCGGCCGAGCGGGCCGGCCTGTCCTACCCGGACCTGCTCGAGCGCATCGTGTCGCTGGGCCTGCGGTGGCGGCCCGAACGCATCCGGTAGGCGGCGGCCCGGGCCGCCCCGTCTCCTTGACAGCCCCCTCGGCGCCTCACTAGAGTCGGGTGATCGGCATTCCACACGAGGACACAGCATGAAAACACGATGGTTCGTCGTCCCGCTCCTCGCCCTGGCGGTCGCCTTCGGCGCGCTCGGCGCCGTCCCGGCCGCGGACGAAGGGTTCTGGCCGTACAACAGCATCCCGAAGGCCGCCATCAAGGCGAAGTACAAGTTCGACGTGACCGACGCCTGGCTCAAGCACCTCCAGCTCGCCACCGTGCACTTCGGCGGCGGCACGGGCTCGATCGTGTCCCCGAAGGGGCTGGTGCTGACGAACCACCACATCGGCCTCGGATCCCTCCAGCGGCTGAGCACGCCGGAGAGGGACTACGTGAAGAACGGGTTCTACGCGCCGACGCTCGCCGACGAGCTGAAGGTTCCCGGCATGACGCTCCGCGTGCTGCAGAGCATCGAGGACGTCACGGCGAAGGTGACGTCGGCCGTGACGGCGTCGATGAGCGCGCAGGAAGCGTCGGCCGCGCGGCAGAAGGCGATCCAGGCCATCCAGGGCGAGCCCGCCGCCGGCACGTCGAAGCAGGTCGTCTCCCTCTACGCGGGGGCTGTCTACAACCTCTACACCTACAAGGTCTACAGCGACGTCAGGCTCGTGTTCGGCGCCGAGTACCAGACGGGCTTCTACGGCGGCGACGCGGACAACTTCACGTACCCGCGCTACAACCTCGACGTCTCGATGTTCCGGCTCTACGAGAACGACAAGCCGGCCGAGACGCCGGAGTACCTGAAGTGGTCGGCGAACGGGTCGAAGGAGAACGAGCTGGTGTTCACGACCGGCCACCCCGGCTCGACGCAGCGCCTCAACACGGTGGCGCACCTCAAGTACCTCCGGGACGTGACGGTGCCGTTCACCATCGCCAACAACGAGATGCGCGAGGCGACGGTGAAGCAGTGGATGGCGCAGAGCGCCGAGAACGCGCGGCTGGGCCGGACGGAGCTGTTCGGCATCCAGAACGGGCTGAAGTCGTACCGCGGGCGGCTGAAGGGCCTGCTGGACCCGTCGGTCATCGCGAGGAAGGAAGCCGCCGAGAAACGGCTCCGCGCGGAACTGGCGAAGAACGCCGCCAAGCAGCAGGAACTGGGCGACGCGTGGGACGTCATCGAGAAGTCCATCGCCGCGGCGCGCGCGATCGACGCGGAGCGGAACTTCATCGTCAACGCGGCGGGGCTGAACTCGACGCTGTTCGCGCAGGCGCGCCAGATGGTCCGGAACGCCTACACGCCGCAGGCGGCGGGCCGCGGCGGGCGCGGCGCGGGCCCGGGCGGCCCCGGCGGCGCCCCGGGCGGCGGGCGCGGCGGCGCGCCCCAGGCCGTCAACCTGGCGCGCGAGAAGCTCAACCTGACCGCGTCGCTGACCTTCATGCAGAAGCAGCTCGGACCGGACCACGCCATCGTCACGCGGATCCTGGGCGGCAAGACCCCGGAGGCGCGGGCGACGGAACTCGTGGACGGCACGCGGATCACCGACTCGGAAATCCGCTCGCTCCTCGTGGCCGGCGGCAAGGCGACGATCGACGTGTCCACCGACCCCATGATCACGCTGGCGCGTGAACTCGAGCCTGACGCCCAGGCGATCGCGAAGCGCTACGAAGACGAGGTCGTCAGCGTCCAGGCCAATGCCTACCCGAAGATCGGCCAGGCGGTGTTCGCCGTGGACGGTCCGAGGGCCTACCCGGACGCCACGCTCACGCTCCGCCTGTCGTACGGCACCGTGAAGGGCTATCTGGAAGACGGCAAGAAGATCCCGCCGTATACCGTCGCGGCCGGTCTCTACGAGCGCGCGGCGCAGCACGCGGGCCAGCCGGATTACGAACTGGCGCCGAAGTGGGCCGCGGCGAAGGCCGCCATCAACCCGAAGACGCCGTTCAATTTCGTGAGCACGAACGACATCGTCGGCGGGAACAGCGGCTCGGCGGTCGTCAACCGGAAGGGTGAGCTGGTGGGGCTGATCTTCGACGGCAACATCCAGTCGCTGCCGGGGTACTACATCTTCGACGAACCCAACCGCGCCGTCTCGGTGGACTCGCGCATCATCATCGAGGCGTTCCGGAAGGTCTACGGCGCCGGCGCGCTGGCGGACGAGATCACCGGGGCGTCCGCAGCCGCGAAGCAGTAGCTCGACGGGGCCGGGTTCGCGCCCGGCCCCGCCTCGTTCCTCAGGCCGGTTCGTCGTCGTCCGGATCGAGATCCTGGGTCCTTCCCGAGACCGCGGGAACCTGGCCGCAACAGCCGGCGGCCATGCAGTCCGGGCACAGCGTCTGCCCGCACAGCCCGCAGTAGTCGAACAGCTCGGCGCCGGACGGCCCTGCCCCGCATCGTTCGCATTGCATGGGCACCTCCTGTCGAGTGTGAGTGACCCCGAGGCGACTATAGCCCCGCCGGGTGCGGTCGGCAAGCGTCTCCGGGTGCCGCCGCCGGACGGCGCAAATACCGCTCCGGAAAAGCCCGCCAGCCGTGTTAGGCTGGTCGGAACATTCCGCTCATTATTCGGAGGCACTGCGTATGAGACGACGGTTGGTCGCCATCACCGTGGCCGCGTTCGGTGTCGTGTTCGGGTCCGTCGTGCCGGCGTCTGCCCAGGGTTTCGGGGTTTACGAGCAGGGCACCTGCATCATGGGGCGGGGCGGCGCCGGCGTCGCCGCGCCGTGTCAGGACGCCTCGGGGATCTTCTTCAACCCGGCCGGGCTCTCCTTCGACCAGACGCAGATCTCCCTCGGCGCGGCGCTCATCGGCCCCAAGGGCGATTTCACGAACTCCACGACCAGCCTCGTCAGCACGTTGAAGAAGGCCTGGTACCCCGTCCCCAACATCTACGCGTCGACGCCGCTCAGCAACAAGGTGGCAGCGGGCATCGGCGTGTTCGCCCCGTACGGGCTCACCTCCGAGTGGCCGGTCACGGCCGAGGGCCGCTTCCTCGGCTACAAGAGCGTGGTTCAGGCCGTCTACGTGCAGCCGACGCTCGCCTGGAAGGCTTCCGATCGCCTGTCGATCGGCGTCGGCATCGACCTCACCTACGTGAACCTGCAGTTGCTCCAGCGGGTGGACCTGTCGAAGCAGGCCATCACCGGGACGCCGTACACGTTCGCGAATCTCGGCGTGAAGGCGGGCACCGACTTCGCCAACGTCGACCTCTCCGGGCACACCCTCAGCGCGGGCGTCCACGCCGGCGTGCTCTACAAGGCCAGCGAGCGCCTCACGCTCGGCGCCCGCGTCATGACCGGCCAGAAACCCAAGGTCGACGACGGGGAAATCGAGACGCAGCAGATCGCCACCGGCTACGTGCTGCCCGTGCCCCTGGGCGCCACGCTGCCGGCGGGCACCCCCATCGACGCGATCGTGAAGCCGCAGTTCGGTCAGGGCGGGAAGCTGAGCAACCAGGCCGCGAGGACCAGCCTGCCGCTCCCGCTCCAGGCGGCAGCCGGCCTGGCGTATCAAGCGAGCCCCAAGGTCATGCTCCTCGCCGACTACCAGTTCGTGCAGTGGAGCAAGTTCGACAAGCTGGTGGTCGACGGCGAGTACCTCGACTCCGTCTTGGACGAGAACTACCGGGACACGCACGGGCTTCGCCTGGGCACGGAGGTCTCGCTCGACGAGAAGACCGCCGTGCGCGCGGGTTTCATCGTGCACACCGCCGCGGCGCCCGATGAGACCGTGACGCCGCTGCTGCCGGAGGGCTCGCGCCGGATCCTCACTGTGGGCCTCGGGCGCCAGCTGACGTCTCACATGCGCATCGACGCCGCCTACAACTACCTGATGCAGCCCGAGCGCGCCGGACGCTCCGTCGAGGGGCCGAACAACGGCGTGTACAACTTCATGGCCCACCTCTTCGGCCTGTCGTTCTCGTTCGGCTTCTAGCACGGCCCGCTCTTCGAAGGTCCCCTCTCCGGCCCGGCGCGTCACGGCGCGCCGGGCCGTGTGCTACCATCCGCCACGATTCGCCCCCTCCCGGAGCCGCCCATGACCAGACTCGCCCTCGCGACCGCGGCCGCGCTGAGCGTGGCCGCCACGGCACTCCTCGGCGCCGGCCAGACGCCGGCGGCGCCCGCGGACCGCCTGACCGCCGACGTGCTCAAGGCCCTCGAGTTCCGCAGCATCGGCCCGTCGATTGCGACGGGACGCATCGTCGACGTCCAGATCGATCCGAAGAACACGAACGTCTGGTACGTGACCAGCGCCTTCGGCGGCCTCTGGAAGACGGTGAACCGGGGCGTCACCTTCTCGCCGATTTTCGACGACGGGGGGTCGTACACGCTGTCCTGCCTGGCGATCGATCCGAAGGACTCGAACGTGCTGTACCTCGGCACCGGCGAGGGCAACAGCCAGCGCAGCGCGCAGTTCGGCGACGGCGTGTACAAGTCCGCGGACGCCGGCAAGACCTGGACGCGCGTGGGCCTCGTCTCGTCCGAGCACATCGGGAAGATCCTGATCGACCCGCGCAACTCGAAGGTCGTCTACGTGGCGTCGCAGGGGCCGCTGTGGTCGTCGGGCGGCGAGCGCGGGCTCTACAAGAGCACGGACGGGGGCGCCACCTGGACGGCGGTCCTGTCGATCAGCCCGGACACCGGCATCAGCGACGTCGTGTTCGACCCGAAGAACCCCGACGTGCTGTTCGCGTCGGCCTACCAGCGGCGGCGCGCCGTCGGCCAGATGATCGGCGGCGGCCCCGAGGGCGGCATCTTCAAGTCGACGAACGCCGGCCGGACGTGGACGAAGCTGACGAAGGGCCTCCCCGCGGGCGACATGGGCCGAGTGGGGCTCGCGGTGGACGGCCGCAAGTCGCCCGCCACGGTCTTCGCGATCGTGGACGCCAAGCGCGCCGAGGCCGGGTTCTACCGTTCGGATGACG
>CAZBIP010000055.1:0-9461 GCA_964491885.1 uncultured Vicinamibacterales bacterium
GGCATTCTGATTGCTGACTCCTGTCTTCGGTCTGAATTCTGAATTCGGAATTCTGGATTCTGACTCCTGACTCCTGACTTCTACCCTCCGTCCTCCCCCTCCCGCCTCCGCTTCGGCGTGATGTCGTAGCGCTTGATCATCTCGTTCAGCGTCGTCGGCTTGATGCGGAGGAGCTCGGCGGCGCGCTTCTGCACGCCGCCCGCGCTCTCGAGCGTCGTTTCGATCAGGCGCTTCTCGAAGTTCGTCACGACGTCCTTCAGCGAGAGCCCGTCGGCCGGCAGCGAGACGTGCGGGATCTGGAACCCCGGCGACTGGCGCACGTGCTCGGGGATCATGTCGGCCCCGATCCGCGGCCCCGTCGTGAGGACCGTCGCGCGCTCGATGACGTTCTCGAGCTCGCGGACGTTGCCGGGCCACTGGTAGTCCATCAGCACGTCGAGGGCTTCCGGCGCCAGTTCGAGGGCGGGCTTCCCGTTCTCCTCGCCGTACTTCTGCAGGAAGTGCTGGACGAGCAGCGGGATGTCGTCCTTGCGCTCGCGCAGCGCCGGCAGATGGATGGTGATGACGTGCAGCCGGTAGTACAGGTCCTCCCGGAAGCCGCCGTCCTCCATCATCCGGCGCAGGTCGATGTTGGTCGCCGCGATGATGCGCACGTCGACCTTGATCGTCTCGACGCCGCCCAGGCGCATGAACTCGCGCTCCTGGATCACCCGGAGGAGCTTCGGCTGCGTCTCGAGCGGGATGTTGCCGATCTCGTCGAAGAAGATGCTGCCGCGGTCCGCGACCTCGAACAGGCCCTTCTTCGGGTACACCGCGCCGGTGAACGCCCCCTTCACGTGGCCGAAGAGGTTCGACTCGAGCAGGTCCGGCGGCAGGTTGCCGGAGTTCACCGTCACGAACGCCCGATCCGACCGCGCCGAGTGGGTGTGGATGGCCCGGGCGATGAGCTCCTTGCCCGTGCCGCTCTCGCCCTCGATCAGGATCGTGGACCGGCTGGGCGCCGCCTGGATGATCAGGTCGAACACCCGGCGCATCGACGGGCTCCGGCCGATGATGTCGTCGAACCGGTGGTAGTGCTCCTGCAAGTTCTGCCGGAGCGACCGGTTCTCGGTCACCAGCCGCCGCCGCTCCACGGCGTTGCGCACGACGAGCAGCACCTCGTCGTTCTTGAACGGCTTCGTGATGTAGTCGAGGGCCCCGCGCTTCATCGCGTCCACCGCGGTGTCCACCGACGCGTAGGCGGTGACCATCACGACCGCCAGATCCTCGTCGATCCGCTTCAGCTCGTCGAGGACCGCCAGCCCGTCCATCCCCGGCATCATCACGTCCACGATGGCGGCGTCGAACGGGACCGCGCGCGCCAGATCGAGGCCCTCCGCCCCGCCGGACGCCAGGCGGACGTCGTAGCCCTCGGGCGCGAGGAGCGCCTCGAGGATGTCCCGCATGATCTCTTCGTCGTCGATGACGAGGATCGAGCCTGCGCGCGCCATGGCCTACACGCGGACCGTGTCCCCGCCGGCCGCGGCCCGCTGGGCCGCCGGCAGGAGCGGGAACGTCAGGGTGAACCGTGTCCCCTCGCCGGGGCGGCTGTCGCACGCGATCGCGCCGTCGTGCTCCTCGACGATGCCGTAGGTGATGGAGAGGCCGAGGCCGGTCCCCTGGCCGAGGCCCTTCGTCGTGAAGAAGGGATCGTAGATGCGCGAGAGGTGCTCGGAGGGAATGCCGGCGCCGGTGTCCCCGACGTCGACCCGCACCCGGCCGCCCTCGACCCGCGTCGTCACCGAGAGCCAGCCGCCCCGCGGCATCGCGTCCCGCGCGTTGATGAACAGGTTCAGGAACACCTGCTGCAGCTTGTGCTCCGTGCCGTGCACCACCGGCGGCGCCGGGTCCAGGTCGCGGCGGACCTGGATGTTCACCGCCTTCAACTGGTGCTCCAGCAGCGCGAGCACGTCGTTGACCACCGCGTTCAGGTCCACCGGCGCGCGCTCGTCGCCCGCGCGCCCGCCCCGCGCCAGCGTCAGCAGGCCGTTCACGATCTTCGCCGCCCGGAACGTCTGCCGCTCGATCTTCTCGAGCAGCTTCGTCTGCGGATCGTCCGGGTCCGCGCGGTCGAGGAGCATCTGCGTGTAGCTGGAGATGCCCGTGAGCGGCGTGTTCACCTCGTGGGCGACACCCGCGGCGAGCAGGCCGATCGAAGCCATCTTGTCGGAAATCTGCAGCTGCTCCTCGAGCCGGGCCCGTGTCGTCACGTCTTCGAACACCACCACCCAGCCGTCCACCGCTTCCGGGCCGGCCTGCTCGGCTTCGAGCGGGACGGCGACGACGTTGACGAGCAGGCCGCGGTCGTGACGCGCGCGCGGCGGCGCGAGCGGGACCCGGTACAGGGCCGCGCCCGACGGGTTGGCGCGGCGCGCCGACTGCAGCGCGTCCAGGAGCGGCGACCCGAGCAGCTCGCCCAGGCCGCGGCCGGACGCCTCGCCGCGCGGCACGCCCGTCAGCCGCTCGAGCGCGCGGTTCCACCGGACGACCCGGTCGCTGGCATCCACGACGGCCAGGCCGTTGCCCAGCGACTCGAGGATGTTCTCGTTCGACTGGCGCATGCGCTCGACCTGGTCCGCCTGCGCCCGGAGCTGCTCGTAGAGGCGCCCGTTCTCGATGGCCGTGCCCACCTGGGCGGCGACGGCCAGCAGCAGCGCCATGTCCTCGCTGCTCAGCGGCTCGCCCCGATCCTTGCGGCCCAGCGCCAGCACCGCCACCGTCGTCTGCTTGGAGACGCACGGGATGACGTAGTGGACGCCGCGGCTGCGCCAGTAGTCGAGATCGTCGGCGCCCACGCGCCGCTGGGACACCGGGTCGTCGATGGCCACCGAGTGCCCGCCGCGCGCCCGGGCCCCCACGCCCGAGTCGAGGCGCAGCGCCGGCGGATCGCCGACGAACCCCACCGCGCGCACCGGCTGGAACACCCCGGCCGCATCGTCGGCCACCATCAGCGAGATGCGATCGACGACCAGCGTCTCCGAGATGCGCGTCACCAGGCGCTCGCTGAGCCGCGAGAGATCCAGGTCCGTGTTGAGGTCGCGGGCGAACCCGACCAGCGCGCGCCGGTAGTCGTACCGGTCGCGGTAGAACGCGCGGTCCAGCACGTTCTGGACCGCGTCCTTCATCGGCCGGGCCAGCAGCACCGCCACGAGCGTGCCCAGCACGGCGATGACCGTGTTCGCCGCGCCGTCCGGGAAGACCCACCCGGCGGCCTGGAGCAGGACCGCGTACAGGGCCGCGGCCGCCGCGAGGGCGGCCGTGTAGACCAGGCCGCGCTTGATGATGACCTCGACGTCCCACAGCCGGTACCGCACGATGGCCGACACGAACGCGAGCGGGACCAGTCCCAGGGGCACCGCGAGCAGTTCCATCTGGACCGACGGCGTGGCCCCGAGCGCGAACGGCAGCGCGTAGCCGAGCGCGAACGGCGCGCCGCCGAGCGCCGTGCCGCCCAGGATCCACCGCACCTGGCGCCGCGCCGTCACCGATTTCACGCGCGACAGGGCGTGCAGGAGCACGGCAAGCGCGCCAAGCAGGCAGGCCCCGAGGTAGAGCGGCTCGAGCCGGTCCAGCCATTCGACGAGCCGCAGGAGCCCGGGCGTGGCCTCCAGCCGCGTGACGGCCATGACGCGCGCCGCCAGCATCGCGAGGGCAGGCAGATACAGGAGCGGCAGCAGGCGGCCGCCGACCGGCGTCCGCGCCCAGTTCCCAGGCCGCTCCGGGAACACGAGCGTGAAGTGCAGCAGCATGGGCGCGAGCGCCAGCAGCGCCGCGGCATCCGCCCAGTAGAACACCCAGTCCAGCCGGTTGAACTTGCCCGAGAACGAGAAGGTGAACACGCCGAAGAACGCCACCGTCAGCCAGAACAGGTGCCAGGATGAGGGATCGGACGGTCTTCGCAGAAGACGCACCCATGTGCCGGCGAGCAGCGTGACGATGCCAATCGCGGCCAGGATGAAATACAGGACGCTGTTGCCCTGCGGGATGCGAGCCAGCCTGACCTGGACGACCTCGCGCGTCCCCAGGCGCAGAAGCGTGTAGGTGAGCGGGGCGTCCTTGCCTGCCCGGTGGGCCGCTTCGGCGACATCGGCGGGGCCGTCGGCCGGCTGCCCGTCGATGGCGAGCAGGACGTCGCCGACGCGCACGCCCGCCTGCCCGGCAGCCGCGTGGTCCGCCAGCTCGACCGCCGTGACGCCGTTCGGACGGGCCAGCCAGAGCACCCCGTCCTCGAACTCGTGCCACGTCGCCCGGACGTAGATGTTCGCCGCACCGAGCCCGAGGAGCACCGCGACGAGCGCCAGCGCCGCGAACCAGCCAACCGGGCCCGGACGGCCCGCCACGGCCGCCGACCGCCTAGATTCCGCTGTCCGGAGATGGTTGTCTGGCATCAGCGTCGCGCGCAGTCCTCGTCACTGAAAATCGCAGCAATCGACATACCAGTGACCGGGGTGGTGACGAGTCTTACAAAGCGTTTATATTCAATAATTTAGCCCGCTCTAGCAAGGACGCGTCCGCGCAGGATCCAACCAAGCGAATGATCCCTTCAACGAAGTGGATCGTTCGCGGTCCGGCGGCGGACTGAGCTAGAAGCGGACCCGGAGGCCTCCCACCACCCGGGTTGGCGGGCGGATGACGAGGAGTTCGTCGTACACCGAGCGTTCGCCGCCGGTGTCGCCGAACAGGTTGCAGACGGCGACCAGCACTTCCCAGTCGGCCTGGGTGAAGCGAAGGAAGGGCAGCGCCTGGTTGACCTGCACGTCGAAACGGCGGTCGAACCCGGAGGTCTGCATGTCGGGCGTCTGCCGGGCGAAGCCGGAATTCAGCCGGTAGAGGACGAACACGCGGGTTGCCGTCGGCGAAATGTCGGTTTCGAGCGACGCCGTCAGGTCCCGGGTCCGCGACTGCTCCGGACGGCCGCTCGCGCCGAACCACTCGGTCATCGCGGCGGACGACTTCCCGGCCCATTCCGCGCGCGTCTCCGAGTAGTCGAGCCCGCCGCGCACGGCCCCCAGGATCGGCCGGCTCAGCCGGACGCCCCAGCCGCGCGCCGTCACGTCGCCGAGCGTGGCGAGATAGAAATGGCTGCGGCTCGCCGACGGGTGCTCGACGGACGGCCCGGAGAACAGGGCGCCCGCCTGGTCGCGCACGTTCTGGCGGAACGTCCGCACGCCCACGACGTAGGCCGCGACGTCGCGCTCGAGCGACAGTTCGAAGTGGTCCGTCGTCTGCGACCGCAGGGCCTCCCGGCTCGACCACGGCGAGAACGATCGCTGCGGCGGCAGCCACACTCCGGCCGGCGAGTCCAGCGCGTTCAGGAACTCGTCCGCGCCCGGCGCGAACGCGGACCGCGACACGACGGCCTTCACGCGGAGCCGGTCGGCTGGGCTCACCGTCACCGCGAGCCTGGGACTCACGAGCCGGCCCGACGAGACGAAGTCCTGCCACATGTACGACAGGCCGTACCCGACCGCGACCCGCTTCGAGACGACCCACTCGTCGAACGCGTAGACGCGGCCGACCGAGCGCGAACTCCCGCGGATCGCGCTGAGCGCGAACGGGTCCGCGGCGCTGACGCGCTGCGTGCTGAAGGTCAGGCCGGCCACGTAGCGGTGGGTGGAAAGGGCGCGGGCGGTCAGGGACCCGTTGACGTACCAGGACCCGACGTTGCCGGGGCTCGTCGCGGCCCCGAGCGACCACGAGCCGAGCGACCCGGCGCTGGACCCGAGCGAGAGGTAGGCCACCGTTGACAGGTCGACGGCATTCGACGGCGTCTTCGCGTCGAAGGCAGGCCCGCCGAACGAGCTCGTCGTGACGAGGTTCACCTGCCCGGTCAGGGGGAAGTCGTTGAAGAGCGACGCGGCGTACCGCGACGACGACCCGAACAGGCGGCCCATGAACGGGGCCGGCTCGATCGGTTCGACCTTCAGACCCGGCTCCGAGGGAGCTGGAGTGGCCACGCCGATGTCGATGGTCTTCAGGACGCCGCGCTTCAGGTGGCGGAGCCGCCACGCCGTTTCGCCGTGGTCATGGTCGGCGTCGTCCCGACCGGAGGGCTCGGGCGAGGCGGCGGATGCCGCGCCGTCGAACGGGATCAGGCCCGCCGCCAGCACCGGGCGCGCGTCGGATGCCGCGCTCGACGCGGCGAGGGCCTTCATCGAGACCGACACCACCGACGGCAGGTCGTTGGGCCGCACCTCCACCATCTGCCGCGGCGACGGGGCGAACCCGTCGAGGTGCACGCGGACGGTGTAGGCGCCGGGCGGCAGCGGGTTCAGGAGGAACCGGCCGTCCCGGCCGGTGAGGGCGAAGACGACCGTCGAGCCGAGCGCCGACACCATCGCGCCCACGAGCGGCCGCCCGTGGGTGTCGAAGACGAGGCCGCGGATGGAGCCGGCGCCGGCGTGCGCGAGCGTCGAGTCGGAGGGCCGTTCCGCCTGCTGCGCTTCGGCCGGAGCAGACCACGAGACGAGGCACACGAGGCCGGCCGCAACCACGAGCGTGGAAAGGCGTCTCATTGCATCTCTCGCCAGTCCGTCACGGACCGCGCGGCGCCGCTGGCTTCCGGCCCCCGTCCAGGCGCCGTCAGGCCGTGACGGTGAACGTCACGTTGTGCGTGATCGACTTGCCCGAAAGCTTGTCGGTCACCTTGATCTCGAGCCGGTAGTTGCCCTCCGGGAAGCTCCCGAGCGGCAGCGACTGGCCGGCCACCAACTGGTGCCCCAGCGCCGGGTCGAACTGCGGCGGAAGGGTCTTCGCGCTGAACACCTGCGGGTTGGTCTTGTTGAAGAACTTCTCGCCGTTCTCGGCGTCCGCGACCTTCTGGTAGAAGCTGTAGTCGACGCTCACGTCCGGCTTCTTGTCGGCGCCCTGCGCGGTGTTGTAGATGAGGAACACCAGCGAGATTTCGCCCTTCTTCGAGAAGGTGTTCGAGAGCGACGGGACGATCTGGGTCATCCCGAACGTGTACGGCTGCTCGATCTGCTGCTCGCGGGTGAGCGGCTCGGTGAGCGCCTCGACCTTGTCCGCCACGATGACGGAGCTCGTCAGCAGGTCGTCCACCCACAGGTTCGGCACGGTGACCGTCTGCTTGTGGATGCCGGTCTTCGTGGCCGTCTTGTCGCGGTTCTTCGCGTCGACGGGCAGGCGGTCCTTCAGGGTCACGTAGACGTCGTACTCGCCCGGCAGCACCGCGAACGCGCGGCTGATCTTGTACGGGTCGCCCGCCTTGGCCGGGGCCGCCAGCGTGATGAAGGACGCGTCCTGGTGCACGAACTCCGGCAGGTTGTCCTTCTTGTTCTTGGAGGCGTCCTTCTTGGCCTTCTCGTCGGCCGGAGCCGCCGCCGGCGGGTTCTTGTTGACCACCCGGACGAACAGCGTTATCGCTTGGCCCGCCGGCGCTTGCGCCGAGTCGAACGTGACGGTGAAGGGCACGAACGTCTTGCCATCCTGGGCCTTCAGGAAGTCGTGCCGGAGGGTCATCGTGTAGTCGGTCGGAAGCGTCCCGGTCATCAGGGCCGCGTTGGCGGCCCGCACGACCGCGTCGAGATCCTGCTCCTGCGCCTTGGCGACTTTCTTGTCGACTTTCGGAGCCTGTTGCTGAGCCACGACGGGCACGAACGCCACCGCGGACAGAATGAACAGGGCAATGACCAGCGGCGTCAGTCCCCACCCGCGCTTACTCATGATTGCTCTACTCCCCATCTTGCCTTCCACTATGGACGGACACCGCTCGATCATAGGCTCCAACCCGTGGCCGTGTCAAAGGTTAGCCCGGATCGGCTGTGCTAAGATGCGAGGCCTGGCGCGGGCCTGAATCCACCCATGGTAGCCATCTCGCAGCGCGAGCCGCTCCTCGACGTCCGCGGCCTCACGGTGGAGTTCGCCGGGGCCCGCCAGGGTAGTCGTGGCCCCGTGCGGGCGGCCGACGACGTGAGCTTCCGGATCGCCCGGGGCGAGACCCTCGGCCTGGTCGGCGAATCCGGGTGCGGCAAGTCGGTGACGGCGCTCTCGATCGCCGGGCTGGTGCCGGCGCCAGGACGGATTGCCGGCGGATCGGTCCGCTTCGAGGGGCGGGAGTTGACCGGCCGGCCCGAGGCGGAAATGCGGCGGGTCCGGGGCGCGCGGATCGGGTTCGTGTTCCAGGAGCCGTCGGCCGCGCTCAACCCGGTCTTCACGGTGGGCAGCCAGATCGCCGAGGCCCTCGAGGTGCACGGCCGCGCGTCCGGCGCGGCGGCCCGCGCGCGCGCCGTCGAACTGCTCGACATGGTCCGCATCCCCGACGCCGCCGGGCGCGCCCGCGACTATCCGCACCAGCTGTCGGGCGGCATGAAGCAGCGGGTGCTCCTCGCGGCGGCGATCGCGTGCGAGCCCGCCCTGCTGATTGCCGACGAGCCCACGACCGCGCTCGATGCCGGAATCCAGGCGGAAATCCTCGGCCTGCTGGCCGACCTGCGCGACCGGCTGGGCCTCGCGCTGCTCCTCGTCACCCACGACTTCGGCGTCGTCGCGCGGGCGGCTGACCGCATCGCGGTGATGTACGCCGGGCGCATCGTCGAAGCCGGGGGCGCCGCCGAGGTACTGGCCGCGCCCAGCCATCCCTATACGCGCGGCCTGCTGGCGTCACGGCCGGGCGGGGAACCGGGGAGCCGCCTGCCGGCGATCCCAGGCGCCGTGCCGAACCTGGCCAGCCTGCCGCCGGGGTGCGCGTTCGCGCCGCGCTGCGCCGAGCGGGTCGAGGCGTGCGACGCGAGGCGTCCGCAGGTGACCGTCGTGGCGCCCGGCCGCGAGGTGCGGTGTCTTCGCCGGGAAGGGGCCGCCTGATGGCGCTGGTCGAGGTCCGCGGCCTCCGGAAGCACTTCACGCGCCGCGTGGCGCCGTGGAGGCGGGCGGTGCGGATTCCGGCCGTGGACGGCGTCGACTTGTCGATAGAGGAGGGCGAGATCGTCGGCCTCGTCGGCGAGTCCGGCTGCGGCAAGACGACGACCGGCCGGTGCATGTTGCGGCTCGTCGAGCCGTCGGCCGGATCGTTCGAGTTCCGGGGCGAGGACGTGTTCGCGATGCCCCCGGCCCGGTTGCGCGAAGCGCGGCGGCAGATGCAGATGGTGTTTCAGGACCCGCTCGCGTCGCTCGATCCGCGGATGCGGGCCGGCGCGATTGTCGAGGAAGGCCTCGTCATCCACCGCGTCGGCACCGCCGCCGATCGCCGCGCGCGCGTCCGCGAGCTGTTCGAGATGGTCGGCCTCGACGCCGGCCGGGCCGGCCGCTACCCGCACGAGTTCAGCGGCGGCGAGCGCCAGCGCATCGGCCTGGCCCGCGCCCTCGCCCTCGAACCGAGCTTCCTGGTGGCCGACGAGCCCGTGTCGTCGCTGGACGTGTCCGTCCAGGCGCAGATCGTCAACCTGTTCATGGACCTGCAGCAGCAG
>CAZBIP010000055.1:9561-17249 GCA_964491885.1 uncultured Vicinamibacterales bacterium
AGCACGATCGACGGGTTGTTCACGAGCGCCCGCGCGATGGCCACGCGCTGCCGCTGGCCGCCGGAGAGCTGGTTCGGGCGGTGCGTCATGCGATCCGCGAGCTCGACCTTGTCGAGCGCCGTCTTCGCGCGGGCGACGCGATCCTTCGCGGGCACACCGGCGTACACCAGGGGCAGCTCGACGTTGTGGAGCGCCGTCGCCCGCGGCAGCAGGTTGAACGTCTGGAAGACGAAGCCGATCTCTTCGTTCCGGATCCGCGCGAGCTCGTCGTCGTCCATCTGGCCCACCTGCTTGCCGTTCAGCAGGTAGCTTCCCTTGCTCGGCGTGTCCAGGCAGCCGATCAGGTTCATCAGCGTCGACTTGCCCGACCCGGACGGCCCCATGATGGCCACGTACTCCCCGCGCTCGATGTGCACATCGACGCCGCGGAGGGCGTGGATCTCCTCGGTGCCCACGACGTACGTCTTCCAGAGGTCGGTCGTTTCAATCAAGGCCATGAGCTGTCGTCCACCAGGCGAGCCGGGAACCGTCCCGGGCCAACGGACCCTCAATCGTTAAAAGACGGCAAACCCGTCCAACCGGTTCCTGACGGCTCCGGCGGCCGGGAGCAGTTCGCGAGTGTAGCACGCGAGTTGGCGACACGAATTGGTGACACTTTCCAATTCCAGGGCGAGTGCCGGAATTGGAAAGTGTCACCAATTCCACCGGTTCAGAGGCGGAAGATGAGTTCGACGAGGCGGGAGGCGCCGCCGCCGAACACCTGGATCGTGTCCTGCACGACCGCCAGCGGCGGGTCGTTCTTCATCCGCAGCACCGCGATGGCATGGACGCCCTGCGGGACGTTCTCGAACACGAAGGGGGCGACGCTGTCGTCGAGATACGCCTGCTGCCCCGCGCTCGAGTAGTACAGCCGGACGGTGTACCCGGCCGGGTCCAGCGTGTAGCTCGCGTCCTCCGACGACATCCGCTTCACCGTCACCATCAGCCGCCCGGTCGGATTGGGCCGCACCGGCGGATACACGATGTCGTCAGCCGTCTCGAACACCCCGTCCGCCCCGGCGCTCCGCACCTGGCCGATGGACGCCCCCCTGTACGGCCGCCCGAAGCCGTCCGTCAGGAAGTCGCCGGGCACGTCCCCCGCATTGATGTAGGGGCCCTTCCATCCCATACCCACGTTCCGGAACGTCGCCGTGCTGTACGGGGGCGTCCCGGGGCCCGGCCTCACGAGTTCCTCGAACGTCGCCGGCCACCGCCCCATGTCTCCGAAGAACCCGAAGCTGCCCGGCACGTCGGGCCGCCCGAGGATGGCCTCGTGCAGCAGCCGCGCCTCGCGCCTCGTCGTCTCGATCCTGGCGTCGACGATCTGCTGCAGGACCATCGGCGTGATCGCGGCCGCGAGAATCGCCAGCACGGCGAGGACGACCGCCGCCTCGATCAGCGTGAACCCGCGGGCGCGCGCGTCGTTCGGGGTCATCGGTTCAGGGCCCTCGCCAGGTTGAACATCGGCAGGTAGAAGGCCACGGCGATCAGGACGAACACCAGGGCCAGCGATCCCAGCGCCACGGGCCCGAACACGGTGATCGCCCGGGTGACGGATCGATCGACTTCCTTGTCGTAGTACTGCCGGACCTGCTGCAGCGACTTCGACATGTCCCCGGTCTTCTCGCCGAGCGCCACCATCTGGATGACGAGGGGCGAGAACTCCCCCACCGCCGTCAGCGCCCGCGACAGCGGCTCGCCGGCGAGCACGCGCGACACGGCGGCGCGAAATCGCTGGGCGATGTACGCGTTGCCGATCACCCGCTCGACGAGCGAGAGCGACGGCGCCACCTCGACGCCCGACTGGTGCAGGCTGCCGAAGACGTGCGCGAACCGCGACAGCGCCAGCTTGCGCGCCACGTCCCCGACGACGGGCACGCGCAGCAGCCACCGGTCGCGCCACACCGCGCCGCCCGGCGCCTGCACGCGCAGCCGGTAGAGGAAGTACGCCACGACGAGCGCCAGCGCGATCACGAGCGCGTTCGACGCCGCGAACGTCGCCACGGCCTGCACCGCGCGCGTCGGCGCCGGCAGCTGCAGGTTCGCGTTCACGTTCTGATAGACGCGGGCGAACCGCGGGATGGTGAACCCCACGAGCACGGTCAGCAGCACCGCCAGCAGGCCGACGACGATGAGCGGATACGTCGAGGCTTCGCGCACCTTGCCCGCCACCGACTCCTGCCACTCGAGCTGCTGCACCAGGTCGTCGAGGGCGCGGTCCACGTGCCCGCTGGCCTCCCCGGCCCGCACGACGCTGACGTAGAGCTCGTTGAACGCCGCCGGGTGCCGCTCCATCGCGGCGGACAGGCTCTGGCCCCGCTCCACGCCGCGCCGGACGTCGCCGATGATGGTCTTGAGCGGCGCCTTGACGGTCTGCGCCTCGATGTCGCGCAGCCCGTCCACCAGGTTCACGCCCGCGCCGACAATCGCGGCGAGCTGGCTCGTGAAGAAGATCACGTCGCGCCGGGTCACGCGGTCGAGGACGCGGATGGACGAGAGCCGCGCCAGGACGCCAGCGCCGCCCTCGGCCCCGCCGGCCCCGCCGGTCTCGCCGGCCCCGTCTGCTGCCGCAGAGCCGGCCGTCCCGGCTTCGACCAGATACTGCTCCTGCCCGCGCAGCTGGCCGGCCAGCGCCTCTTCGCTCGCGGCCACGGCACGGCCCGTCACCCTCCGCCCGTCCCGCCCGATCGCCACGTACGAGTACTCAGGCATCGCGCGACCGCTCACTCCGACGACACCCGGATCACTTCCTCGAGGGTGGTCTGCCCCAGCACCGCCTTCGACAACGCATCGTCCCGCATCGACTTGAATCCGGCGCGCGCGGCCGTGTCGCGGATCCGCCGCGAGTCGGCGCGCTCGCCGATGAGATCGCGCATCGCCGCGTCGATCATCAGGATCTCGAAGACTCCCGTGCGGCCCCGGTAGCCGGACCCCTCGCAGGCGTCGCAGCCGGCGCCCTTGAAGAGCGTCACGCCGTCCGCGGGCGTCAGCCCGACGCGGTTGAGCATCGCGGTCGAATACGACGCCGGCGCCTTGCACTGCGGGCACACCAGCCGCACGAGGCGCTGCGCCACCACGCCGGCCATCGTCGACGCGAGCAGGTACGGCTCGACGCCCATGTCCATCATCCGCGGCACCGCGCCCGCCGCGTCCTGCGTGTGCAGCGTCGAGAAGACGAGGACGCCGGAGAGCGCCGCGCGCACCGCCAGCTCCGCGGTCTCGGGATCGCGGATCTCGCCGACCATGATGACGTCGGGGTCCTGCCGGAGCATCGATCGGATCGCCGTCGCGAACGTGAGCCCCGCCCGCGGCCGGACCTGCGTCTGGCGGATGGACGGGAACTCGAACTCGACCGGGTCCTCGACGGTCATGATGTTGCGCACGCGCCCGCCGAGTACGTTCAGCGCCGAATACAGCGTCGTCGTCTTGCCGGCGCCGGTCGGGCCCGTCACGAGCACGATGCCGCGCGACCGGCCGAGCAGGTCCTGGAAGAGGCCGAGCCCCCGCCGGTTCAAGCCGAGGTCGGTGAGCCCGCGGACGAGCTTGTCCTGCTCGAGAATGCGGATCGCGGCCTTCTCGCCGAACACGGTCGGGAAGCACGACACGCGGAAGTCCATCGGCCGGCCAGCCACTGGCTGGCTGATGCGGCCCTCCTGCGGCAGGCGCTGCTCGGCGATGTCGAGCCCGGCCATCACCTTCAGCCGCGACACGACCGGAGCCTGAAGTTCGCGCGGCAGGGTGTCGACGTGACGCAGGACGCCGTCGACGCGGTGGCGGACGTGGACGAGCGACTCGTCCGGCTCCAGGTGAAGGTCGGTCGCGCCTGCCGTCACCGCGTCGTGCAGGAGCGCGTCGGCGAGCCGCACGACGGGCGACGACCCGGTCGGGCCGTCTTCGAAGGGGCCGCCGAGCGAGGCCGCGGCCTCGTCGATGAGCGGCCGCAGCCGGCTTCCGGAGCCGGACCCGTAGGCGGCGTCGAGGAGCCGCGCGATCGCGGGCTTCGGCGCGCAGACGACGTCGACGGGCGCGCCGACCATGCGCTGGATCTCGTCCGCCACGACGACGTCGAAGGGGTCGGCTTGCGCGACGCGCACGCGAATGGCGACGCGGTTTCCGACGCGCTTCCCGGCAGGGTCCGCGACTTCGCTCCCGGCACTCGGCTCGCCACGACGCGCGACGGGCACCAGCCACGCGCTCCGGGCCGTCGCCTCGGGGATCAGGGCCGCGGCCTCCGTATCGGGTTCGTCGTCCGCGAGGTCCGTGTATGCGACTCGCGCCTCGCGCGCGAGCGCCTCGGCCAGCGCCGTTTCCGAGATCGCGCCGGTCGCCACGAGCGCGTCGCCGACAGTCCCGCCAGACGCGCGCTGCCGCTCGACCGCGCGGTCGAGCTGCTCCTGCGTGATGGCGCGCGCGGCGACGAGCACGGGTCCGATCATCGGCGTCGGTCAGGCCCCGGACGCCTGGGCCCGCTCCTTGATCTTGTCCACCTCGATGCGGTGCTTCTTCACGAGGTGCCACATGCTGCGCTCGGTGATGCCCAGCATCCGCGCGCCCTGCGCCTGGACGCCGCCCGTGCGCGACAGCGCCTCGATGACGAACGCGCGCTCGAGCTGGGTCATCTTCTCGTCGAGCGACAGCACGCCGGGCCCGTCCCACCCCTGGCTGGCCACGCCCGCCACGAGGCCCACGCCGGCGGGCCGGATGGGCGGCGGCAGGCTCGACAGCGTGACGATCTCGCCGTCGGTGACGACGGCCGCGCGCTCGATGGCGTTCTTCAGCTCGCGGATGTTGCCCGGCCAGTCGTACGCCATCAGCGCCGCCATCGCGTCCGACGACAGCCGCTTGATGGATCGGCCGAGGCGCTTGTTGGCCTCGGCGAGGAAGTGATCGACCAGCCCCGGGATCTCCTCGCGCCGCTCGCGCAGCGCCGGGACGTTGAGCGTGATCACGTTGAGGCGGAAGTAGAGGTCGTCGCGGAAGCTGCCGTCGCGCACGCTGCGGAGCAGGTCCTTGTTGGTGCTCGCGAGGATCCGGACGTCCACGCGCACCGTCGTCGTGCCGCCGACGCGCTCGACCGTCCGGCTCTGCAGGACGCGCAGGATCTTGGCCTGCGTCGAGAGCGTCATGTCGCCGATCTCGTCGAGCAGGAGCGTGCCGCCGTCGGCCAGTTCGAACTTGCCGGGCTTGCGCTGCTGCGCGCCCGTGAAGGCGCCGCGCTCGTACCCGAACAGTTCCGATTCGAGCAGCGTCTCGGGAATGGCCGCGCAGTTGAGGCGCACGAAGGGACGGTGCTTCCGCGCGGACCGCTCGTGGATCCACTCCGCGACCAGCTCCTTGCCCACGCCGCTCTCGCCGAGGATCAGCACGGTGGAGTCGGTCGGCGCCGCGCGCTCGATGAGGTGCGTCACCTCGCCCATCGCCTGGCTCTTCGTGTTGGCCCAGTCGTGGCCCGGCGCGCTCGCCAGTTCCTCGCGCAGCCGCTCGATCTCGAAGTAGAGCTTCCGCTTGTCCAGGGCCCGGCGGATGACGATCTCCATCTCCTCGAGACGGAAGGGCTTCGTGAAGTAGTCGTACGCGCCGCGCCGGATGGCCTCGATGGCCGTGTCGCGCGTCCCGTGGGCCGTCATCATGATGATGGGCACCCGCGGGTCGATCTTCAGGACCTCGGCGACGGCATCGAGCCCGCTCATGCCGGGCAGGCGGATGTCGAGCAGCACGAGATCCGCCGCGTCCGACTTCAGCACCTGCAGGCCCTCCTCGGCGGTGCGCCGCAGCGTCACGGCATACCCCTGCCGCCGCAGCGCCTCGTTGAGGAAGAACTGCATTTGTTCGTCGTCGTCGATCACGAGCACGTGGAACATAGGCATACAGTCAAACGCAACGAAGGGCCGCCGTCAATGCGACGCGGCGCGCGCGGCCGCGCCCGCGTGGCGCCGGGGAGCCGTCGAGGGGGCGTGCGTCACGGCGCACACGCTCGTCACGGCGCGGGCACCCGCACCGCCGGATCGCGCAGCGAGACCCGGACGCGGGTCCCGGCCGGCGTCCCGAAGACCACCGCGTCGCGTTCGATCTCGACAACCGTGTAGCCGCCCACCGGCTCGCCGATGCCGACGATGCGGCCGTCGACGAGCGCGAGGCGGCGCTCGGCCGAGAAGAGCACCGAGCGGACCGAGGGCAGCGGGGCCGCGGCGATCGGAGCGGCAGCGGGGGACTCGACCTGCCGCGACTCGTCGCCGAAGAGAAACGGGTCGCGCGCGAGCGGCAGCGGCGCCGACAGGTCGATGCGCGGCGGCGCGGGCATCGTGAGCGGGTCCGGCGCGGCCGAAGCGGAGGCCGACCCGGACGCCGCGGGCCCGACCGACGGCGTCACGATGAGCGGCGCCTCGGCGGCTTCCCGCGCGAGCTGCGCCTGGATCGACGCGGGAGTCGTCTGGGCGGGCCGATCGCGCAGCGCGAAGTGCCACACGTTGTAGAGCGCGGCCGCGGCGAGCGCGACGAGCGCGAGGCGGAGGTGGACCGGGCGGACGGTCATGGCCTGCTGCCCTCCCCTCCCTGCGCGCCCCGCTGGTAGACGCGGATGACGACCTCGAGTTTCATGAGCGGCAGCCCGCGGGTCAGCCGCGCGGACCTGATTTCGACGAGCGTCGGCAGGTCCCGGACCTTCGAGAGGAACGTGCCGATGGCCTGGAAGGTGGATTCGAACGTCACGCGCACCGGGGTCCAGGTGACCGCGTGCGGGAACAGTCCGAAGCGCGGGTCCGGGCCGTCGATGGTCCGTGCCGTGCCCGGGTCCTGCGCGGCGCCGCGAGGTGCGGAGCGGGCTTCCAGGCCTGGGCGGTCGCCCGTCTCGATGGTGAACCCGCGAAGCTGACCGGCGGGCGCGCTGTCGAGCACGGCCCTCGCGAGGAGCGCGGCGACGTCGGCGACGGTGTCGTCGCCCGGCACGCGCGCCTCGAAGGCCGCGAGCGAGGCCTGCGTGTCCGCGGGAGCCAGCGCGCGCGAGCGCTCGACCGAGGCCTGCAGCGTCTGCACGCGCTGGCGGAGCGCGGCCGCGTCGGCCCGCGTGGCGAGGCAGGCATCGAGGCGCGGCCGGACGACCGCCATGTAGCCGATCGCCACGATGGCCGCGATCACGAGGAACGGCAGCAGGCGCTCGAGCGCCTCCGAGAAGCGTCCGGAGGCGCGCGTCACTTCGCCACCTCGTAGCGCAGCGTGAAGTCGATCGCGCTCGCGGGATGGCGCGCGGGCGGCTCTCCGGTCGCCGCCACCGTGCGGAGCGCGGATGCCGCGGATGCCTCCCGTGCCGCCACGGCCTGCCGCTGGCGCTCGCGGATTTCCTCGTTCCGGCGTTCGAGCTCCAGGTTGCCCGCCTGGCGCCGGAGCGGGATGCGGTACAGGCGGCCGTCGCGCGCGACCTCGATGTATGCAGGGCCCGCCGGCGCGCTGCGCCGCACGTCGATCTCGCGGGCGGCGCTTTCGGCGGGTTCGGGAAGCGGCTCGGACGGCGCGGCCGGCGGCGTCGGTTCTTCGGGCGCGTCGGCCGTGCGCACGCGCAGCGAGGGAGGTTCAGCCGGTCGGCCGAGAAGCGGCGAAGCGTTCAGCGCCTTCAGGAACGCGTTGAACGTGGCCTGCGCGGCGGCGGCGTCCGG